>PLZZ01000066.1:0-1590 GCA_003153585.1 Acidobacteriota bacterium | reverse complement strand
GTGATCTGGGAGTGGTATCACAAAGACCCTATTATCGACTTGCATCTGTTCAAAGACCGCTCTTTTGCCGTGGGAAATATGTTGATGTTCATGGTGGGATTCGCATTGATGTCCAGCACCGTTTTGCTGCCGCTCTTTATGCAAACGGTTATGGGCTACACCGCGGAACAAGCCGGCCTCGCATTGATGCCCGGGGGATTCGCCATTCTGGTGGCCATGCCCGTCGTGGGCTTTCTTCTTGGGCGTTATGATGCGCGGAGACTNNTCGGCCTCGCATTTCTCTTCGTTCCCATCAACACCGCGGCGTACGCATTTATTCCCAAAAACAAATCCAACGCGGCATCCGGCTTGATCAATCTCGCGCGGAACATCGGCGGCAGCATAGGAATTTCACTCGTCACCACAATGCTCGCGCGCCGGACACAGTTCCATCAGGCCAACCTGAACAACGACATACACGCGGGAAGTCCACAACTCCAGGCCATGATTGCTGAGACTACACGCGCGCTAATAGCCAAAGGATCGTCCGCCTATCAAGCTTCGCACCAGGCCTACGCCATCGTGGCAAACATGCTCGATCGACAAGCCACCATGCTGGCGTACATAGACAACTTCTGGCTCCTCGGCGTATCCGTGCTCGTCATGCTCCCCTTTGTCTTCCTGATGAAGAAAGTGAAGCCGGGCGGCCCAATAGCTGTACACTGATGCTCCGGGAGGGACGCTATGCAGGTCCGGACCATCACCGTCGAGCGCGAATACGGCAGCGGTGGTGCGCTTATTGCCCGCCGGCTGGCCGAAGAACTAGGCTGGAAACTCTGGGACGAGGAACTCACTGCGGAAATTGCCCGCATCGCCAAGGTCGATCCAAAGGCAGCAAGGCAGTGCGACGAACGCGTGGANNGCGCTCCCACTGGAGGGCACCGCTTCCAGCTTTGACACGGATCAGATGGTCGAGGTGCTGCGCAAGGTGGTGGAGGATGTTGCTTCCCGGGGAAATTGCGTCATCGTAGGGCGCGGTGCGCCTTACATTTTACGAGATCATCCGGACGCCTTTCACGTCTTCGTCTACGCTTCGCGAGAGGAAAAAATTCTCCGCATAAAATCGATCGGGAAAACCGAAAAGGAAGCCGCCCAACTGGTCTCCGAAATCGACGCGGAGCGTGCCTCCTTCATACGCCACTACTTCGGCTCCGAGTGGCCCTGTCGGGCGCTCTACAACGTGATGATTAACTCGAAATTTGGAGATGAGTACGTAGTCGAAATGATCCTGGAACACATCGCCGCTCTTGAGAAGCTGCACACTCCTCAGAGCGCCAACGCTTAACTCTTCTTTCGGTTCTCGTTAGGACAATCTACTTCGCTCCGTCTGGCTTAAAGTTAGGGTTCTGGATGATGCCCAGAACATTGCCAAACGGATCCCGCACCGCGCCAATCAGAATTCCTCCGCCCACATCCTGNNACGCCCGCGCGAGCGCGCTTCGCAGCCGCATCCTTCTCTGGCAGAAGTCCCAACTCATATCCGCCTACGTTGAATCCAACGTAGAAAGGCTGATCGAAATAGGGCTGTTCGCCCAGCACTTTGCTGTACCA
>PLZZ01000041.1 GCA_003153585.1 Acidobacteriota bacterium | reverse complement strand
GAGGTCGAAAACCGCCGTCGTCCCCGCAGGGACAGTTTGGCTAGTACCGCCGACCGTGGGCGGGTCGGGGCAGAAATCGGTTGCGGTCCCGTTCAGCATCACCGATTGTGGGCTGTCTGTTGCATTGTCCGTCAGCGTGAGGGTTGCACTCTTCGCTCCGCTGGTGGAACCGCACTGCGCTCCCGAGGCTGGAGCCGCGGGCTTAAATGTAATTTGGACCGTGCAAGTGCCTCCGCCCGGGACCGCGCCAGTACAATTATTCTTCAGGGTGAAGTCCGTCGTGTCTGTAACGCTAGCGCCGCTCACGGTCAAGGCCCCTTGCCCGGTATTTTTCACCGTGACGGCCACCGGCGAACTCGTTCCTCCCGCCACCTGATTTCCAAAGGTGATCGTTGCCGGTGAAACCGATACCGTCGCCACCGTCACTGAACCAGCGAGCGCGACTGTCTGCGGGCTTTGCGGAGCATTGTCGGAAATGCTTATCGACGCCGTGCGGCTCGACGATCCGGTGGCAGAAGGATCAAATTTCACCGTGATTACGCAGGATGCGCTGACGCCCAGACTTTGCGGGCAGTTGTTCGTCTCGATAAAGTCCGTGGGATTCGTTCCGTTCAAAATGATCCCAGATATTCCGAGCGAAGTGGTTCCAGGATTGGACAAGGTGACGTTCTGCGGCGAGCTTGCCGTTCCAGCGGGCTGGGCGCCAAACGTGAGGCTAGAAGCGGAGAGCGTGATCGCCGATGCAACGGCAGTTCCTGTCAATGACACTGTTTGCGGGCTTCCGGCTGCATTATCGCTGAGGCTCAGACTTGCACTTTTTGTGCCGCTCGACGACGGCGAAAAGTTTATCGTCACGGTGCAACTCGCCGCGGATGCAAGCGTGCCGCTTGAAGGGCAAGGACTGCTTCCTGCTGGAACGATTCCAAAGCTGCTCGCACCGCTTCCGCTAACGGTAATTCCCGAAATGTTTAGTGTCCCGCTCCCTTGGTTTACAACCGTCACCGTCTGGTTTCCGCTCGTGCTGCCCACCGCCTGCGCCGCGAACGCCAGCGCTGTAGGCGATATGTTCAAGAGCGGTGCTGCCGGCGTCGCTGTTCCTGTCAACGGAATCGTTTGCACCGCGCCTGACAGGTTTCCTGAGTTGTCCGTTATATTTACCGCCGCACTAAATGTGCCGGTGGCGGATGGCGTGAAAGTTATGCTGAACCCACNNCAGCGATATTGGTGATCAGCAGTGTTTGATTGCCCGTATTCATCAAAGTGATGGCCTGCGATGGCGTTGTTCCAACCGGCACGCTGCCAAAACTAATGCTCGTAGGTGAAGGCACCGCCAGCGGACCCGCTCCAGTTCCAAGCAACGCCAGAACCTGGGGGTTTCCGGGTGCGGAGTCACTAACACTTAAAAACGCGCCCTCGATGCCCACAACGCTCGCCGCAAATTGCATCTCGAAAGCGCACGACGATCCAGCGCTAATCGGCGACGCCAAGCAGGGCTCCGGGTTAACGGCAGAAAAATCGCCGCTGTTTGCACCAGTTATGCTGATGCTTGAAATAGAAAGAGGTGCGTCGCCAGTGTTCATAATCGCCACTGGTAATTGCGCATTGTTTGGCACGCCAACCGGTTGCGATCCGAAGTTCACGTTAGCCGAACTGAATGACACGCTCGGATTAGCCGCCGCACTTGATGTGATTTTCACAACAAACGCGTCATTCTCCGGTGGCGATTGCTGGCAACTGGCGCACGTAATTTGGATTCCGTTCATTGGATTTCCAGCGCGCGGAAAATCCGCTGTGGATGTAGCTCCGGCCACGTACACGTTGGCGGATGAGTCCACTGCGATCGCGTTCCCGCTCGTTCCAGCCGTCGCTCCGACTGGTGCCGTCCCGCCGAGCGGCGTGGAATACAGCAGCGAAGCTGCGGCCGATGAAGTTGGATCGAGCTTCGTTACGAATGCGGCGGAGTCGCCATTGAACGGCTGAAAATTATCCTGCCAGGGGAAATTCCAAGACGTCGTGGTTCCGGTCACGTATATCTGGTTCACAGCGTCAAACCAAACGCTTTGACCAGCATCCGTCCCGGCCCCGCCTAAATAGCTGGAATACGCAAGCGAAGTCATCCCTGTCGTCGGGCTCTGGGATATAACGGACAAAAAAGCATTCGTTGTACCTTTTAGGCCGGTCTGCAAAGCCGTGATTGAGCTGTCAGTCGGAAAGTTTGACGATTGCGTTGACCCTGTGACGTACGCTGTAGCTGGCAGATTCGCACCCACCGCGATGGCCAGCGCCTTGTCCGAACTCGCTCCGCCTAGAAACGTGGCATATGACAAGTCGGCAGCGCCATTGCCCGCCGGCGTTATTTTCATCACAAGCCCGTCGAATGGGTCACCGCCATAGCTAGTTTGAAACCCGTTTGCGGTATTCATGGTTCCATTAGGGTTCGATGGGAATCCCGCGAGGAACGCGTTGCCGGCGGAATCCACGGCAACTCCCGCGACGCTCGCTTGCGCGTTCAGACCCAGGTAGGTGCAATACATCAAAGTCGGCGTACTCGTCGGCCCGAGCTTCACCAAGAAGCCGTCGCTAACGCCGCCACCGTATGCAGTTTGAAATGCTCCCGTGGTGGTTGTGAGGTCCGTGGAATTCGTGTCCATGGCTACAAAAACATTCCCGGAGCTGTCCATCGCAATTCCGCCNNTCCGTAACCGTGGCGTCGTTGCTGCCCGCCGTTCGCGTGCTTCCGTCGGTAACCGGGAAATCGGTGGACGTCGTTGTGCCGGCAATCGCCGCGTTTCCGTTTGCGTCAACGGCGAGAAATCCTCCTTCTTCGTCTCCGCTGCCGCCGATGAACGTCAAATACAGCAGTGAATTCAACCCGCTCTTCGTCGGATCGAGTTTCGCGATGAAATAATCCGAGGCTCCTCCCCCCGGACCAAGCTTCTTTGAAGACTCCGAAAAGGTTGTTGCCGACGTAGTCGTGCCGCTCACGTACACCTTTCCGGACGAGTCTACTTTGACGCTCGTCGCGCTGTCGTCGCCAGTGCCGCCTAGAAAAGTTGAGTATGAAACGCTTAGCGACGGGTCAATCACCAGCGTCCCCAGACCGGCGATATTCTTCATCCCGCGTCTCGAGAGTTTTGCCTGGTCCAAGCGAGCCGCGACGTCAGCCGCATCGATTCGGAAGCCTACAGTCCCATCAGCCTCAATCGCGTAACCTCCAGCGACAGGCCGTCGTTGCAGCTTCAGGTTCGCAGAGTCGCTGTTAGACAATTCCTCGCCCGTCATCTCTTCATACATCGCCGGCTTCTTCATCCGAATTTCTCGTCCGGCGGCGAGGATTACAAGGTCCCCATTCGCATCTAGCTTCATTCCATCCGCGCCCGAAATCTGCAGCCGCAAACCCCGTGCGTCCACTCCCGGCGCCACGCGCAAATCGTATTCGAGCGCACGCTCGTTTCCGTAAGCGATTACATCCACGCCCGGCAAGACTGCCCGGGCAATCACGCGCGAAAAATGTTGCACATGCGTTCGCCACTTGGCGGGGTCGTTGCCTAAGAAATAATTCGTCTCGGCCGCTAACCGTCCATCTCCGTGCCACTGCAAGCTTCCGGCATCGCCGCTGGGAGGATTCTTTTCACGAGGCGCGGTAGGAATCATCGGCGCGGTTTGATGCGGCACTTGTTTCTGCGCCGGAGCGGAATCTCCCGCCGCGCGTTTCCGGCGGACTCGAGGCCGCGCTGCTTTCTTCCTGGCTCGCCTGTGACGAGAGGTTCCCGACGCGCCGCCGCTTTTCCTTCTTCGTCTGGAGTGCGCCCCGCCCGGCGCTGCGGACGAAGCACGACGAGGCCGTTTTGTTTTTTCGGCCGTGGATTCGCCTGACTGGGAGATTGGCCTGTCTTCCGCCAATTCTCTGCCGAATCTGAGCTTCACCACGCGCCCCGCCGTTCCTTTTTGCGCCGACCCGACAACCACTTCGATTCCTTCTGTGGTCATGAGTGCTGTGATGCCTTGGCCTCGGGCAATGAATTTCACGCGCGGTTCGGCCTGCCCTTGATTGGCTTCGATCGTCATCGGAAGAGAAAACGATGAAGCGCAGTCCCGATCGACAGCGCACGCCACTCGCGAACGCGATCCGACGGCCGCGACACTTGCCGGCCGTTGATTGGCAGCCGAACGAGCGTTCGACAGACTGGCATGNNTCGGTTCCTGCTCTTATGGCTCAAAACCGCCGAGCCGAGTGCTCTTGGTGTGCAGTCCCAAGCGTGCTGAAAGGGTTACGCGGACAATAGTTGAATTTCCGAAATGAAACGAGGAGCTTAAATACCTAATCGAGGCACCGTACTAATACGGAGAGTTTTGAGGCTCTACTCCGGGTTCCTGCTATTCCGCGTTCCAGGCGAAATTTTCTTCTCCCAAACTTAGTTCCAGCATTCCGTCAATCGGCAGAACGTCGATCGGCAAGCCGCTCTCCCATAGCGCCGCGCTTAAGAGCAGCGACTTGCGATTCTTCAGGTCAAACAATTCCCGCGCTAGGCTCACTTCAATAATTTTGTCGAACGCCGCCGCCACCAAAGTTTCCGGATGCAACAAGCATGCGCCGCCCTGCTCGAGGATGCATCCTGCGAATTTTCCGCCGGTCACTCTCACGGTGAGCCGGGTCTCTCGCGAATCCCACATCGTCAGTCGGAATTGAAAGTCCGGAATCTCCGCAATCGCTTCGGTTGGGTCAACTCGCAGATAAAAGTGTTCCGGGCCAAATCCGTAACGAAGCTGGCCAAGCACGTAGCTCCGGCCATGCATGGTGCCGCCACGGCGGTCCGTGGCATATAGCCCGGCTCCCAGCCACTCGAAGTAACTGCTCTCGCGGCCATCAACCTTTACATCCAGATATGCTTCCGGCGTTTCGCGCCGTGAGCGTTCGGGCGCGCGCTTGATGGGGTGCAGCAGAGCGTCGGGCACGTGCTCACCCAGCGCGGTGTAAACCTCGGTCAAATGCTGGCGATATAACTCGTCGAATTCCGCATCATTAGAAGAGGCGTGTTCCGGCCCGTACCACCAGCACCAATCGCTTCCTTCCGCTGCAAGTAACGCTTCATGGGCGCGCTTTATGGACGCAGTTGATCCGGGTTCCGCGGGCCCGGCCTCGCCATTTGATGCGGCGCGTTGCACAACCTTGGCG
>PLZZ01000232.1 GCA_003153585.1 Acidobacteriota bacterium | reverse complement strand
CGCGTGTTCGCGGCGTAGTCGTACGCGCCATTGTTGTCCACAGTCCAATTCAGGAACTGCAAATGGCTGTCGGTACCCCAGGAGTTTGCGTCAAAGAAATCGACGAGCCCGAACTTGCCGATGCGAAACTCGAGGCGGCGGGCGGGAAGCGAGGTCGCCAGGCCAAATGGTCCGCGCTCGGCGGAAACACGGTCGTCGCTGAGGGGAATGATCTGGCGCACCATCGCGCGTGCAAGATAGGGAACAAGACCCAACTCGGGGTTACGCACGACGTCAAGATTGGTGAACCCCGCCAATCCAAAGGCTGCGCTGAGGCCATGACCTCCGGCGCTTTCGACATCCATGAAGACTTCTGTCGTGTGCGTGAGCTCGTAACCGAGGTAAAGCGTATAAACTTTCGACGTGGCGTTCTCCGCTTCGGAGTGGAAACTGTTTGGGCCGCTGTATTTCGCCGGGAAGGACGGATGCCATTGAAAGATAACGTTGGCTTGGCCCGAAATCCAGAACGGGGCAGTGTCCGAATGCGGAAAGAGCGTCAATACATCTCCGGAATCGGAATTTTCCTGAGCGGTGACCGAGGCAGAATCCTGAGTGCTCGGCAGGCTGGGATTATCGGGTTTTGAATCCTGCGCGCACGCGGTTTGCGGGGCTAAAAGAGACACGAGCAGCAGACAAAGGAGCGGGCAGCCGAATTGGACGAGAAGGCGGCGCATAGGCAGGTGGAACAGGCGTTTCGCGTGACTTCATTTCCACGCCGGGCAGAGTAAAGCATGTTCTTGTCCAAAAGCCAGATTAAAAGATGATTAAAGGGCTAAATTGTCCCTTGAACCGCCCGCAATCAAAATAAGAGCAGGCATCCCAATTGCCGGATGGGGCCATCTTTAGTAGTCTCTATTGCTACCGTTGCGCCGGGCGACTTCAACCTATAGACCCAGGGGTGAGAAATTTGCGGGGACAATTTCGACCGTCTTTCTGGTTTCTGATGTTCGTATCGATCGTCACGGTCTCGTGCGGTCAGCAGGTAAACTTCCCTACACCCTCTCTTGCATCGGTGGCACCGACCAGCATCACCACAAGCCAGACCAATCCGTTTGTGCTAACCGTTATTGGCAACAACTTCGTGCAGCAATCTACGATCGTGTGGAACAGCACGCCCCTGTCCACGGTATTCGTGAACACGAGACAGATGACCACGACCGTCCCGCCATCGCTTTACCAAGCCCCGGGTACCGCGACGATCACGGTAGAGACGCCTCAGCCTGGCGGCGGTACGACGCAGGGAATTCTCTTTACGATTAGCCCCACGACGAGCCCGGTGCCGAATATCTCTTCGCTATCCCCTTCGGGGGTTCTGACGGGAGGCGGGGGTGTCGAGCTGAAGGTGATGGGTACAAATTTTGTGGCGCTGTCGACCGTGGCAGTGAACGGCAGCAGTCGCACTACGACGTTTGTAGATTCCACGTTGGTTGAGACGGCGCTGACCGCAGCCGATATCATAACTCCCGGAGTTTTGCAGATTACAGTCGTGAATCCTTTAAGTCCGACGCCGGGGGGCGGTTCGTCCAATATGTTTCCGCTGAATATTTCGAATCCATCGCCCACCATCAGCGCAGTCTCGCCCACAAGCGTGCAGGCCGGCAGCGCACCGGGTACGATAACCGTCACAGGTACCGGCTTCATCAATCAATATTCACAGATTACGGTAAATGGTGTGTCGCGCGCGACAACGTTTGTGAGCGCTACGTCGTTAACGACGCCGCTGACTGGTTCGGATCTTCTTGTGGCGGGCGTGGACCAAGTGCAGGTAGTGACCTCGACGCCCGGCGGCGGCACATCGAATACGCTGACTTTTGCGGTGAATCCCACCCACCTGATCGGACTGCCCGTACTTGTGGATCTGGCGCCGGATGGTTCGCAGGCGAATGCCGGAATTTGCGGCGGCCTTTCGAATTGCGAGAATGGCACACTGGGTCTGAAACTCACGACCGTAGGTCCTTCGACCAGCACCACCGGGCAATACGTCGCTTTTGCATCAGTTTCAAATAATTTACTTACGAACGAACCAAACAACGGGGGCATCGTTTTTATTCGCAACACTTGCACAACCGTCGCGTCATGCTCGCCCATTACCGTGGCTGTCAGCACGGATCCCGATGGCAATCCGGCCAATGGGGGAAGTTCCGAGCCTAGCCTGGACGCGAGCGCGGACGATGTCGCGTTCACTTCGCTGGCGACAAATTTGGTGACTTCCGTGGGCGTGCCTGTGGGCGCCAGCCAAGTCTATTGGCGGCCGACATGCCTTGCGGCGGACTGCGTGGTGACGCCCACAACATTTGTAACGCAAATCGTCTCTGTCTCCGCCGACGGTCTCTCCGCAGGAAATGGCGACAGCTATAACCCGGCGATCAGCTCCGATGGGGAATTCGTCGCATTCGTTTCGTTGGCGACGAACTTGGTTTCGAATGTGACGCTAGACGGAATTACGCCGCAAGTATTTCTGCGCGATACGTGCAGCGGTCTGACGTCGCAGACGTGTACGCCCACTACTTTTCTAATATCCACTCCGGACGGGATAACTCCCGGCAACGGCCTCAGCTCAAATCCTTCGGTAGCAGAAAGCGGTTTGTTCGTTTCGTTCACGTCGATAGCGTCGAATCTGGGCGCAACTGCTCCGAATCCAAATGGAGCACAGGAAATCTTCCAGCGCAGCACCTGCCTGGATAATTCCTGCACGGCTAACACAACCCTGGTGTCTACACCTGATGGCGTAACACCCGCCGATGGGTCGAGCTCGGAGTCGTCGATTTCCAACACCGGCCAATTCATCGCGTTTGCTTCCACAGCGACGAATTTGGCGACCGGGGCGGGACCGACGCAGCAGATTTATCTGCGGAATACGTGTTTGGATATCACGACGACATGCACGCCTTCGACTACGCTTGTTTCCAGTACCAACAGTGGTATTCCGGGGAACTCCACGAGCGAATATCCGAGCATTAACAGCACGGGCCTGTACATCGCTTTTAGTTCGTTCTCGTCGAATTTCGCGACCACCACGAATGGTGTGGAGAACATTTTCGTGAACAGCACCTGCGTGTCGACTACGACGATTGTGACCGACTGTACGGTGAGCACAGTGCTGGTAACTCAAGGGGCCGGCACATTGACGACGCCTTCCAACGGTAACAGTCTAGTGCCGTCGATTAGCCCAGACGGCACTACAGTGAGCTTCCTTTCGTTTGCCAACAACCTGGTGCCGCGAGACAACAATGGACTCGAAGACATTTTTCTAGGTTCGACGTCTTTCCAGGCGTCCACAGTTGAGCTCACTCCGCGAGGTGCGATGCGATCCGCTGAAGTTCGGCGCTACGCACAGTAACGAGCGTAAACGTGAGTGACTCACGCGGAACGCTGGTGACGAAGGGACCCACCATCCAACCCAGGCCAGTGGGAATGTCGCGGGTGAGCGAAAGCGACTGGCATTCGACATAGGTGCCACCGTCTTTTTCCTGGAACCGCCAATAGGTGTCCATGCTCCACAAGAATCCGCGATCGTGCCCCTGGGGTTCCAAGCGTTCGGTGGGCTCGCCTGGATTTTCCACTTCCTGAATGCGAGTGGTGTGAGAGCGGCTCCAGGCATGGGTGGAATCCACAACGTGGTAGTGAACTTGATGGTCCGTGTCGATCACCGTTGTGATCACTTTTTTCTTGTAGAAGCGGAGATTGACTAGAAAGTCGTCACCCTCGCGGCGCAGAATTTTGGAGCGCTGAATATCCGGGCGAAAATAATCCTGTTTGTGATTGTAATCCTCCATAAATTCCAGAGTTTGCGCCAGAGACGCGCCAGGAATAAACACAGTCCCTATCCAGTGATGAAGTAATCCTCCCGGAACCGCGATTGTTTTGCCATGGTCCAGCGTTTCGAGCCGCTCGATTACAAGGTTACCCTTGCGCAATTCGGCATACGCGGCGGCGCGGCGTGATTCGGGCGCGGCATCGATCCACAAGTAGGGATTTCCACGCGCCAGCTCAGCGTCAATGTTTGCTTCGGTTAGCTGCAGGTAGCGATTATAGGCAGCAGTCGTTTCGGGCTTCAGATCCGCAGCATTCGCCGGAACTGCCAGCGAGAATAGTCCGGCGAGAACCATGGAGAGCGCCTTGCGAGCGATGCGGCCCGTGTTTCTTGCCTTCAGGCGCAACGCACAGCGTTTTCGTTGGGTGGTATGGCCTACCGATCTAGAATCCGGCTGGTTGGCGCGAGTATAGTGCACATTTATTAAGACGCAATGCAGCCGCTAAACGATGCTGAGGAAGAGAACAAACGTGAAATTCCCGGGGCCGGGGGCGAACGCGGGGGTGTAAGCGGGTCTAGAGGAAGGAATTGGACGGGTTGGAAAGCGTGCCCCGGCTCCTTTTTTTGTGGAACCGTCGTCCCCGCATCGCAGCTGCCAACCCGCGTCACCATGGTGGGAGATACAGGGCGGTTGCAACAATGGCCCTGGCGGGTCATTTATCGGGTACCCGGGTTTTAGTACTGCCTGTCTTCAGGAAAAAATTCGATTATATTCAGATACCGCAGGGGAACGGCCGTCACTTTGCTGTGGGCGATAAACGCAGTGTAATTTCCGTAGTTTTCTTCGGGCGGACGACTACGCGCTTGGACCAATCGGAGAAAAGACTGTGCGAATAAGCGCGCACGTCGTATTGTCCGGCGTCAAACCGCGCGAATTCGAAGTGGCCGTTCGCATCGGTACGAGAGGCGTGTGGATTCAGACCGTCGGAGGTTTGGATCGTTACACTTGCATCGGGGACGGGCTTCCCGTGTTCGTCGAGAACACTGCCGGAAAGAGTTCCCAACCCTCTGGCAAATTGAGCGTTCGCAGCCGCGGCAAATGCCAGCACGGTAATGACACAGAAAATCAAAAGAGTTCGTCTCATTGATCACCCCGGGGACTACCTGGCACCATTCTATAGTGCGGCGCAGACGATGCCTGAACGTGGACGGCAATTGTTCTTGGTAATAGACTGGCCGGAAGGACAGGCTTAGCGCAGCTAGTATTTGTAGTGGCGACTGGCGGCGGCGTGCGCGGGTTGATCTTGCCGGCCGGTATCGGGATTAAGGCTGCGCTCGAGCGCGAGGAAATAAGTGAGAAGTTGGAGCGGGACTAAATGTACAAAAGCGGTAAGCCATCCGGGTGTTTCGGGAACTAGCAGTATTTGTTCTGCGGAGATATCGTGGTTCGCTGAGGAATGCGCGATTGCTGCGCGAAGCATTTTTAGTTCTCCGGCCGCGCGCAAGATTTGCTTTGCGCGGTTGTCCGTTTCGCGGCCGGTGAGCAATCCGATTAACGCAGCACGAGAATCGGTTTCTGAAAATGGTCCGTGTAATATTTCTTCCGTCTCAAAGCCCTCTGCGGCGATGTAGCAGGCTTCTTTGATTTTCAAGGCTGCTTCGCTGGCGGTGGCCCAGCCCACTCCGGTGCCGAAGATTTCGATGCGCGTGAGCAGAGAAACTCGTTTTGCCAATTCGCGCGCTTGAGGTTCGAGCCTGAGCGCTTCGCGGATCAGGGCGGGAACCTGCGCCAGTTCGTCGTGCGAATATCCCTTAGCCAATAATTTTCGACGCTCCACGATGCGCACGCTGAGGATTGCAAGCGCCGCCAGAGCGGTCGTATAACTTTTTGTGTAAGCGAAGGCGACTTCCTGTTCGCATGTCTCGATTTGAAAATCCGCGCTGCGGACTCCTTCGCCGCTCATCTCGCCCGTGATCGCAACGGTCAACGCTCCCGCCGCGCGAGCCATGCGCAGGGCTTTCACAGAAGCCGTGGTGGTGCCGGTATGAGTGATCACGATTACGGCATCGTTGGCCGTGAACGCAATGGGATGGTGCACGAGTTCGAAAGACTCTTCGGCATGAGTTAAAAGACGCCCGGAAGAAAACTCGCGCATCCAACTTTCAGCTACTCGCGCGGCGTGCAAGGAAGTTCCGATGCCGACGAAGGTGATGCGTTCTTTTTGAGCGACGGCGTCAGCCGTGCGTTCGATCGCGCCGCGTCTCAGCAAAATCTTTTCGATCAATTCAGGTTGGGCCTGAATCGCATTGTAAACATAATAGGGGTGGGCCTTACGCATGTCGGGTGGCATTGATTTTTCTCCTCCGACGATGTATGGAGTTTCTCGGGGTTACCGGTGGGCTATTCTAGCGGAACGGGAGTCTGAATGGCTTTATACATCTCGCAACACACACTGGCGTGCCTCACGCGCCAGGGCGCGGAAGAGCTTACGCGTCGGCTGCAGGGCGCAAAGACGGTGAGGGCGCGACGCGTCCTGGTGAATATGCAGGAAGGAAAGATGCTAGTTGAATTCGAAGCACAAAGCCGCGAAGAGCTAGAAAAGTGGCTAAGGTCGGAGAAATTCCATTTCGACTGGCTCTTGCGTATCGAATTGGAATCGACGGACGGCGCGCTTCGCGCTATCTCCTAGGGTTACCAGCACGGACTGTCTTGTTTTTCCGCCTTAGCATTCATCTCGAGAGGTCTGGCGATGGCGGAGTGGGGGCGACATAAGCCTGCCTATAGCTGAGGTGGTACGAAGAGGCCCTGATCTTCACTCTAAGAGAGTGCAATTTCCCATCCTCTGAAGGCGGATTGAATTCGAGCAGGTACTCGTTACGGACAAATTGGGCAATTTCAGCATAAGCGTCGGTGAATTCTTTTGCGTTCTTTGGGAAGTAGGCATGTCCACCTNNAGGTGCTTGCGCTCAGCGCGCTCGTCTGGCGACAATTTCTTGTGTTTGACGGGTTTGCGCAGCGCACCAGCTGTTGAGACTGCCAGGATGTGAACGTCTGAGGCATGCAATTTGGGTCGTATGAGCTGCCAGTCATTGGGAGTTGAATCGTCAACGCCGGTTGAGAGAATGACGATGCTTTTCTTTCCGGGCAGCGAGGCAAGCCAGTCGAGAGTGGTAGCTATGCTCGAGAGCAAATTCTGTTGAGCGAAGCCACTCATGAAGTTCAAACCCATGAGGGCTTGACCTGCCTCAGCTTTGTCTGCGGTAAAATCCATTTCCAGCATGGGGGATCTTGAATAGGAAACGATGGCTACCTTGTCGGCAGAGGAAATGCCGCTCAAAAACGTTTCGGCAGCCTGCAACAGGCTCGGCCTTAGGAAGAGAGCGGCAGGACCTGATTCCACTAAGAGAACAACGCGGGCTGGTTCTTCAATCGGGAGGAAGTTCGTTAATTCTTGTTCGACGCCATTGTCGTAGATGCGAAAGTCCTCGCGGTGAAGATCCCTGATGAAATGGCTGTGCGCGCCTTCTACGGTCACGCCCACGGAGACGCGGTTCGTGCTGACGCGAATAGTAGTGTCTGGAGGACCAGGCTTTTGGGCCTCCTGAGCAAAGGTGAAGGCCGGATTACTTAGAAAAATGAGTCCCAAAATGTGAAGGGTGCCTTTGTGCCCTCTGCCCATAACTGAATGTTAAAGGACAAGTTCCGAAGATGACTCCTGTTGCGCAGCGATGTTTCCACATCGTTCAAGGGAACCCTGGGAAGACTTATTGCCAGCGGATAGGGTTCCGGTGTAGCCTTTCGGCATGTCGAACCTCACCGGAGACAGGCTCATTTGTTGTTGTATGGGCTTGTCATCTGGCAGGGGTCGGCTAGCCATCTAAAAAACAGATTCCAGCTAGCAACTTCGAACCCACCGCCAGAACAAGCTGGCAGGTGGGTTTTCATTTTTAGGGTCGTTTTCGGCGCGATTGAGTCTAAATATGAGGGGGAAAAGACATGTCAGAATACAAGCATCCCGAGACTTTAGTGTCCACGCAGTGGGCGGCGGACCATCTGAAGGACTCGAACATCCGTCTAGTGGAAGTTGACGTAGACACCACGGCCTACGACCAGGGACATATTCCCGGTGCGGTAGGTTGGAATTGGCAATCGCAACTTCAGGATAATATTCGCCGCGATTTAATTGACCAGGGAGCGCTCGAGGCGCTACTCGGCCAGTCAGGAATTTCCAACGACACAACGATTCTGCTGTACGGCGACAACAATAATTGGTTCGCGGCTTATGCCTTTTGGCAATTGAAATATTATGGGCACAAAGACGTTCGTTTGATCAACGGCGGGCGCAAGAAATGGGTGGAAGAAAAGCGTCCTCTGACCACGGAGGCGACGAAAGTGGCGGCCACGAAGTATCGAGCGACCGGTCCGGACGAGTCGATTCGCGCGCGTAAGGAAGATGTGTTCGGCGTACTGGAGAAGAAGAAGGCGGCCCAGCTGGTTGACGTTCGATCGGGCGATGAGTTCACGGGGAAGATTATCGCGCCGCCCGGAATGTCAGAGACTGCGCAGCGTGGTGGGCACATTCCCGGAGCGGCAAATATTCCTTGGGCGCAGGCGGCGAACGAAGATGGCACATTCAAATCGGCGGAAGCGCTGAAAGCGCTCTACGACGGCAAGGGCATAACAGGAAAGAATGAAGTGATCGCGTATTGCCGGATCGGCGAGCGCAGTTCGCACTCCTGGTTCGTTTTGAAATACCTTCTGGGATACGACAAGGTGAAAAACTACGATGGCTCGTGGACCGAATGGGGCAATCTGGTCGGCGCGCCAATCGAAAAGGAAGTAGCTGCCGCGGCGCGATAACTACAAGTCTCAAACTGATTGCAAGCTAGCCCCGGAGCGCAAACTTCGGGGCTTTTTTGTGCGCAGATAATACGGATTCCGCTCGCACGATTTTTCAGGGCAGTTCGTTTTCGGGGACTCCATCGTGACGAGCTTGGTCTTCCAGAGCAGCGATCTTCGTGTCGATATCGTCGCGCTGCTTCTGGAACCGCGAAAGTTCGTCGCGCCAATCGTCGGGCTTCGTTCCGCCGTATTGTCTGGTTGAAGTGACAGTCTGTCCGTTCAAGGCGGCCTGCAATTGCGAGATTTTTTCATCGAGGGGTGGAATCTGTGCTTGCAGTTTCGAAATTTGGGTGCGGTACCAACCGGCGTCCTTGCCCTTGGCATTCGGTTTGGGTTTGTTTACTGTGCTGGTCGGTTTCACATTTGAATCAGGTGAACTGGGGGCGGCCGAGGGCATATTCTCGTTTGTCCAGACTTTCTTCGCCGACGGTGCCGGAGCGGGCGAAGACGATTGGCCAGGACTTTGCGCCGGGGGCGCGGAATCGCTTTGTGCGAACGTAGCAGTCGCAGCAAATGCGACGGCGGCGATTACGAAGGCGACCATAGCAAAGAAGTGAAGCGCCCATCGATTCATTTTTACCTCACGTGCCCGACGTTGCTTCGGTGGACATGCGGCGTAGCGAAGGGCTAGGGATCTCCGTTGACTACTTTGCCGCTGGCGATCTCGCTTTCGACCAACGCGAGCGCTTGTTTTGGAAGGCCGTCGTGGCGATACTGGCTAGCTTCAATGTACTGGTGTTCCTCGAAGGTGAAAAGAAATTTTCTGCCCATGAAATCGTATTGATAACGTGTCGGCAGCCAGATGCCCGGCGACACCTCCGCTTGCTGGAAAGAAAAAACTCCGCCTCGATATAACTTTCCGAGAATGCCCCCGCCGAATGAAATATCCCGCATCACGTGAGCTTCGGCGCGCGCAAGCTGTATCTGTTCACGGTCTACCCAAAGTTTCGCCGTGATGTGCGTCATGGCATCCTGAAATATCGAATGCGGATGAAAGCTGGGATTGGGGTCCAATTCGAAAACGTCGCAAGGCCTTCCGTTCAGCGTTTCCTGGCCCAGCCACTTCGTCAAGAACGCTTCTCGCGTCGCGTCCACCAAGTCCGCGCGGTCGGTCTTCTTCTTTTGCCATTTGGAATAGGCCAACTTCGCTCTAGGATCATCCGGTTTGAGAGCCAGTTCGAGCAGCTCTTTCCAGGTCTGCAATTGCTGACGATACAGGACGGGGTCCGTGAGCTTGCCATCTTCCTTCAGCAAGATTTTCAGGGAACCGGGGCCGGTAGGGACCACGCGGTAAAGCTTGTCTTCGAGTACGCGGGGATTCGCGCCGGCGGTACGGTCAACGTGATGCTCGATGCGCTCATATTCATCGATCGCAGCATCGTCACGGTGCTGGTTTTCAACCAGCTTCTGGCCGCGCTCGCGGATTTCGGCGTCAGAAGGAGCTTGAGACTGCAGACTATTTTGCCGGGGAGATCCGGAGCTAGCTAGGGCGCCATTGGGGACAACAAGCTCGGAAGTTTTTGCAGCAGGCCCCAGGGCGAGGTAACTCTTAAACTGGACCGGCCCAGGCCATATCGTTAACCCGGCCAAAACCAGCGAGGCGACAATGTTCGGAATTGAGAAAAGCCGGGACATTCGATTCTTCTAAGCCTCCAAGGCCATGCAATCGCTTGCAAGTCCATTGTAACGGATTCACAGTGACATAATGCGTCTCCGGGCTTGCGTTTAGATGCCCATTCGGACGAAATACTGAAATTTTTAGTGGCCGTAGCCGTCTATTATAAATAGAGCGAAGGACAAGCCCCTGCAATCTCTGACTGAATTCCGGCAAACACTGGTGGCGCTGAAGGAGACCTTCTGGATTGCGCTCGATACGCTGCGATCGCACAAACTGCGCACTTTTTTGACTCTTCTAGGTGTGATGCTTGCGGTGACGACTCTTGTCGCGGTGATGTCAGTGCTGAATGGGCTGAACCTCTACGTGGCCGACAAGGTGGCGAACCTGGGCTCCAATGCGTTCGTGATCGACCGCATCGGCATTGCCACCAATCTCGATCAATGGAACAAGGCGCGAAAGCGTCCGCCACTGCAGATGGATGACCTGCAAGCGTTGCGCGATGGCATGAAATTGGCGGATCGCATAGCCGGCATGCAGCAGGCTACGGCGGACGTCCGCTACGGAAACACGCTGAGCGCGGACGTGACGATCATTGGAGCGACGCCGGAATATGCGGAAATCCGCGACATCGATGCCGCCAACGGGCGGCTGCTCACTTCGACCGACGAAGAACACCGGGCCGGTGTTTGCGTGATCGGTGCCGACGTGGCAACGAAGCTTTTCTCCGGAATCGATCCGGTCGGGAAAGAAATTCGTGCGGGACAGGGACAGTGCGAAATCGTGGGCGTAGCTACGCCCAAGGGTACGGTGCTTGGACAGCCGCGAGACAATTTTGTGATGATGCCACTGGGCACGTATAGGAAGGAGTGGCTAGTTGCGCAAGATACTGTGACAATTTTCGTGGAAGCGCGGAGCCGGCAGTCGATGTCATCGGCGGCAGACGAAGCACGCGTGATTCTTCGATCAAGACGTCACGTGCGGTATCAAGACGACGACAATTTTGGAATCGTAGAGCCTTCGTCACTGCTGGGTATCTGGGACTCTCTGACTGCAAGTATTTTCGGCGTGGCTGTTTGGGTTACTTCCGTCTTTCTGGTGGTTGGTGGGATCGTGATCATGAATATTATGCTGGCGAGCGTGACCGAGCGGACGCGGGAAATTGGTCTGCGGAAGTCCCTGGGTGCGCGGCGGCGCGACATCGTGATGCAATTTCTGGTGGAATCCTCCTTACTGGCCGCGGCCGGTGGTCTTGTGGGGGTCGGCATTGCGCTGGGCATTGCAGGGCTGGTTCGCGCTACAACTCCGCTTCCGATCTCGACGCCCGCATTCGCCGTGATTATCGCGCTTTTACTTTCTACCGGGGTGGGGCTTTTCTTTGGTATTTACCCGGCAATTCGGGCTTCGCGGCTCGATCCCATCGAAGCTTTGCGGGCGGAGACTTAAGCGATGGAGTTGCGACAAGACTTCCGCGAAAATTTGGGTCTGGCGATCGACACCGTTCGCGAACACAAGTTCCGGAGTTTTCTCGCTGTGCTGGGCGTGACGATCGGCGTGATGCTGATCATTCTCGTAGTGGGGCTGGTGGAAGGTTTTCGAACTACGGTACAGGACGAGATTACATCCAACGGCGTCAATACGGCATGGGCTTGGCGTTTTAACCAGGGCCCTACAGTTGGCCGGAGGCCGAAAGAAGAGCGCGAACGCAAACCCCTCACGCTGGAAGACGGCCAAGCGGTGCAGCAGCTTTGTCCGGCAGTGAAGCAGACGACGATTGCAATCTACGAATGGACCACGCCGCATAACGTGCGCTATCAGAAGAACGAAGTGCAAGGCGGAGAATTTCGCGGAACGTTTGCCTCCTACCCGGAAGTGGATTCGAGTGAGGCGATGAAAGCGGGGCGTTTCTTCACCGAAGCGGAGAATCAGCATAAAGAGAACGTTGTTGTGATCGGCGAGGATGTAGCAACAGCACTTTTTCCCACCATTGATGATGCGCTGGGAAAGGAAGTCCTGGTGGACGGTTCAAACTTTCTGGTTGTGGGCGTGTTTGAAAAGCCTATCGGCGGCATTGGAACAAACGATCAAGACCGCCGTGTGGTGATTCCCTACTATACGTTTACCAAAATTTATCCCGCGAGCTTCGAAGTTTTTCTCGGGATTCTGTCTTATCCCGGAACGCTCGACACAGCGGTGGACCAAGCGCGGGAAGTGCTGCGTCGCCGGAGAAATGTGCCGTACGAAAAACCGGACGACTTTTCGATGCAAACGAACGCAGAAGCAGTGCAACAATTTAACCAGATTATCGGGGGCGTGGCGCTGGTGGTTGTGGTGCTCAGCTCCATCGGACTTCTGATCGGGGGAATCGGCGTGATGAATATCATGCTGGTTTCGGTTACCGAGCGGACGCGCGAAATCGGCGTGCGCAAGGCTATTGGGGCGCGCAGCCGAGACATCACCTGGCAATTCCTGTTCGAGGCCATGACATTAACCGGAACAGGCGGCATTTTGGGCATCATGGTAGGTTGCGGCGTCGTGCTGCTGATTCCGATTGTTAGTTCGCTGAAGGCGGTTATCCCGACGTGGGCGGTTTTTATCGGATTTGGGGTTTCAGTCAGCATCGGGCTGATTTTTGGAGTCTGGCCAGCTACCAAGGCGGCGCGCCTAAACCCCGTCGAAGCTCTGCGTTACGAATGAAGGTGACTTTTGCGAGCCGAACTTTGCCCGGCAAGTCAATGTCGTGAACTTTTCCGGCTCCTTATTCGTCTAATATAGATAAAGTGAAGAAAACCATCTCAACGCTGGCTCAAGTCAGGCGGACGCTCGTGGCCCTGCGGGAAACCTTCTGGATCGCGCTGGATACGTTGCGCGCGCATAAACTCCGCACTTTCTTGACCCTGCTTGGAGTAATTCTGGCGGTGACCACTCTAGTGGCCGTGATTTCCGTGCTCAATGGGCTGAACGTTTATGTGGCCGAGAAGGTAGCCAACCTTGGCGCGAACGCGTTTGTAATAGACCGCATCGGCATCATTACGAATTTTCAGGACTGGAACAAGGCGAGGAAACGCCCACCGCTGCAGATGGACGACTTTGAAGCTTTGCGCGACAACATGAAATTAGCCGATCAGGTGGCAGGAGAGCAGGACACCGCGGCCGACGTCCGCTACGGGAACGTTTTGAGCCAGGATGTAACGATTATCGGCGCTACTCCTAATTTTGCTCCGATACGAGACATTGATGTTTCCAACGGACGGCTTCTCACGCAAGTGGACGAGGATCATCGAGCCGGGGTTTGCGTGATTGGGACCGATGTGGCTAACAAGCTTTTCCCAGGCATGGATCCGATCGGAAAGTCCGTCCGGGCGGGGCAGGGACAGTACGAAGTTGTGGGGGTAGCGACGCCTAAGGGAACGGTGCTGGGCCAGTCCGAGGACAATTTCGTAATGATCCCGCTGGGGACCTACAGAAAAGAATGGCTGGCACCCCAGGATTCGGTGGGAATGTTTGTTTCGGCGCGGGGCCCCGAATGGATGGACGCAGCGGAGGATGAAGCGCGCGTGATTCTGCGCGCTCGACGTCACGTGCGATATCAGGACGAAGACAATTTCGCGGTGATCGCTCCGTCATCGATCACCGGATTGTGGAACAGAATCACTGGAAACGCATTCGGAATTGCAATCTGGATCACGTCGGTATTTTTGGTGGTAGGCGGCATCGTGATCATGAATATCATGCTGGCAAGCGTGACGGAGCGCACGCGCGAAATTGGGCTGAGGAAATCGCTGGGTGCGCGGCG
>PLZZ01000117.1 GCA_003153585.1 Acidobacteriota bacterium | reverse complement strand
GCCAGCAGGCGATGGTGAGCGTAGATGCCGCCGTTCAAAATCATTTGCGCAAATATGGCAGTGTCGCCCGCCGTTGAGAAAAGGCCCGCGTGGCCGGAAACGCCGCCCATGGCCCAGGCGTTTTCGTCGTGGACTTCGCCTTGNNAATGTGCTGCTTCGCGTATTCGTCGAGTGTGACTCCGGTGAGCCTCTGAACGATTTCGCCGAGCATAATAAATCCTAAATCGGAGTACTCCACTTGAGTTCCGGGCTGGTGCACGAGAGGTTCCGCCAGAACGCGTGCGAGAACGGCATCGTGGCCTTTCGCGTCCTTGTAAAAATCGCGGTGCGCCGGAAGCCCGGAATCGTGCAGGAGAAGATTGCGAATGGTGACGCGAGCGCGCCACGTGGGATCCGGGTCCGACTTCGCGGCGGCCGTCCATTCAGGCAAATAGCGAGAGACAGCCGTGTCGAGATCCAGGCGCTTCTGCTGCATCAGCATCATTACCGAAGTGGTGGTGACGATGACCTTGGTGAGAGAAGCCATGTCATACAGCGTGCTCGCGGTTACCGCGGGAGATTTTGCGTCGCGTGTGAGCTTGCCGAACGGGCGCACGATCAGCTGATCGCGAAATCCAACGGCCAGAACGCCACCTGGAATTGCTCCATCCGCTACCGCGCGGTCCATTAGGTCGAACGCCGGCTTCAGCCTTGCGGCCATATCCGGAGGCGCGGGCTGAAGCGTCATCGGATTCGCCGCGACGCGAATGCCGTCGCCGCGTTTCAGAGTTCCCGGAACGGTAACTGGAATTTGCCCTTCTGTTGCTACTTGGCCAAAAAGCGCGCGAACGGCAGCGCGTTGCGAGACATCATTCGTGGAGAATTCCGCGAGCCAGGTCTTCGCCTCCGGAAACTTTTCAATAAGATAGGGGCTGCCGAAGGACATCACGACAAGAGGTTTTCCCGCGGCGGCGATTTGATTTACCAGCGCGCGTTGATCGTCAGGCAGGCCCACGTTTCCCTTGCGATCCGCGACGCGCACGAACAGAGCGGCAATGGCCACATCATAGCTTTCGGGCGGCGGAAGCTTCAGCGCGCTCGCGGTTGAGAACTGCGTATCGGCACGCAGAGCCTTCAGAGAATCCACGCGCCAGCGAATTTCGGGTTCGATCGTTTCGCCGGGATACGGATCGGCATCGGCGGAGAGCGAGACGAGCAGAACTCGAAGCGGATGGCTTGCGTCCAAGGGCAAAAGCTTCGAGGTGTCGCGCAAAAGCGTCACGCCGCGATCCGCAATCGCTTGGGCTTGCGCCGCATATTCCGGCCTGGCAAATTTTTCGTTGAGATGCTCGACATCGGCGAGCCGATCTTTGTCGAGTCCGAGGCGCGATTTAGCCTGCAGAATGCGCCGGACAGATTCGTCAATGCGTGACACGGAAATGCGGCCGGACTTCACCGCTTGTTCGAGCGATGCCATGGCTGCATCCGGCACCGGCGGCTGCAGAATCACATCGGCGCCGGCTTCCACCGCTCGCACCGCGGCGTCGCCCGGCGCGTAGAGCGAAGTTACTCCGCCCATGTCCATCGCATCGGTAACGATTAGGCCTTTGAACTTCAATTCATCGCGCAGCAAGCCGGTCAAAATATTTCGAGAAATGGTCGCGGGAACATTGGGGTCGGATTCGTACGCCGGGACGCTCAAATGTCCCGGCATGACGGAACCAGCGCCTGCGGCGATCGCCGCGCGGAAGGGAACCAGCTCCGTGTTTTCTAGTTCGTTTCGGTCGCCGGGGACCTTGGCGAGCGAAAGATGCGAATCCACGCTGACGTTACCGTGCCCGGGAAAATGTTTCGCGGCTGCCAAGCAGCCATTTTCTTCCACGCCGTGGATGAATTGGGAAACATACTCAGCGACGCGCTGCGGATCTTCGCCAAAGGAGCGAATATTGATAATCGGATTGTCGGGATTGTTGTTCACGTCCGCATCGGGCGCGAAAATCCAACGCACGCCTGCGGCCTGCGCTTCGAGAGCAGTCACTTTGCCGATCGCGTAAGCGGCTTTGGGATCGTTGGCCGCGCCCACGGCCATCGCGGAAGGGAACGACGTACCTTCGTCGATTCTCATTGCTGTTCCGGTTTCAAAATCCCCGCCGATGAGCAGCGGAGTTTTCGCGTGCTTTTGCAATTCGTTGGTGAGTACTGCGGTGGGATAAACCTGGCTGCGCTCGATGCCGAGCGGGCCGCGTTGCGTGCCCAGGATAAAACCGCCGACGTGATTTTCTTCCACCTGATGCAGCAACTCTTTGTAGTCGGCGCTCTCGGTGGACGTGAAAACGCCGAAATAATACGGCATCAGCATCTGCCCCAGTTTCTCGCGCAACGTCATCTTTTTCAGCGTGGCTTCCACCCAGGCCGGGTTGGCGGCGGGTCGCCTGGAGTTTTTGGGGGAAGTCTTTTGTGCGCGACTGGAAAGTGTCATGAGAAGAAGCACGGACAGTGCGGAAAGGCCGAGTTTACGCATCGCATTCGCCGCAGGCCTTCCATGTTGACGCCGGCATCCCGCGGCTGTATATAGCACACGGTTCTATGAGGCACAACGAATCGTCCCGGCGCGTGTTTCGTATCCGTTCTCTCCGTATTTTTTCGCTAGGCGCCATTTTACTTTGTGCTTTCTTCTTGAACGGTCCCGCACGGGACACATTGTCGGCAAAGGCGGACGCGCACACCAAGCCCGGGATCGACGTGCTCGAAGAGCAAAACTTCGCTTCGTTGCGCGGTAAACGCGTGGGAGTGATTACAAACCAGACCGGAGCTGATTCGCAGGGCCATCGGACGATTGATGTTCTGGCGAAAGCGGACGGCGTAAAGCTGGTTGCAATCTTTAGCCCGGAGCACGGGATCGCCGCTGACGCAGACGCTTCTGTTGTGGCGAACGCGACGGACGCTCCGACGGGGCTGCCGATTTACAGTCTCTATGGAGAGACGCGTCGGCCAACCGATGCGATGTTGGAGGGCATCGATGTGCTGGTCTTTGATATTCAAGATGCGGGCGTGCGTTTTTACACTTACGTAACGACGATGGGCTATTGCATGGAAGCAGCGGCGAAACACAACATTTCGTTTTTGGTGCTCGACAGGCCGAATCCGCTGGGCGGCGANNATGACGCTCGGCGAGCTGGCGCGGATGTTCAACGTGGAAAATAAAATTGGCGCGGACCTGCATGTGGTTGAGATGAAAAATTGGCGTCGCCGCGACATGTATTGGACGACGGGGCTGCGGTGGATTCCGCCATCGCCGA
>PLZZ01000030.1 GCA_003153585.1 Acidobacteriota bacterium | reverse complement strand
GGCCATCGCGTCACCGAGTTTGAAACCGATCGCATTCCAGACTTCCACTGGTCCGCCGACAACAAAACCCTCGGCCTGCTCCGCGCTCACAACGACAGCGACGTCGTCCTCCTGCGCCAAACCGCCGCCTCCCACTGAGCATCGCCAACGACGCAGCTCAGAAATTCTCGAGCAGCCAAGCATTCGTGTTCCGTCCCTGCTGGCCATACGCGAGATAACGACCAACGGGAGGCCGTTTCCCAGGGTAGTAGTCGGAAAGGACCGAATAATGCCAGTGGGAGAGTCCTGGTATGCCACATGTCCAGTTACGCGACTAATCGGGATTTAGAGCCGCTAGCACGTCCCGAAACTGAGGATGTGAGACCGCGTCTCGGATCGATTTCCTGAACTTCCCTGCCAAACCGAGTTGTTATATAAGAGCTAATTAT
Organism: Acidobacteriota bacterium; assembly: GCA_003153585.1. Classification (GTDB taxonomy): domain Bacteria; phylum Acidobacteriota; class Terriglobia; order Acidiferrales; family UBA7541; genus Palsa-295. The sequence goes on along the minus strand of PLZZ01000030.1, from coordinate 3,257 downwards.
GAGAACTTGCAACCTCAAGAAACCGGTGTTCCCGCCGTTCGCGATTGCCACCGGTGTAATTCTGGTCGTAATTTTATCGCTCGCAACGCCGCACGTTCGCTCCGAAGTTCACTCGGTGTCTGCCAATCCTCCACCGCTCTGGACGATTGAACTCTCTCAATACGGCTACCAAGGGCGTCCGCCAATCAAGCTATCCAACGCCGATAACTGGGGCGGCGCGACGTACTACCAAGGAGTCGCGTTCACCGGCGCGAACACTCTGGCGGCCTATTTTGTGGTGCACGAAGACCCGCCCGGCGCAGCGTCCGACCGTGCTCCTCTACCCACTGATCCTTATCACTTAGTCGTGGTCTTTTTCAATTTGACGACTCATGAAGTCGTCAAAAAGCTCAGCTGGATCATGCCCGGCAACGCCAAGTACGTCTCACCGGCGAATTTCTTTGCTGCCAAGGCCGGAGGTTACATTGTCCGCTATGGAAATTTCCTCGCACTGTACTCGTCGTCCTTTAAATGCATCACTTATCGGAAAATCGGATACTACATCGACATTACGGCGAGTCCTGCTGGTGACACGCTATTGCTCGAGAGCACGACCCAGGCCGGCGGTTTGTGGAACACAAAATTCGAACTGGTGGATACTGACCAACTCGCCACCATCAAAGCCTGGACCACCGGGCCGATGCAAAGACCAAAGGCACTGTGGGGCGAGCAGATCATCATGTCCGGGCGCAACGAGGCGGACCTGACCAAGGAGTCGACTTCGATCCAAAATCTTGACGTCGTGCAGCGACCGCTCACTGCACTTCCGAACGCCAACGATGCGGTCTTCCTGAATCGCGATACCCTCGCTCGCTCCATGGCTGGAGGCGCGAGATCCGATGTGGTCGCCGTTTCTCTGGACGGCAAGATTCTTCGACAATTTGATCTCGGGCTCGAGCGGTCTGACGGTCCCATTGTTGGTTCGCGCGATGGACAACGCTACGCCATTCCGACGATGCGCTGGGGCGTGGCCCGACATAATAATCCCGACATCGTCCGCGCCAGAGTTTTCAGCCTCGATCGCGACGCACCGATCCTCACCCTCGACGTCACGCCCCATACCAGCGGGGGGCCGGATTCCTTCTCGCCGGAGGGGGACTCGCGTTTCGGCGCGGGCGGCCTCGCGCTCTCGGCCGACGGACTTTTGCTCGCGGTAAAATCCGGGGGAATCGTTCAGTTGTACTCGCTGCCAGCTCCGGGAAGTCTTCCGCCAGCTGACGCGGCAAAACCGGACGAGCCGCCTGCCCCGGTACCAACGTCTCAGGCTTCCTATACGGGTCCGGCCCAGTCCCCTTCACCGCTCGTCGAGCAAGCTCTTTCCTGGCTTCCCGCAGACACCGAATCGGTCGTCGCCGCAAACGGTCCCTTCCCGTTTCCCGAACTGCAAACGGACGATGACGACACCGGTAGCGCCAGCGACGCCCAGCCGACTGCTCCGCGCAACGAAGCCGCCGAAATTGAAGACCGTTTTCGATCTCTTCCGCTCTCGCTGTTCGGAATGTTTGGCTCGAAGAAATCGACCTTTGGGCCATCGTCCTTTCACGCGAATGTCCTTCTGGCCATCGAAGGCGGTCGAAATTTCGCTACACCGCAAGGGCTCGGCATCGGGCTTTACCAAGGATGTGACGTGGCAATTTTCGATCACGACATCACCACCGACACCGACGCCTTTCTAAAGTCTGCCGCAAAGAAAATCTTTAAGACCGAGAAAATCGAAGGACACCAAGTAACGGTATTTCGGGAAAAACTCGAAGAAGACAATTGGACTACCTACGTGACATTTCCAAAACCGAATATCGCTATCGTTGCAACCAACGAAGCCTATTTGCGTGAAGTCCTTCTCCGCATCGACGGAAAAACTGGCTCGCGCGCGTTGCCCGCGACGCTCCCCGAATGGGAATACGCCGACACTCATGCCCAGTTCTGGACTCTCCGTCATTTTGATCGTGAAGGCATGAAAACCGATCCGAGCTCTCCGTTTTGGGGCGAGAATTCCCAGACCGTAGCGGACAAGCAGGCCATCGGATTCACATTCAAATTCAATCCGGCTACGTCAAAGACCGCTTCGTTTGTATACCTGTCCGGCGAGAAGGATATTCGTCCAGCGGTAGAGAAATTCTTCTCAGGAGCCAGTAGCGAACCGGGTGCTCGCGAGATGAACATCCGGTACCGACGACTCGCCCCCGGCGTTATCGAAGTCTCCGAGGATCTCGATTACTACGAATCAGCGACCCTTTCCATGTTATTGCTTCTCGCTCTGGTCGGTCACCCGGTCTACCTCTAGCATCCGGCTGCGGGGGATCTGCTTAAATAAGAGTCCCCTGCTCCTCATGCCTGATTAACGCCGTAACCGGACAAGTGGAGTACTAGGAAAGGACTTGTCCGGTAATCCGACTTACCAGGCACTGAGGCAAAGATTCCGACTCACTGGAACACCGTGCTGTTGCTATTGCAACTTCGCGTACTCGGATTTGGCGGCGATGAGGANNGGCGAGGGCTCGCGCGCGCGCCGCGTCGGCATCGGCGCCTTGCAGGCTCTTCGCTTCGAGAGCGTTTGCGCGCGCCACGCCCAGCCGCGCCAGGGCGCCCGTCCAGCAACTCCACACGATGCCGCTGTGATCGAGAATTTTCTGAAACTCCGCGGCGGCCTCTTTGCCTTGCCCCGCCGCCAGGTACGCCTGCCCGCGAATGTACGTGGGATACATGCAGGAAATATTCAGCAGGAACGGAATCTGCCCCAGTTCCAGCGGCGACGTAACCGGTTCGAGCGCGCTCAGCGCGCCCGCGGGATCTTTTTTATTCAGCGCCAGCTGCGCGCGGATCGCCGGAAGCCACAGCGACTGGATCTGCGTGTTCAGCGGGTGAGCCTTGTCCAGCGTCTGCGCCATCGATTCGGCTCGCGCCGCGTCGCCGGCCATCGCGTACGCCAGCGCGGTTTCCAGCTGCACGCCCTGGCTCGCAGGCGCCAGCTTCAACGCATCCGCCGCGGACTGCTTCGCATCCGCGCTGCTTCCGTATGCGGCTTGCTGCACGGCTTCGTTCGCTTGCCAGATGGCACCGCTTTCCTTGCTGTCTGCTTTGATTGCGGATTCCACTGATCGCCTGGTCAGTTCGCGCGCCTTGCTCACGCGCCCGGCGTAGGCCTCGGCATCTGCTGCGAGGGCCAGCCCGTTGTTCTCAAAATCAGGATTCCCTGCGAACCACTTTTGCTCTTCGGC
>PLZZ01000183.1:39560-39683 GCA_003153585.1 Acidobacteriota bacterium | reverse complement strand
GGGCCGGACCATGCATTGATGGACGAGAAGCATGGTGGCGCGCAGGACGTGAAGCAATTGCGCAAGGATTTCTGGCGCGACACGCCGACTGAAGGGCGACAAACGTTGATGCCGTTCCTGTGG
>PLZZ01000183.1:0-39471 GCA_003153585.1 Acidobacteriota bacterium | reverse complement strand
AAGTGGCTGTTTTCGCCACATGGAATGCCTTCAACGACATCTTTAACGTAAAACGAAGCGGGCTTTTCGTGCGCGCGGGTTGGGATTTGCCGTGGGCGCAGCAACTGACGCCGCGGGAGCAATTACTTAAGACGCTGTACGAAACGACCACGCGCGTGGAGGATGACGACGCGTTCGACTCCTTCACACAACAGGACTTGCTGGACTATCTCGGAACGCACAGCCCGCGCGTTCTCTTCGTAGGGTATGGCGGCACGGACGATTGGGCGCACGAAGGAAAGTACGATCTGGTGTTGCAAGCTGCGCATCAGGATGACCAGTTCATCTCCGAGCTTTGGAACACGATGCAAAGCGTGCCGGCATACCATGACAAGGTAACTTTTATCGTGACCACCGACCATGGGCGCGGGAGCGGATTGGAGCAATGGAAGAACCACGATAAGGACATCGATGGCGCGGAAAATATCTGGATCGGCGTAATCGGGCCAGACACGCCTCCCCTCGGCGAGATGGCAAATGTTCCGAGAGTGACCCAGAGCCAAATTGCGGCGACGATCGCGGCCCTGCTGGGGCAGGATTACCGCGCAGCCGATCCTCGAGCCGCTCCGCCGCTTCCAGTGGCGCGAGGATGGACTGGCTCAAGCATTCCTCCGGCAAAATGAAAACTGCGAGGCTTGCGGCAGTTTCGTGAGTCTCCCGCTGAGGTTTATAGCCCGGGTGTCAGCGGTCGCAGGATGCTGCGCCCGTACGGGAGGTGCGGCAACAACCTTGGAGTACTGAAGGACGAATTTAGTACTACTAATGCTTTGAGAACAGGCGGCAATGCCGGCTGGCGAGAACGCTGCATCCTTCCCTCATACTGTATTTTAGCCCACAGGCGTCCAGACCCTATTTGGGACGACTCACCGGAGGAAGTGCCATGGATGTTCCCGTAGCCGTCCAGACGACTGCAGCGGCCGCGCCCGCGCCGGTTGCAACACCGGTNNCCCGGCCGCGCGCCGCAGGTGGAAGTGAACGGCCAGCTTGTCCAATTGAAAATTCCCGGCGTGGGAATGTTGAAACCAGACGACACGGCGCGAATTGCAGCCGATCTGATGGGCCGGAGCAAGCATGCCTTGGAAAAACTCAAGGAAGAAGGGTCCTGCGACATTTCCTACAGCGTCCCGAAGCTATCACGATTTCGAGTAAACATTTTCACGCAACGAGGCAGTTGCGGGATTGTGATGCGCGTGATTCCGACCGATGTGCCGGATTTCAGGTCGCTAAATCTGCCGAAAGAACTGAATGAAGCAGCGGAGCTTCGACCGGGAATCGTTTTGGTTACGGGGCCGACAGGCAGCGGAAAATCGTCCACGCTGGCCGCGTTTGTGGATAAAATAAATCAAACCAAGGCGTGCCACGTCATCACCATCGAAGATCCCATTGAATTCCTCCATCAGCACAAGCTAGCGACGATTCACCAGCGCGAATTGCATACGGACTGTCCCAGTTTCGCGCTGGCGTTACGCGCTGCGTTGCGGCAAGCGCCCAAGCTGATCCTGGTGGGCGAAATGCGCGACAAGCAAACCATTGAAGTGGCGCTGGAAGCCGCCGAAACGGGCCACATGGTCTATTCGACGCTGCACACGATTGATGCTTCGAAGACGGTGGAAAGAATCATCGGCGTGTTTCCGCTGGAAGAGCAGAACGCGATTCGCGGGCGCCTGGCGAAATCTTTCCGCTACATTATTTCGCAAAGATTGATTCCCCGGATGGACGGAACCGGCCGCGCGGCTGCCTTCGAAATTCTGAAAGCTACGGTACGAACGCGCGAATATGTGCAGAAGGGCGAAGCCGAAGGAAAATCTCTGCTGGACGCCATGCGCGATGCCGAAAACGGCGAGATGCAATGCTTCGACGATGAAATCGAGAAGATGATTCGCGCCGGCGTTGTCGATATGGAGGTCGGTCTTTCCTACTGCACGAATATGGGCAACCTGCGGCTTTGCCTGGCCGATTTCGTCGAAGCGCAGGCGAATTCTCCGGCCCAAACTCGCGCTACCAAGGCAGGCTCGCCCGCGCCCAAGCCTGCGGCTGCTTCTTATGCAGGCACATCTTCTGCAGCTCCCGCCGAGGCTTCCGATTCAAGCCGCGCCAGGGAAACCGAGATTGAAATCGAACGATAGAATCTCCCGCGCATCTCCGCGAAGCTAAGCTACGCATGGCCCTAGCCGCACATTAACCAAGTTTTTGTTTGTGCACTACGGTGGTCCGAAGTACCGACACGGAAATTCACAGTTAACGCTTTCTGGACGCTTGTGAGAGGATGGCCGTGTCGAAATCCTGCCAAGGAGCATACGGAATGTTTCGTACTTTTTTGACTATCGCTGCTGCAATCGTCTTTCTGCCCGTCGCAGTGCACGCGCAAACCGTCGATGAGATCATCGCGAAGAACGTCCAAGCGCACGGTGGCATGGAAAAAATGAAAGCGGTGCAGACTGTTCGCATCACAGGAAAACTCAACGCGGGCGGCATTCGTGCTGGATTTCTGCAAGAGAACAAACGTCCCGACAAGGTCCGCGAGGAACAAATCATTCAAGGTCTGGCTGCCATACAGGCATATGACGGAAAGATCGGCTGGCAGGTGAATCCATTCGGAGGCCGACGGGATCCGGAATTGATGTCGCAGGATGACATCAAAGGCTTGACGATCGATGCCGACATCGATGGCCCCCTGGTGGACTATAAGGAAAAAGGCCATAAGGCCGAACTGGTAGGGCATGATTCGGTCGAAGGGACGGACTGCTACAAGATCAAGCTTTCGCTGAAGAACGGCGATGTCCGCTACTATTTTTTGGACGCGGACTCTTTTCTGGAATTGAAAATCGAGACGCAAAGCAGCATCCGCGGGACTATCCAGTATGCAGAAACCTATTTCGGAGACTATGAGGAAGTGAAAGGACTGTACTACTCATTTGCCTTTGAGAGCGGCGCGAAAGGTGATTCAAATCGCGTGAAATTCGCGGTGGATAAAGTGGAGATCAATGTGCCACTGGAAGATTCGATTTTTACGATGCCAATCGTCAAACCTGAAGCGAAGCCGGCAGGAGGTGCACAGTGAGCTTCCGGACATCGCTGCCTCGCGTTAAAGGCTTTCGGCAAAATGAGGGCAAAAACAATTTCGAATTGCGCACATCTGTTGCCACCATATTCGGTGTATCGGCTCTAGTTGCAGCAGCGCTTCTGTTTCCGGCTCACATCGGGGCGCAGGAAGTGAAGTTTGATTCCGACTCAATTTCAGGATTGGGCGCTCGGAACATCGGGTCGGCCGTGATGAGCGGGCGCGTCTCGGCGCTAAGCGCTGTAAAAGAGGATAGCCGGCTGACGGTATACATCGGGGCAGCGAGCGGCGGAGTTTGGAAGTCTGTGAATGGCGGCACAACCTTCAAGCCGGTATTTGATAAGCAGACGTCGCAATCAATCGGCGCGATCGCGATTGACCCGCAGGCGCCTAAAACGATTTGGGTCGGCACCGGAGAAGCGTGGACGCGCAACAGCGTCTCGATCGGCGATGGAATCTATAAGTCCACCGACGGCGGCGAAAACTGGACCAACGTGGGTTTGAAGAATTCTGAAAGAATCTCGAAGATCCTGATTGACCCTAAAGACGGCAACACTGTGTACGTCTGCGTCCCGGGCAAACTGTGGAGTGACAGCGAAGACCGCGGTGTTTACAAGACCACCGATGGCGGGCAGTCTTGGAAGAACGTTCTGAAGGGCGCCAACCTCTCCACCGGCTGTTCGATGATGTCCATGAATCCGCGCGACTCTAAATCCATTTTTGTCGGCATGTGGGATTTCCGGCGCAAGGGCTGGACGTTCCGCTCAGGAGGAGAAAATTCAACCGCGCCCAGCGGCAGTGGTTTTTTCCGCACGTCGGACGGCGGTACAACTTGGACCGACATGGACGAAAAAAGCTCACAGGGGCTTCCACCGAAACCCTGGGGACGCATCGCTGTGACCGTTGCGCCTTCCAATCCGGATGTCGTGTACGCCCTGATCGAATCCAATCGCAGCGCGTTGTTCCGCTCCGGCGATGGCGGAAAAACCTGGCAGGAGCGTGATCGCAGCCAGTTGATGGTGTGGCGTCCTTTTTATTTCGCTAATTTGATCGTGGACCCCAAGGACGAAAACAAAATATATAAGCCGGACCTCGGCCTGATCATGAGCAGCGACGGCGGAAAAAGCTTCAGCAATATTTCGGGCGGCGCTCACGGAGATTTCCACGACATTTGGGTTGATCCTGACAATACGCAACATGTGATTGCAGGAGATGACGGCGGAGTTTGGTACTCCTACGACAGCGGAAATACGTGGTGGAAAGCTTACAACCTGCCGATTTCGCAGTTCTATCACGTGAGCGTTGACGCTAACGATCCATATCACGTCTTCGGCGGACTGCAGGACAACAGCGTTTGGATGGGAGATTCGGCTTACCCGGGAGGAATCTCGAACAGCCGGTGGGAAAACCTCTACGGCGGCGACGGCTTTTGGGTTTTTCCTGACCCGGCCGACGCCAACTATGTCTATGCCGAGGCACAAGGCGGAGAAATCGGGCGCGTGAATCGCGTCACGCTGGAAACCCGCTCGATCAAACCGCAGCCGAATTACGGCGAAGGCAAGCTTCGTTTCAACTGGAACACTCCTATTTACATGAGTCCCAATGAAAAAGGCACGGTCTACATCGGGGCGCAATTCCTGTTCCGCTCGCGCGACCACGGCCAAACGTGGGATCGCATTTCTCCCGACTTGACGACGAATGATCCCGAGAAACAGAGGCAAGAGGAGTCCGGTGGCGTGACTGTCGATAACTCGGACGCGGAGACTCACACGACAATCTATTCCATCAGCGAATCGCCGCGCGATGGTCAAACCATTTGGGTTGGCACGGACGACGGAAACCTGCAGGTTACTCGAGATGCCGGAAAAAACTGGACGAATGTCGTCGGGAACGTGCCTGAACTGGCCAAGGCTTCGTGGGTTTCCTGGGTGGAGGCGAGCCGTTTCGATCCTGCTACGGCATATGCCGCCTTCGACCGGCACACATTTGGCGACATGGATCCACACGTATACAAGACGGCGGATTACGGCAAAACGTGGACGGCCGTCGTTGGAAAGGAGAGCGGGGTGCAAGGATATGCTCACGTGATCAAGGAGGACACTGTCTCTCCGAATCTGTTGTTCGTGGGCACCGAATTCGGGCTCTGGATCTCGCTCGATGGAGGTAAGCAGTGGGCGAAATACAAGGGACATGAGTTTCCGGATGTCGCGGTGCGCGACATCGTCGTGCATCCGCGTGAATCGGACTTGGTCCTCGCCACGCACGGCCGTGGAATTTGGATCGTGGACGACATTACGCCACTGCGTAAACTTACGCCTGAGATGCTGGCGCAGGATGCGGCGTTTGTCCCCGGAAAGCCCGCGCAGCAAAGGCTGGAAGCGAATGGGGGCTGGGCGGAGGGAAATGCAACGTTCTTCGGGCCCGATCCGGCCGACGCAGCGTTAATCACCTACTACCAGAAGAAGCGCCACATTTTCGGGAAAATGACGATCGAAATTTTCGACGATCAGAACAAGCTGATTGATACCGTGCCGGCGAACAGCCGACGCGGCCTAAGCCGTGTCGAGTGGCCGATGCGGGTGAAAGCTCCGCGGGTTCCGGCCGCAGCCACGGCGGCATTCGAGGCCAGCCAGGGGCCGCGAGTTGTGCCCGGCACTTACACGGTGAAAATGACGCGCGGCAAGGAAACTTACACGACACCGCTGGTGGTAACTCTGGACCCGCGCGCCAAGTACACGCTGGAAGATCGCAAGCTGAACTTCGACGCGACTATGCGGGTGTACAACCTGCTGGGGGACATGACCTTCGACGTGGACCGCATTAATGCGATGCGCCAAGAACTCTCGGAGCGTGCTGCCAAGCTCGGCGCGAATGACCCCCTGCGCAAGCGGCTCCAGGATCTCGCGATTCGAGCTGACGAGATTCGCAAGAAAATCGTGGCTACCAAGGAAGGGGGCGCGGTTACCGGCGAAGAACGCATCCGCGAAAAAACGACCGCGCTGTATGGCGCTTTTATAGGTTATGAGGGCCGACCCGCCGACTATCAGGTAGCGCGTATTGATTCTCTGAGACACGAACTCGACGATGTAGTTAAGGAATTCGATGCGTTTGTCGCCAAAGACGTGAAGGAGGTAAACGTCTCGCTTGCGAAGAAAAAACTTGAAATTATCCAGGCGCTCACACGCGAAGAGTGGGAGAAAGCCAACAGCCAAGCTGAATCCAGCGGCGCTCCGTCCGGCGCGACGCAGTGGCACGAGCGCGACTAGGGGCGAGTTTAAAGGAATTTGGTGGACGTGGGGGGGCTCGAACCCCCGGCCTCATCGTTGCGAACGATGCGCTCTCCCAACTGAGCTACACGCCCATTTTCTTGCTAACCACGGTGGCCTGTCCGATACAGATCGGACCGTTCTTCCAACTGTACTGCGCGCAACTAAGCGTTTTATTCTAACAAACCAGCGAAGAGGCGCCTAACCTGTTCCGGCGGGAGCGTACATTATGTTGCTGGGGCATCGGCATCGGCCGCGGCCTTCGCGGAGGTGCGTGAAGGCGAGGGGAGCCAGTAGCTGGCGAGAACGGGGATCACAAACAAGATCGCGAGCGGCGAAGTGATCATGCCGCCGACGACCACGCGAGCGAGAGGCTGCTGCGCTTGCACTCCGATGCCCGAAGAAAGCGCAGCCGGCAATAGACCCAAGCCAGCCGCGGCACACGCCATCACCACCGGCCTCATTTCCGCGAGGCCGCCTGCTTCGATAGCCCAGAGTTTCGACGGCGCACCCCGTTCCTTTCGGCGGATTCCCGAGATGAAAACGACACCACCCAGCGTACACACTCCGATCACAGAGGCAAAACCGACCGCGGCGGAGATGCTGAACGGCGTGTGGGTAACCAGCAGCGACAATACTCCTCCCGTGAGTCCAAAGGGCAACATGGCCAACACCAGCAGTGCATGGCGTAAGGAGTTGAAAGCGGTGAAGAGCAGGCCGAAAATCACGAGCAAACTAAGCGGAATCACGATCGCCAGCCGGCGTTGTTCTTTCTGCAAACTGTCGTACTCGCCCGCCCATTCGATGTGGTAACCCTCGGCAAGATGAACCTGACGGTTGAGGCGCGCTTGCACGTCCTGAATCGTTCCGGCGAGATCGCGGCCGCGCACGCTGAACTTCACTGGAATGTAACGCTGGCCATTTTCGCGGTAAATCATGAAAGCGCCTTCGTGCAGCGAAACGTCCGCAACTTGTCCCAGAGGAACGCGATTTCCGTCAGGCGTAGGCAGCAGGATGTTGCGAATCTCTTCCGGTGTGCGGCGGTATTCGGGCTTATAACGGACCACGAAATCGAAGCGGCGGTCGCCCTGCAGTATCTGCGTCGGCGCAAGACCTCCGATGGCGGCCTGCACGGCGGTGTTCACGTCGGCGGCCATTAATCCGTAGCGCGCACTGGCGCCGCGGTCGATCGAAACGATCAGCTCGGGCTGACCGGTTTCCTGAAACACTCCCAGATCAGCCACTCCCGGGACTTTGGCCATGATGTCTCGTATCTCCGCAGCCCTGGCGACCAGAACGTCGATATCGTCGCCGAAAAGTTTCAAGGAGTTTTCACCCTTCACTCCCGACATGGCTTCCTCGACGTTATCCTGGATGTTCTGCGAAAAATTGAAATCGATCCCGGGGAATTTTTCGAGCTGCGCGTCCATGCGGTGAATGAGTTCATCCTTGCTTAGACCGTTGGGCCAAGCCGACGGATTCTTGAGCGAGACCATGAACTCGATGTTATTAAAAGTGGTGACGTCAGTGCCGTCGTCGGGCCGGCCGGTCTGCGAAACGACCTGGGTCACAACGGGGAAACTGAGCAGAATTTCGCGAATGTCGTGCGCCGTCTTCGCCGAGGATTCGTAAGACACATCTTGCGGAAGCGTGGCTCGAACCCATAAGTTCCCTTCCTCGAGTTTGGGCATGAACTCGCCGCCGAGGAACGAGCCGAGCACAAAGGTTGCGACGAGCACCGCACCCGCAATGACAAGAGCCGTTTTGCGATGTGTCAGCGTCCACCCAAGAGAAGAGGCGTAGCGCTTGTTCAGCCAGGTAACCAGACGCGTGTGATGGGCGCGGACTTTCTCCGGCTTTCTCCATGAAGCGAGCACAGGCGCCAGCAAGATGGCAAACAGAGTTGCGCCAACCAGAGCGAAGCCGTAGGTCTCCGACATCGGAGCAAAGATCTTGCCCGGCACGCCCTGCATAGTGAAAAGCGGAATCAGTGCCACGATGATCACGAGAACGGAGAACAAAACCGGGCGCACCGCCTCCGCCGTAGCATCGGCAACTAAGTCGAAAGTAGAATCCGCTCCGTCGGACGCTTGAAATCGCCGATAGATGTTTTCAAGCACGATCACCGATGCGTCCACGAGAATGCCGAAATCAATGGCGCCAATTGAAATGAGGTTGGCCGATCCTCCGGTGAGAACCATTACGGCGAATGCAAAGAGAAGCGAACATGGAATGGTAAGCGCAGCGATTAAAGAAATTGGGATGTCGCCCAAGAAAATAATGAGGACGAGTGTGACCAGGGTCAGCCCCATGATCACGATGTGGCGAACGGTCGAGGTCGTCACATGAATTAGATCGGTGCGGTCGTAGAGCGTAATGAGCTTCATGCCCCGCGGAAGCCGGCCATCGTTCAGGCTCTTCACCTTCTGCTCAAGCTGGCGCAGAGCCGGCAGGGACTTTTCGCCCCGCTGTAACAGAACGATTCCCTCAATGGCATCGTCGTCGTGGTTTACGCCGACTTGTCCGAGGCGAGGCTGGGATCCTTCATAGACTTTCGCTACGTCGCGCAGGTAAACGGGCACGCCATTTCGCGAGATGATGAGAACGTTTTCCATCTCAGCGATTGAGCGGAGAAGTCCCAGGCCGCGGATGTTGACGCTCTGATCGCCCATGGTCAGATAATTGCCGCCGACGTTGGCGTTGCTTGAGCTGATAGCAGAAACGACCTGCGGCAGTGTGACGTTGTATTGCAACAACTTTTGGGGATCAATTTCCGCGATGTATTCGCGCGTGCTGCCGCCAAAAGAAGTCACATCGATAATTCCCGAAACCTGCTTGATCTCGCGCTCGACGAACCAATCTTCGGTAGCCTTTAGTTCGTTGAGCGTGTATCCGGGACCGACCAGGCGATACCGATAGATTTCTCCTACCGGCGACCAGGGCGAAAGCTGCGGGGACAAGTTTGCCGGCAAAGTGACCTGTTGCAGGCGGTTCAAGGCCTCCTGGCGGTCCCACAAATAATTGCTGTCATAGTCGAAATAGAGTTTCACGTCACTCAATCCAAAAATGGTGATCGAGCGGACATACTGAAGATGCGGGATTCCAAAGAGCACCGTCTCAACCGGAACGGTGACCTGCCGCTCCATTTCTTCCGCGGACCACGAAGGATTTTGCGTGATTACTTCCACCAGAGGCGGCGAGGGGTCCGGATAGGCTTCGATGTCGAGTTGCAGGAAAATTACGATTCCGCCCGCGATCCAAGCAAGCAACACAACAACCATCAATGGGCGATAACGCAAGAGGGAGAGTATGAACTCGCGCATTTTGGGCTAGCTCTGTGCGGCGGCGCGCAAGAGGAGAGCTCCCTCAGAAACAATCGAATCACCTGGGTTTACGCCGGAGAGAATCTCAATCGAACCGTCCATCGCGCGGCCCAACTTGACGGTCCGCCGTTCGAAGCGCCCGTTGCCTTTCGAGATGAAAACATGCGCTTCATTCCCTTCCCTGATAACGGCTGAAGCCGGAACGACTATCCCCTGCGAAGAGGAGCGCAAGACACGGATCGAGCCAAACATGGCGGGTTTGATACGCCCACCGGGGTTTGGGAGCACGACGCGCAAATGCAGCGTGCGCGTAGTAGGATCGACGGCATCGGAGAGCACTCCGACGCGGCCCGGCCAACGCTGGTCCGGATACGCGTCGAGCGTTACTTGCGCTTCTTCGCCCATCTTGAGACCGGCGAAATCTCTTTCGTAAATGTCACCCAGTGCCCAGACGGTTGAGATGTCGGCGATGGTGCAGAGCGGCTGCGGCGCATCGAGAGATTTGGAATACTCGCCGCTGGCCGCGCCAATATCCAGGACTACGCCGGAACGTGGAGCGACGACATGCAGTTCTGTGGAGGCATGGTCAGGATCCATTCCAAAAACGCGTATCAGTTGCGCGGTCGCTTCCAATTCAGCCTGAGCCATCTTGGCGTCACCCTGAGCTTGTTGGTAATCCTTTTCCGCGATGGCGTGGTGCGCGAGTAGGTCTTCCGCACGGGTCAGGGCTTGCTGTTTCACCTCCGCATCTACCTTGGCTTTGTGATAATCCGCAACAGCACGGGAAAGATCGTTGCTCTCAAGCAGAGCGAGCAACTGACCTTTCTCCACGTGGTCGGAGGGGCGGACCTTCATCTCGACGATGCGGCCTCCGGCAGGCGGATAAACATGGACTACGCGAGTGGGATCGGCTTCGATGTGCGCAGGCAAGACGAGATAGTCGGGGACGGCGGAAGACTTCACCGTGATGGTCTGAATTCCTTTAGCGTCAGTCGCTACGTATTCGTTGTCGCTCGGAGCGGCGGATTGGCCAGCTTGGGCGTTGTCTTGCCCAGAGCCGCTGCCCGAGCTGCTGCACCCGCCAGCGGCGATTACAAAGACGATGCCGAGCATTAAGACCGCGGACTTCATTTCATGGACTCCAGGCCGATCTTTATTTGCTGAAAATCCCAGTCCAGTATTGTCTTGGATTGGCGCGAAATGTCAGGGAGAGTTTACGTTGCCCACTGAAGACTTAGTTTAACAAACGCGAGCGCAGCCGCCAAAACGTATATGGCGACCGATCGGCTAGACTTCGACGTTTGATTCGGCTTGCGGAAGCCTATCACCGTCGCGCGCAACCCACACGTACAAGGTGGGAAGCAAGAAGATTCCGATTACCAGGGAAGCAACGAGGCCTCCGACAATCACGATGGCGAAAGGGCGCTGCGAATCGGAACCTATGGCGTGGGATAGAGCGGCGGGGAGCAGTCCGAGTGTGGCAACTAGCATCGTCATCATGATGGGACGGAGCCGGAGAACTGCGCCCTCCACGGCAGAATCTTCGATCGAATGGCCACGCGCTCGGAGCTGATTGATGTACTCGAGCATAATGACGCCCGTTTGAACGGAAACGCCAAAAAGCGCCAGAAAGCCGACTCCGGAAGATACGCTAAAGTGCGTGCCAGTAATCAGTAGCGCAAGCAACCCACCGATAGGCGCCATGGCAACGACGCCGAGAATCAGAAGCCCCCACTTCCACGAGCCAAACATGGCATAGAGAATGATAAAAATTAAGAGGATGGTAATTGGCAGGACAATGAGCAAGCGTTTTTCGGATCTCTTCTGACTCTCGTATTCGCCTGCCCAATCCAGATGGTAGCCGGTAGGGAGTTTGACTTGTTCCCCAATTTTCTTCATGGCTTCTTCTACTGTGCTGCCAAGATCGCGGCCGCGCACGCTGTACTTGATGGCAACATAGCGTGAGTTTTCTTCCCGATAGATTTCCGAGCCGCCATCGGTGACCGATACTTTGCACAATTGCGCCAGCGAAACGCGCTCGCCAGATGGAGCTAATAAGCGAATGTTTTCGATAGCTTCTTTGGTGTCGCGATAAGGCTCCTGATAGCGCACCACGAGGTCGTAGCGCTCTTCGCCCTGAAGTACCTGACTTACGGCGTTTCCGCCCACGGCGGTCTGAATAGCGTCCTGGATGTCCGCCACATTGATGCCGTAACGGGCGGCTTGCAGGCGGTCAACTGTGAAATTGAGATTGGGTTGGCCGAGGACCCGGAAAAGCCCCAGATCCTCGATTCCAGGAATCTGGCTCATGATGTTCACGATCTGAGTGCCCTTATCTTCAAGCAGTTGAAGGTTGTCACCGTAAAGCTTTACGGCGAGTTCGCCTTTCACGCCGCTGACGGCTTCCTCCATATTGTCTTCAATCGGCTGAGAGAAATTCCAGATGACACCTGGGATTTTCTCCAGCTCGCGGTCCATGGCTGCGATGAGCTCGTCCTTGCGTTCGTGGAAAACAGGACGCCACTTGTCCTTCGGCTTCAAATCAACGAAGTATTCTGTGTTGAAGAAGCCCGTGGTATCGGTTCCGTCATCCGGACGCCCAACCTGGCTGGTTACGACTGTAACTTCGGGAAAGGAGGCGAGGGCAATGCGCGCCTGGTCAGACACATGCGTTCCCTCGCTGGGTCCGGTACTGGGTGCGAGCGTGCCGCGAACCCAAATTGCGCCTTCGTCTAGATGTGGCAGAAATTCCGAGCCGATCACGCCTCCAAACACGAGGAACATAGCGATACCTAATGCCGCAATGCCTGCGGTCAAGGTAATCCAGCGATGCTCAATAGCCCAGCGCACGCGTGTCCGGTATTGGTTGGTTAGAAATATAAGAACCGGATTCCTCCATTCGCGAATGCTATCGCGGAAAAATACACTGGCGAGAACCGGTGCGATCAAGATCGAAAAAATGAGCGCTCCAAGAAGCGCGAACGCGACGGTCCAGGCCATGGGCTTGAACAACCGCCCTTCAACGCGTTGCAGCGTGAAAATCGGCATATAAGCCGTAATAATAATAGCGATGGCGAAGAAAACCGGACGCTGCACTTCATGGGCGGCATCCCGAATGCATTGCATCGTCGGTCTGCCGCCGCGAGTGCTCAAATGGCGAACAATATTTTCGACCATCACTACGGCCCCATCCACGACCATTCCGAAATCCAGCGCCCCGAGTGAGAGCAAGTTGGCCGGAATGTGGCGCAAATCAAGGCAAATCGAGGCGAAGAGGAGAGAAAACGGAATCGTCAGGGCCACAATGAGCGCCCCGCGTACATTGCCCAGAAAGAGAAAGAGAACGATGACGACGAGAATAATTCCTTCGGTCAGGTTGCGCAGTACCGTGTAAGTGGTGAAGTGCACAAGGTCGCTGCGGTCAATGAACGGTACAACCTTCACTCCTTTAGGCAAGATGTGGTCGTTCAGCTCCTTCACCTTTTCGTGAATCGCAATGAGCGTCGGATCTGCGGCCGCGCCCTTGCGCAACAGAACGATTCCCGAAACTACATCGTCGTCATCGATAATCTGCCCGTCTTCGCGATGAATTGCTTTCGCGAATCGACCCAGGCGGACTTTGGGTCCTTGCGTCACGACGGCGACGTCCTTCACGAGAATGGGGATGCCGTTCTGAGCTTTCAGAACAGTTTGCTCAATATCCTGAACGCTGCTGACCAGGCCGACAGCGCGGACGTTTATTTGCTGTTGACCTTCCTCAATGAATCCTCCTCCCGCGTTCACGTTATTGTTAGCAAGTTGCTGCTCGACTTGGCCAATGCTCAGGCCATAAGCAACAAGCTTGGCGGGATCCACCCGGACCTGATATTCACGGGTGATACCGCCGAAACTGGAAACGTCAACAACATTTGGCACTGACTTGAACTGTTTTTCGAGAACCCAATCCTCAAGAGATTTCAGCGCCATGACGTCATACTGCGGATTGGTGCTCTTCAACGTGTAAAAAAAGATTTGGCCGACTGGGCTGTAGTCGGTGCCCATCTGCGGCTGCAGATTAGCGGGCAGCGTGACCTGCGAAAGTCTTTCGAGCACCTTCTGACGATTCCAGTCATTGTTCGATTCGTCATCGAAGATGAGCATCAGGCTGGAAAGGCCCGCAAGCGATACGGATCGAAGATGGGTGAGATGAGGAATCCCATTCATCTGAATTTCAATTGGAATTGTGACTTGTTGCTCGATTTCCTCCGCTGCTCGACCCGGCCACTGCGTGATGATCTGAACGTAGTTATCCGCCACGTCCGGATAAGCTTCCACCGGCAAGTTGTGGAACGAAATCGCGCCCCAGAAGAGCAGAAGGATCGCAATCGTCAGCACAATAAAACGGTTATTCAGCGCAAAATCTACGAGTCCACGAATCATTTACTGTTCCAGTGTGTTTTGTAATTCGAGCGCATTCGCTACAACTTTCTGCCCCGGTTGCAATCCGGAGAGCAACTCCTGTATGCGACCTGGCAACATGTTTCCACTCGTCACTTCTATCCGGTGAAATTTGCCGCCTTCCACAGGCACGTAGACCCAGTCGCGATCGTGCAAGTGCACAATGGCGGATGCCGGAACGGCGGCGTGTATCTCTTTCTTTAGACCGTGAAAGGTAGCGGTCACAAACATACCGGGGCGCAGCGTTCCCGAATTGCGCACCTCTATGCGAACCTTGGCCGTTCGGAGAACGGGATCGAGAACGGCCCCGATGTTGCTGATCCGGCCTTCGATGACCTGATCGGGATAGGCATTCGGAGTGACGTCGGCAGTTTCGCCCACGTGTACATTTGGGAGCTCGTTCTCATAGACATCACAGAGAATCCAAACGTGCGAGAGATCAGAAATTGTGAAGGGATTAGTGGAAGATAGGCTTTGTACTCCCGCCGCGTTGGTAACTTGCTGGTCGGTAATCACACCAGAGACCGGCGCAACGATATCCACAATCGCACCGGGGCGGTCCAGCGGACTTCCCAGCGCGCGGAGATGTTCCGCGGTGGTCTCCACGTCGACCTTGGACTTATCCTCCGCATCCTGGGCAACTTCCAGATCGTTCAACGCAACTGCGCCGTGCTGATAAAGCTCCTTGGCACGCTCGAATTGAGTGCGAGCGAGAACTTCGTCGGCGACCGCCTTTCGATAATCGGAATATGCCCCGGCAACGTCCACGCTCTGAACTCGCATCAGAAGCTGGCCTTTCTCCACCGTGTCACCCAATCGAGCGCGTATATCCACCACTCGCCCGGAAGCCAGCGAGATGACCGGAACCGTGCGCGAGATATCGGGAGCCACAGTTCCGGTCACCTGTAACGAAGACGTAGCGATATGCCCGACAGCCGCGACAAGTGGAAACCGCTCGGGATGCTCGAGTGTGACGACGCTGGAGTTTTGCTCCTGCACGGTCGAGACGGAAGGAGGCGCTTCCGCCGCTGCATCCTGCTTGGAATCGTTGCCGCAGCCGGCTCCGAAAACGGCCAACGCAAAGCACAAGATCAAAACGGCTGACTTCATACAAGAACTCCGATAACGACGCGATGCGCCCTTGGAAGATATTCTTGTGGATCGAGAGACGGTGTTTGGCTACTGATCCAAACGCGCTCGAATTAGTATTGAAAGAGGCTTGGGGTCCGCTGCCGCAAATGAAAGGCGGCGAGAGACCGTGCTAAAGGGGCAGGGACGGCGGAGCTCGGCCTGGGCGGATTGACAATTCAAGGGATGAGGGCGAAATTTCCTTGGCAGGAATCAGCCGATCAAAATCCTGGAGCGGATCGAACGAAACACTCTTAAGACGCGCCGCCAAAGTGCTATGGTTCGCAACCGTTCGATGCTGCGGCGTATCGTGCGGACACATCAGACTGAGCGAATGGCGGCGGCTTGTGGAGCATTCGTCGAAAATCATCAACTCGGAGTGAAGGTCGTCGGTTAAAGAGACTGCGAAGAACAAAAGAACGAGGGCGCAGGCAAAGGCGGTCCATTCTTGCAGGGGTTGGCGCCGACGGTCGCGGCGCTCGTGCAGCCAGCGGGTCCGCCAGAAGCAGAAAGCGCCGGCAGCAATTGCGACCCACAGAAGATTGAGAAAAGACTCCATCATTCCCTCTTACCGACATGCTCGACCGGCGCTGCCTTGGCACCAGCCGCAAGACAAATCTACTACTAATCGCGATTTCGAGTACAAACAATCGGACATTCTAGTTGCCTTATATGGACGTGCAACAATCCCAGATGGTTGCCCTGTGGTTGCTCGCTCGACCGCAAGAGAATATTGCAGCGCAGCAGAGCCAGCGCGGCAGATGTCACGGTAGAATATGAGTGTGCCAATCAAATTAATTGCGATGGACATTGACGGAACGCTGCTGGATAGCCGTGGGCAACTGCCGGAAAAGAACGCGCGCGCGGTGGCGGAGGCGGCGTCGCGCGGACTTGAGATTGTGCTGGTTACCGGGAGGAGNNGTGAACAACGGCGCGCTAATCAAGAGCAAAAACGGCGAGACGCACCAGCAGCTTCTTCTCCCGAGCGATACGGCGCGGCAAGTGCTGGAAGCGACCGCGGAATTTCGAGCAAACGCCGGGGTTGTTTTCGATCGGGCGCTCGAGCGCCAGATTATTTTCGAAAAGGTGGACTGGGAGGATCCGCGCCGCGGAGGATATTTTCAGCGGAACCGCGCATACATCGCCGTGGTCTCGCCGCTCGTGGATTGCCTGAATGGCGAGGACCCGATCCAGGTGTTGTACACCGGAGGATGCCGGCCAATCCGGTCGGCGATGCGCCAACTGGCGGCGCTGCCAATCGCGGCGGGATTTACACTTGCGCTAACCGAATATGAGAAGCGCGACTTTGCGATCCTCGATGTTTTGCGGGCTGGCGTGACGAAGGGAGTGGCGCTGAAAGAATGGACCCGGCGCAGAGGAATTGCCCGAGAAGAGGTAATGGCCATTGGCGACAATTGGAACGACCGCGAGATGCTTGAGTTTGCGGGACTGCCGGTGGTGATGGCCAATTGCGTGGAGGAGTTGAAATCGTTCGGCTGGGCGATGACCTCGTCGAACGATGAGAATGGCTTGGCGGAAGCTATTGGTACCTACGCCCTCGGCAAGATATGAGTTGGCGTGTGGCGAACCCGCCGCGGTATAATTGATCATCGGGCAGCAGCTAGAGTTGCGAACACAAAGCGAAGTAAGAGACCACGAATGCGTCGCCTAACACTTCTGATTACGATATTCGCCGCGATGATTTTTTCAGCGGCTGGCGCGTCCACCGCGCGGGCCGACTATGCCGTATTGCGTTCGGGACTTCGTCTGCATATCACGGGATACGAGCGCTCGGGCGAAGTCGTGCGATTGTCTATGGACGGCGGCACCGTGGAAGTGCAAGCCAGCGATCTGCTTTCCGTCGAACCAGAGGATCATTTTGCCCCGCTCCCGGCACTGGCGCCGGCCAATGGCCCTTTTGGGAATCTGATTCGTGCGGCTGCGCTGAAGCATGGAGTGGACGAAAAACTGATCACACATCTGATCGCCGTGGAGTCGAACTTCAATCCCCGCGCGGTGTCCCGCAAACAAGCGCAAGGACTGATGCAATTAATTCCTGAGACGGCCGCGCGCTATTCGGTGGCAAACATTTTTGATCCGGCGCAGAACATAGATGCAGGAACGCACTACCTGAAGGACCTCCTCGAGCGATATCGCGGCAACTTGCCCTTGGCGCTGGCTGCTTACAACGCCGGGCCAGACATGGTTGCGCGGTACGGCGGCATTCCTCCCTTCCCCGAAACACAGAAGTACGTGCGAAAAATCACGGCGAGCCTGGCTTCAACGACCGCTCCCACAATCGGAAAATAATCCGAGGCCAGAAGAGTCTCGGCATTCAACTCCCCAGCATTGTTAATCAAAGTTTGCTTGCGCCGCGCAAACACACAAACGCTGCAAGCTTGGCTGGTTCGGTAGGACGAATTGTAACGAACCTACTGGGGCGGCGGCTGCATCGGGGGCTGCTGGGGTGGGGGTTGCTGCGATCCAGAAGACCCTGGCGACGTAGAGGAGTTTCCGAAGGGATTGGAGTTGTTCCCCCCAAAGCTGCTTCCAGGCGTACTGGAGGTTTGGCCCAGCCCTAGAACTCCTCCTTGCGGCGCACCCCCACCTTGCTGCGCGGCTGCTAGAGCGTCTTCCAGAGGATTCCAAATGAATTCCCACTCTTCATATTTATTTCCGCGTCGATAAACCTTGACCGATTTCTTTTTCGTTGTGCATGCAACGCCGGTCAGAAAACCGCCGAGGACTGGGCCGTCCACCACCCCCGTTGGTTTCATCGCCAGCAGCGGATTCGCGCCCAAACCGCCCAAACCCGGCTGTGCGGTCGATGCCGACCCTAAACTGAACGAACCTGAGGGACCAGTAGGTGATGCTCCGAAACTCGGTTGGCCGGATTGAAGAGCACCCTGCGGATTCTGCAAACTTTGAAGGTACTGCGCCACTAGATCCGGCGTAATGCCGGGCGGAAGCTGTCCGCTTTGGATGTACTGAGACACCTGAGCCGCTGAAATGCCAGCCGGAAGTTGGCCACTTTGTTGAATGAGCTGGGCCACTTGATCCGCCGACATGCCGGCCGGAAGCTGTCCGGTTTGGGCGGCCTGATTCACTTGGTCAGCTGTGATGCCGGGCGGAAGTAGCCCATTCGATTGATCAGACGATTGGCCCGAGGACCCCGGCTGCGAGTTCTGCGCTTGTTGCTGCGACTGTGCCGCGCCGATTGCTGCGGCATAGTCTGAAAGTCCAGAACCAGGAAGAATTCCGGCTAGTGGATTTTGCGGTTGCTGCGAACCCGAACTGCTCGCAAGACTAGCTGCCGGCACTCCGATCTGAGCCGTCTGCGGACCTAACGTGACAGCCGCTGGAAGCAGGCCGGCATACTGGTCAATCAGCACCATTTGTTGCAGCGTGGCATAGCGGATGCTGCCGATAATTTGGCCCGCCGCATTGACGTAAATGAAACGCCAAGTGCCATCCGTTTTGTTCATCGGATTTTTGTAAGCTTGGCGAAGGAAATGGAGCTGAAGGCCGCCCTTTTGAAGATCCTCAAGCGTCTGAGGGTAATGGCCCATCTTATGGTAATAGAGGCGGATGGCGCGCTCATACTGCTCGCCGCGCCAAATCGTTTCCTCTTCCTGCGTGCGCTTGCCGTCGGTAACGAAATTTTGCAACACGACCAGAGACAGCGCGAGAAGTATGAGCATCATTCCGAGCGCCATCAAGAAAGCAAATCCGGATTCTTCCGAACCTCTGGAGCGTGCGACTCCATCACGCAAACAGCGAGTGCGGAGTGGTGTTGCGCCGGGATGGGGCCGGAAATTCATTGGCTTGGCGGCTGGGAACCCGGAACCGCTTCTCCTGCCGGCGGCTGCACCATTGGAACGGTAGCGTGCCGTCCGCTGGAAATTTCTTCCACATCGGCCGAGTCGTTGCCGATTTTATCCAGCCGGAAGCGGCTGAGGAAAACCGAGCCTTCCTGCACAACGATTACATCATCACCGTTGAGGAAAAACGCCAAACGCCTCGGGCTGCTTTTCATCGAAGCATATCCAAAAAACTGCGCCG
Source organism: Acidobacteriota bacterium (assembly GCA_003153585.1). Classification (GTDB taxonomy): domain Bacteria; phylum Acidobacteriota; class Terriglobia; order Acidiferrales; family UBA7541; genus Palsa-295. Next base: position 20,155 of record PLZZ01000183.1, on the reverse strand, counting down.
GAACCTGGACCGGAGGCGGGGGCGGCGGAGGTGCGACAGTCGGGTATTGGTGTTCCATGCGCTTCTTTTCTTCCGGCGTTGGTTCAACGGGAAGGGCAACGGCGCTGAAAATATTGCGATGGGTGCCTGAATATTCAAGTTTCTGAAGTTTTTCGAGCAGGTCGATTCGAAGCTGCGGCTCGTCCACGTTTAGCGGTTGAAATTTACCGTCGGACGCCAAGACGCCTTGCAAGCCGGGCATTTGAGTGCGATTGGCGAGGTACACCGCTACGAGAAGAACTACCAGCCCTATCAGCACCCCGATTTGTGTTCGTCGTGACATCGGCTCAGATCCGAAAATACGTGCGCAGTTCCAGATGCAGCCGGATATCGCCGGCCGAGGCCGTGTCCAGCTGAAGATTATTCAAAAGATAGAAATACTTCGAACGCTCGAGACCATTGATAAATTGGATGATGGCGGGATAATCTCCGTCGACCGAATCCAGAACGGTCACAAGCGTCACTCCCCTTTCCTTCACGTCTTTTTGGTTGAACGTAATTGTGGTGGTCTTTAAACCTGCCTTGGTGGCGATATTCCCGAGATCCTCTTCGATTGCTGAATAACCGACGCCGGCGCCGAGGAACGCGTCGTGATAAAAGGCATCGCAGTCCTTTCCCACCTTAGGAAGCGAAGCGCGAATTGCATCACCTCGCGCGACATCCGCCTTCAGGAGCTTGGCCTCGTTCTGCAGGCGACCTCGCTGCTCGCGCATGCTCTCCACGCCTTCGCGCGTGGATTGCCAAACAATGAAGACCAGGGCCAGGTCCGCGAGAAGCAGAACCCCCAGCGCGCAAAAGATCAATTTTTTCCAGGTGTTCCAGGACCGTTTCATATTCATGTAGTCTCGTACAGCGCCGTAAGCTCCAGCGTGATCTTGTCGGACGAGGGCGTGATCTGCTCGGAATGGCGTTCCCCTTGAATCTGGACGTTTGAAAACGCCGGCGATTTCTCGAGCGCCTCAATAAACTTTATCTTGCTGTCATCCGAAGCCGCACCGACGGTAATCTCAACCAGAGCCTTTCCGTTCACAAGCCTCGGCGAAATATTCATGACCCGGACGCCGGCGGGCAAAATTTTCTCCAGGTCCATGAAAATCTTGGTCCACGGAAAACTTCGCTGGCCGATAAGCGAGTTCAGAAACGCAGCTCGATCCAACACTTGTTGCGCTTGCGCGGACCGGAAATAGTCCTGCAAGGTCGCCTGCCTCTGTTTATTGACGCGGATTTCGGCTTCCCAGTGAGCAATGTCCGCGCGTAAATCCCGGTTTGCCCGCCACGATTTGTAAGCTCCGTGAGACAAAAGCAGAAGCAGAAGAATACCGACGGCGCCCAAGACCCCGGAGAGAGCCAGAAACGGCCGTTTGTTTTCCAGCGGCCTGGTAGCAAGATTGAGACGAAGTTTCATATATACGAAGCGCGCGGACGCGCTCAGGACCCTCCGTTCATCATCCAGCCGACCAGCGCATCGAGATTCTGATGCAGCAGATCCTTTGCGCCGGAATCGAGATGGAAGGGAGGCTCGGATTCAGCGAGCGGCCCTACCGGGCACTTCAGTTCTTCGGAAAGCGCGCGGCGAAAGATGTCCGCGCGCGCTCCCAGTCCTGAAAGGCGAACGCGGTCCACCGCTCCGCCCCAGGTGTCCTGATAGTAAGCCACTGCGGGAAAAATCTCGTCGAGCAACGATTGCGGGCTGAGGAGAGACGCATCGCTCGCCATATCCGTCGAGCGATGAACACATAGGTTACCACCACGCACGATGACCGTGGTCAATGTTTTACCGGACATGCGAACGAGAAGGGTGGCGTCGCGCTCTTCTATCAGAGGAAGTGTAGCCAGGGTTGAACTCAGAACGACTCCGACCTTCGCGTCCAAACCTAAAACGATTTCTTCATATTCGCGGATAATCTTCTGCCGCGCAACCGCCGTCACGACCTCCAGATTCCCGTCTTTGCCTGCCTGGCGCATCCAGGAGACCACCGTTTCGTCCACGTCGAATGGTACGCTCTTCTTCAGCCGCCAGCGCAGGAGAGGCAGGGCTTCGTCCGCGCTGCGCGGAAGGGCGTCGAACGGCAGAATGAAAACGCGCACGACCAGATCAGGAATGATAAGCGCCAGACCGTGCTCGCGCGCGGGAACACGGCTGAATACGCGTCGAAGAGCCGACCGCACTGCGTCCGGCTGCGCTACGTTCATTTCCACTGGAGACGGAAGTACGGCACCTAACGGAAGAGCCTCTACTGCGAAGGACTCCAAGGCGCCATTGATTTTCCCCCAGCGAGCGGCCGCGACGTGAGTGGACGAAATGTCAACCACCAGAGTCGGGTGCGGCATAGCAGTGAGCCAGCGCTCGATACGGCGCACGGGGCCGAGTTCGTAAAACTGGCTGGTCAGGCTGGCGGCGCTAGTCAAGGAAGGTCACCTTATTGATCTCGCGCAAGGTGGTAACTCCCGCGCGGATCTTGCCCATACCGGAATCGCGCAGAAACGTCATGCCTTCTTCCTTGGCTACTCGCTTGATTTCCGAAGTCGGCCTGCGATTAATAATCATCTCGCGAATGCGGTCGGAAAGATCGAGGAGTTCCGTGATCGCGCTTCGTCCACGATAACCGCTGCCGGAACATTCCAGGCAGCCGGGGCCTTCGTAAAATGGCACTTGCATCCATTCGGCCGGATCCAGACCGGATTCTTTCAAAACCTCCGCCGAATAATGCACCCTCTTCTTGCAGTTCTCGCAAATCACGCGCACCAGGCGCTGGGCCATGATGCAGTTCAGCGCCGAAACGAANNTTGTAAGGCTCGACGCCCATATTGATAAACCTTCCGATCACGTCGGTGACGTTGTTCGCGTGCACGGTGGTGAAGACAAGGTGTCCGGTGAGCGCGGAGTTGATGGCGATTTGGGCCGTTTCCTGGTCGCGNNACCATGATCTTATCCGGATCGTGGCGCAGGATGGAGCGCAAGCCGCGCGCGAAAGTCAGTCCCTTCTTTTCATTCACGGGGATCTGCGTAATGCCGCGCACTTGATATTCCACGGGGTCTTCAATCGTGATGATTTTATCTTCATCGTTCTTGATTTCGTTGATGGCCGCGTAGAGAGTCGTGGTTTTTCCCGAGCCGGTTGGACCGGTGACCAGAACCATGCCGTACGGTTCGTGAATGTAGCGGCGGAAGCGCGTCATGTCCTGCTGGTCGAACCCCACGACATCCAGTGTCAAGTTGTGGAATTTTTCGCTGAGAGTTTCCTTGTCCAGAACGCGAAGTACGGCGTCCTCTCCGTGGACCGACGGCATGATGGAAACGCGGAAATCGATAAAGCGTCCTTTGTAACGCACCCGGAAGCGCCCGTCCTGCGGCACGCGCCGTTCAGCGATATCGAGTTCGCTCATGACTTTGATACGTGAAAGGATTGTGGCGTGCCACTCTTTTGCCAGGGGCTGCATGGCGTATTGCAATACACCGTCAATTCGGTATTTGACGACTACTTCGGTGTTGCGCGTTTCGATGTGAATATCACTCGCGCGGCGCTCGAGCGCGGTGTAAATGACCGTGTTCACCAACCGCACGACGGGGCTAACGCCGGTGTCCCCGCGCGTGAGCTTGTCCATCGAGATGTTTTCTTCGCTATCTTCCTCTTCGCCGACGACCTGCAGAGTAAAACCTTCGGTAGCCTGGTCGAGCACGCGTTGCGATTGCTCCGTTCGCTTCAGGAGATCGTCAATTTGCGAGGTAGTGGCCACTTTTATCTGCAGTCGCTTCCCGAGCAAAAGAGAAAGCTCGTCGGTGAGCTGCAATTGACTCGGATCTGCAATGGCCACAGTCAATGTGGTTTCGTGCGATTCGAGAGGGACAAACTTGTATCGAAACATTAGTTCGGCAGGAATGCTGCGAAACAGTTCAGGATCGATGCGCTGCTCGCGAAGGTCTACAAACGGACACCGATAGCGTTCTGCTAAGCGGCGAGCCTGTTCGCGTTCCGCCTCGTTAGGCGCATTGCCGGTGATCGGATTGTTATTGAGCGTAGCCATATAATATCTAGCCTCCAGGAGATCCTATCTGGAGGGAGAACAGAGGCAGATAGAGAGAAATCAAAATAAAGCCGACCACCACCGCCATAACCACCAAAATCGCGGGTGTGACCCATATCAGGGTACGCTGCAATCGGGTGCTCACTTCCTCTTCATAGAATTCCGCGACGCTTGTCAGCATGGCCGAAAGCGCACCAGAGGCTTCGCCAACCTCGATCATTTCCAAAGCCAGGGGCGGGATTAATCGCGTTTCGGACAGGCTCTCACTAAGGCTTTTGCCCTCGCGAACTCGCTCCGAGGCTCGCGCGACGGAAGTCGCGATCAGGCGGCTTCCGATGGCAGCCGAAGATGTCTGCAACCCGGAAACCAGCGGTGTACCACCGGCCAGAAGAGTAGCCAGAGTTCGCAGGAACTGTGCGATTTCTCCTTTCAGCCAGATATCGCCGACGATCGGAACTTTGGGCTTTAAACGGTCGATCGCCAGCGCTCCCTCCAACGTCCGCGTCCACAAGAAAATAGCAGCAGCGATCAAAACAGCAACCCCGGCAAACACGACGAAATAATTGCGCAGCGGCACGGCCATGTTCAGCATCAGTTGCGTCATGGCCGGTAAAGGCACTCCCAGATCCTGATAAAGTTTTGCAAACTGAGGCATGGCATATGTCACCAGGTAGCTGAGAACCAAAATTACGGTCACCACCAGGATCGCGGGATAAATCAACGCCGTGAGCAAAGCGGTGCGGAAACCGGTGCTCACTCGCAAGTACGAAATATATTGGTCGATGACTCCCGTTAGATTGCCGCTGCGTTCGCCGGCCGAAATCGCCGTGACGTACACCGCCGGGAACGATCCCTGGGCTGCCAACGCTTCGGAAAGCAGGGCCCCATCGCGTACGCGTTGCCGCACGTCCTGGAGAGTGGGCCTCAAGCGAGGCGCCGCGGCTCGCTCGGCGAGCAGCTCCAGCGCCTTCAAAATCGGCAAGCCCGCCTTGATTAAGGTGCTGAATTGCTGGTTAAAAATTAGAAAATCGGCAGGGCGAATCTTTCGCTCGCGGGCAGCCCCGCTGAACTGAGAAAGCAAATCGAAGTGCATTCGAACCGAGAAGACGAAGAATCCCCGCTCAGCGAGTTTCTGCCTCGCCTCAGCCTCCGACTGTGCCGTCTCCATCTGCTGGAAAACTCGACCAGTGGTATCCCCGACTTTGCAGACAAATTCAGTCATTTAGGACTTAGACGTCCCGCCCAGTGAGACGTTTGCCTTCTAGTTTACCATACCCGTTACAACCCGCGTCCTATGCGCAAGATCCCTGCATTACTATGATGTTACATAGGCAAACCGGCTGAGGGACTTAAGGCCTGTGAACGGGATCTCAGGTGAGGCCAGTGCGGAGATTATTGAATTCTCGCTCAAAGCTAGCGTAGCGAGCCCGCGAGAGTCGCTTCATCAACGATGACCACTCCTGGCGGAGGCACGAAGTGAAATTTCGTCTCCGGAATCGTCAGGTTTTCTTCCCAGTCTCCAAATCGAAATTCCGTCTCCAGCTTCCCCACCTGACGGACTACCACGCGAACTAGACGGGCGTCGGGATCTACCTCAAGCAGAACGTCACGAATGCGCTCACCGGGATCGGCCGCATTGTAACGAGGAGCACAACTCAAAAGCGTGTTCCCAGCGACGGTGACACGGTCGTCGGGATTGGCGTCCTGCGCGTTTGCACCGTCCACGATTTCGAAGTTCCGGCAAAGCCGAGCAAGATCAGTCTTTCCAGCAAGGAACGCCAACGGCGTTCGCCAGTCCGAGCTCTCTGCTATCTTCGCCCGGCTCGCGGTCCGGTCTGCAGGAACGTAAAACCACACGTTCGCTCCATCAACGATGAAAAGCTTTTGCTCCGGCGATTCATACTCCCAACGCATACGCCCGGGCTTCGAGAAGTACACAATTCCGGATTCAGCCGAGACCGCGCCGGCGCCATCGGAAAACTTCTCGTAGAAGTGCGCCTTGAGGGTCGTTGCCCGGCGATAGTGCGCGTCAATCATCCGTGCGAGCTGCCGGGCGTCTTTTGCAGGTTTCTCCGCAGACTGAAATGACACGAAAGTGAGAAAAAAGAGGACGCAAATCACCCGAGTATCTTAACAAGAATGCATTGTGAACCGAGGGGAAAAAGAGGAACTTCCCGGCAAACTATTACAATTCTGGAAGCGCTTCGCATGCAGCGGCGCTGGCCGTGGCGGCTCCGGTAGAATCGTAGTGAATGACCCCGGGCTCCTCACTGCAAAAACTTCGAGATCCCGTAATCCCCACTATCATTGGGGTGGCCGTCACCAAGTAATTATTGTCGCCCGCGGCGCCGCAACCCGCGGCAACGGTCACAGGGTTTGTTCCGATGTAAGCGTAGGTATAACCGCTCTTCTGGTTAGGCGCAGTCGCGAAAAGAGTATCGATTAGATCAGCGGCATCGCAAGTAGCCGGACCGCCCGGCGGTGGGCCCATCGTTGCGAGGCTGGCCGGATAACCGTTCTGGTAGGTCGATGAATAAGTTATCGCGGCGGTCGTGATGGTCCTGGTGTTATTTGCGGCGGCAGCTTCGTTCGCTGCGATGCGTGCCCGAAGAAAGCTAGGGATGGCTATCGCGGCGATGATCAAGATGATCGCGACTACGACCAGCAGTTCAATGAGGCTGAAACCGCGGGAATCGCAGCCGCTGTTCTTCCGGTTGGAGCTGAGGGCCGAGTTGTATTTTTGCCTGACTCGCATAAACGCTGCCCCGAATGTATCCACTGCTAGCCTTACGACAGTTCATTGCAATTCGCTGCCCCTTCTCGTAAAAAAAAAGGGGAGGAAGCTGAGCTTCCTCCCCTTTTGAAGCACATCCCAACTACTGGAGGATGGTCACTACCGTGGCGCAAGTGCCCACGCCGGTTCCAATCGCTGCACCGGTCGTGTTGTAGCGAACCACACCAGATTGGTCGGAGCAGAACGCACGCGTACCAGTCGAAACTGACAACGGGGTAGCGTTCACTTCAAACGTGTTGAAGGGAGCTGCTACGGTACCCGCACCAGTGGCGGCTACTGCGGCAACCACGTAACCGGTCTTGGTTCCAAGAGTCAGAACCGGATCGATCAAGCAGGATGTCGCTGCTGCGGCGACGCAAGGCGCTGCGCCACCGAGGCTGGCCAACGGTGCAAAGCCGGTGCCGTACGTCGAAGAATACGTGATTTCAGCCGTATCCAGCGTACGAGTCGAACCTACTGCCGAAGCCTCATTGGCCGCGATACGGGCGCGAAGCAAGTTCGGAATTGCGATAGCTGCGATGATCAAAATGATCGCCACAACGATCAACAATTCGATTAGTGAAAAACCCTTCTCTCTCTGATTCTTAATCATTAGCGTGTTTCTCCTTGGCCGATTCNNAATCTGGAAGAAACGAGCTGTAAGTCGAGTGTTAACACTCTGTGCCACGCTTATTATTCTCCAGCCGGAATCAGAAAATTGTTTTGGTCTTGGGCCGGAAAGGAGAAAGGCCGATAAACGTCGGGCGCAAAGACGTTAAGAGCCTGCACCGAAGTGGAACACCTTAGACTCCGTGTTTTTTTGCGTAGTGGCGGAATGAGCGGTAGGTCATCTTCAGCATTTCTGCAGCACGGATGCGAACCCCTCCAGAGCATTCCAGAGCAGCGAGTAAATAAGCTCTTTCGGTAGAGCCAATAAGTTTCTCCAGATCCATACCGGCATCGGGAATAAGGAAGGCTTTGTTTTCAGAATGCCCATTCGAGCGAGACTCCTGATAGAAGCTCGTAACGCGCTCCGGCAGGTTTTCCACCGATACACGTTTGCTCGTTTCCAGCGCTACCGCGCGCTCGATGGTGTTTTCCAATTCGCGGACGTTCCCCGGCCATTCATAAACTTCCAGACGCCGAAGCGCTTCGGGCTCAATGCCCTCAATCTTCTTTCCCATGGATTTGGAATATCGATCGAGAAAGGCCCGGGCCAGCAGCGGAATGTCTTCACTGCGCTCTCGCAACGGCGGAAGATGAATGGGAATCACATTCAGGCGATAGAAAAGGTCTTCGCGGAATCGCCCCTCGGTAATTTCCTTTTCCAGGTCCTTGTTTGTAGCTGCGATCACCCGAACGTCCACGCTGGTTTCTTCGTTGCTTCCCAGCGGGCGTATTTTTCCTTCCTGCAGGACTCGGTAAAGCTTCACCTGCATGGTCAGACTCATGTTGCCAATCTCATCCATGAAAAGCGTTCCGCCGTCAGCGGCTTGAAACAGGCCCCGGCGATTTTCATTCGCTCCGGTAAATGCGCCGCGCATGTAGCCGAAGAGTTCGGATTCCAGGAGCGTCTCCGGGAATGCCCCGCAATTGATCGTAATAAAGGCTGTTTTCGCCCGCGCGCTGTTTTCGTGAATCGCGCGAGCCACAAGTTCTTTGCCTGTTCCACTCTCGCCGGTGATCAGCACGCGGCTGGATTGCGGAGCGATGGTGGCAATCATATCGAAGAGAGTGCGCATCTTCGGGCTCGTTCCGATGATTTGGTCGAAACCCGTAAGCCGGCGGATCTGGCGGCGAAGTTCACCGGCTTCCTTCTTCAATCTCTGATTCTCCGCGATCTGTTGGACGGCCGGCCGCAGTTCGTCGAGCAAACGGTCACCCTTCACTACATAGCGGTCCGCACCGAAGTTTACGGCATCAATTGCCGTATCGATCGTGGGAACGCCGGTAATCAAAATGAAAATCGTGGAAGGAGAAACTTCCTTGCTGTAACGAAGCAACTCGACCCCATCCATATCGGGCATGCAGATGTCGGAGATGACGATGTCAAAGATTTGTGCGGCCAGCCTCGCCTTGGCTGCTTCTCCGCTCGAAGCCACTTCCACTTTGTGGCCTTCTTTGCGGAAACTGATCTCGAGCAGCTCCCGGATTGAAGGTTCGTCGTCCACCACAAGTAAATGAGCCATGGCGCGCTACCCTTTCCCTACTGGGAGCATTTCCGCCTGTTTGTCTCTTGCTTGCCGCGCGGGGACGCGCGCCGCAACGGAACGCGGAAGTTCGACGACAAACTCTGCGCCTTCGCCCTTGGCCGCTTCCACGCGGATCCGACCGCGATGCGCCTGCAGTATTTGGTAGACGATGGCTAGTCCCAGCCCTGTGCCGCCGGTGAACCCTGACTGAAACGGTTCGAAAATTCGCGTTAATTCGCGGGTGTCCAGTCCGATGCCGGTATCACGGATCGTAATGCGCACCCAGGTTTCGTCTGCGTCGAGCTCCACAGCCAGAATGCCGCCATTGGGCATCGCGCGCAGCGCGTTGTTGCAAAGATTCCAGAAAACCTGCTTCAAGGCATCGCGATCGGCGCGAGCGCGGGCATTGCGGACATTGATATGGCGCTCGAATCGATATTTGCCCTTTGCCGTTGCGTCATGCTCGAGCAACAAAAGCGTTTCCTCGATGATCGGCACCAGGTCGAGATCCGTAAAGGCATATGTTTTTTCGCGCGAATAGTCGAGGAAATTGGTAATGATCTGATTCAACCGCTGAGACTCGCGGCTGACGATTTGGACCAGCTTTTTATCGTCATCATCGAGGGGTGCCAGCCGTGCCAGTTCCTTCAGGGCTCCGGTCATGGCGGTCAATGGCTGGCGAATTTCGTGGGCGATGGCCGCTGAGAGCCGTCCCAGCGCCGCCATGCGCTCCTTGGTGAGTACTTCGCGTTCGAGACGCTTCAATTGAGTAAGGTCCTGGAAATTGTAAACGAAGCCGGTGTTGGGATTCTGGCTCGTGCGCAAGGGCGAAATCGATAGTCCGAGGAAACGGATATTGCCGGCTGCCGTGCGAAACTCGACCTCTTTGCGGGCCGCGACAGGACTTCCGCTGCCGTCCATCTCCACGGGCCAGAAGCCTGGAAATACATCCTGAACTTTTTGGCCCAGCAGAGGAATCGCTTCGCGGCCCATAATTTCCGTACCTGCGTGGTTCATCAATAAAATCCGGCCGTCGAGATCGGTGGTCAGCAAGCCGCCGCGCATGGATTCGATGATGTCCTGATTGAACGCTCGAAGATCCTTCAGCTCTTCGCTCTTCTCTTCGAGCTCCACACCTTTCTTGCGAAGTGTTTGCGCTAGGAGGCTGCCCAGGTATGCAACTGCGATAAACGCAAAGAAATTGCTGGCCAGCCAGGAAGCCAGAGAGCTCTGTGCCGGCGCCGAATTCGCCGTGTGTGGAAGTACTCCGTAATAAGCCAGTTCGATTACGGCTGCGAGAAGTGCAAAGCTCGCTCCGGCAACAAGGAAAACTCCGCGCCTCAAGAACAGGACGCTGGCCATCAGGATGACGAGCAAATAAAGCGAAATAAAATAGCTATCCTGCGCTCCCGTCGTGTACACCACGCCCGTGATGATCAGCAGGTCGCAGATAATCTGCAGGGGCGCATGCACGCGGGCTTGCGGAGTCCAGCGCTGCAGAATTACGTAAACAATGGCGAGCATGTACCACAGCGCTACCAGTGGAACAAACGATCGGACCGATATGGATGCGGGGGTAAGCTGGCGTGCCGCCACCACGATGCCCAGCAGAAAAGTAATGGCCAGGAAGCGGACGCGGCCCAGCCAGGGTAGCCATTCACTTACGCTGGTTGCGGCTTTCATTTTCTTTCGTTGCCGGTCCCGCTGAATTCACCGGCTGGATCCTTTTCGAGGATTAACAGTAGCTACAAGGCTGTTGCAGCAGGGCGCCTCGTTAAACGGAGCGCCCCCTTCACGCTGTCTGCACGCCTGGGTTTAGTGACCGGCAAGTTTTCCGATCAACGAGAACAGTGGCAGGTACATGGAAATAACGATACCGCCAACGACGACTCCCAGGACCACGATCATGATAGGTTCCATGGCCGTCAACAGGTCCTTCACCGAGGCGTCCACTTCGTCTTCGTAGAAGTCGGCGATTTTTTGCAACATGGCATCCATCGCGCCGGTCTGTTCTCCAACGCCGATCATCTGCGTCACCATGCCCGGGAAAACGTTTGTTTCCTTCAGAGGATCCACCAGCGAACGCCCGGCCTCGACGGCCTTTCGCGTTGCTGTGATCGCTCTTTCAACCACGGCGTTTCCGGAAGTGCGCGCCGTAATATCGAGGCCTTCCAATATGGGCACGCCGCTGGAAATCAAAGTGCCAAGGGTTCGTGTGAATCGGGCCACCGCGATCTTGCGCAGCAGAATTCCGATCATTGGCAGCTTTAGCAAAATGCTGTCTATGGCGTACCGTCCCTGCGGTGTGCCGTACCAGAATTTCACCGCAAACACGATGCCCACAAAAAACACCAGGATCAGCAGGCCGTAGATGCTGCCGATAAAGCTGCTGAGCATAATCACGATTCTGGTGGGTAGCGGCAGGTCCACGCCGAGTCCATTAAACAGCGTGGTGAAAATCGGCACCACCTTCCACAGAAGAAGAATAATCACGCCGCCGGCAATACCCAGCACGGCGGTTGGATAGATCGCCGCCGACTTCACCGCGCGCTTCAGTTTCACGTTCTTCTCGATGTAGCTCGAGAGCCGCTGAAGAATGGTGTCGAGAATACCGCCCGTCTCGCCCGCTTCCACCATGTTGTAATACAGCGGGTCGAACACCTTCTCGTACTGCTTCATCGAGGCGGAAAGTGTGGCGCCTCCTTCCACCGAGGCCCTCACGCCGTTGAGGATTTTTTGAAAGGTCTTGTTTTCCTGCTGGCCCGCGAGAATTTCCAGACACTGCACCAAGGGCAAGCCGGCGTCGATCATTACCGAGAACTGGCGCGTGAAGATGGCCAGCTCTTTTGAATCCACCCCTCCCCCGAACGTGGGAATGTTGAACTCTTTCCCCTTCTCGGAGAGCTTACTGATGTTGATTTGCTCCCGTTTAAGCGAGGTGGTCGCCTCGGCCTTGGTGGCAGCCGTCCGCTCGCCCGTGACGGTTGCGCCCGCCCGGTTGACTCCTCGATATGTGAATACCGGCATGATCTGTTCCCTCCTCTTTCTCTATCTGCAGTTACCGCCGGACAGGCTGTTTGCCGGTTGTAGGCGGCGAAACGACCCCGCGGTTGATCAAGTCTTGTAATTCGTCTGGATTCGATGAACGCGCGAGCGCCACTTCTATCGTAATTAACTTCTGTTGATAGGCGTTCGCTAGGCTCTGATTGAACGTCTGCATTCCGGATGTGCCCGTGCCGGTCTGCATGGCCGAATAAATCTGGTGAATCTTGTCTTCGCGAATCAGGTTACGAATGGCGGCGGTAGGAATCAGAATCTCCATCACCATCGCGCGACCCCGGCCGTCGATCTTGGGCAATAGGGACTGGCAAAGAATTCCTTCCAGCACCATTGATAACTGCGCGCGTACCTGCGGCTGTTGGTGCGCCGGAAATACGTCAATGATGCGGTTAATCGTCGACACCGCCGAGTTGGTGTGCAAGGTGGCGAACGTCAAGTGGCCCGTTTCGGCGATTCGCAGCGCCGACTCAATGGTCTCCAAGTCGCGCATTTCGCCGATCAGCACCACGTCCGGGTCTTCGCGCAGTGCGGCACGCAGCGAATTGGCGAACGAATGCGTGTCGGAATGCACCTCACGTTGGTTCACCAGGCATTTCTTGTGATTGTGAAGGAACTCGATCGGGTCTTCGATCGTGATCATGTGCTCTTCATGCTCGTTATTGATTTTGTCGAGCATGGCTGCGAGCGTCGTCGATTTGCCCGAGCCGGTCGGTCCGGTCACGAGAACGAGGCCGCGCGGCTTATCGCAGAGCCCTCGCACGACGTTGGGCAGGCCTAGAGCATCGAAACTCTTGATCTCCCACGGAATCGTACGGAACACGGCTGCCACCGCGCCGCGCTGGTGGAAGATGTTGCCCCGGAAACGCGCCAGGCTCTTCAATCCGAACGAGAAGTCCAGCTCGAGATTCTCCTCCAGCCGGTGCTTCTGCACGTCCGTCAGCACGCTATAGGCCAGCGCCTTGGTGTCTGCCGCGGTGAGCGGCGGCATGTCCAGCGGGCGCAATTTGCCGTGCACGCGAATGCGTGGCGCGCTGTTGGTGGATAGATGCAAGTCGCTTCCCGACATTTCGATCATTTTCTTCAAGAGTTCGCTTAAAGTGATGCCGGCCATTTATTTCCTCCGCTTACAGAACAGTCTCGCGCAAAACTTCTTCCATCGTCGTGTGCCCCAGAGCCACTTTTAAGAGGCCGCTGCGGCGCAACGTAATCATCCCGGTTTCCAAAGCTTTCTTCTTTAATTCCAGCGCGGAAGCACCCACTAGAATGAGCTCGCGCAACTCGTCGTTGATCTCCATCACTTCGTAAAGGCCGACGCGTCCTTTGTAACCCGTGTTGTTGCAGGTTGCGCAGCCGCGTCCGTGATGAATGATCACTTTCTCCGATTCCTCAGGCGTATAGCCCGCATCCCGGAGCGCCTGCGGCAAAATCTGCAGCGGTTCCTTACACTGCGAGCAAATGCGCCGCACAAGCCGCTGAGCGCAAATCAAATTCACCGACGTCGCCACTAGAAAAGGCTCAATACCCATATTCATCAATCGGCTGATGGTGGAAGGCGCGTCGTTGGTGTGCAGCGTGGAAAGCACCAAGTGGCCGGTGAGTGCGGCCTTTACCGCGATTTCCGCCGTTTCAAAGTCTCGAATTTCGCCGACCAGAATGATGTTGGGGTCTTGCCGCAGGAAAGCGCGCAATGCGGAAGCGAAGTTCAGCCCAATCTGCTCCTTCATCTGCACCTGATTGATTCCGGCCAGCTGGAATTCGACGGGATCTTCGGCCGTCATAATGTTGGTCTCTACCGTATTCAGCCGCGCGACAGAGGAATACAGCGTATTCGTCTTGCCCGACCCGGTAGGACCAGTGACCAGCACCATGCCGTAAGGCTTCAGAATCTGCCGCTCGAACTTGGTCAGCGACTCCTGTTCGAAGCCCAGCTTGGTCATATCCAGCCGTAGATTTTCTTTGTCCAACAACCGCAAAACGATTTTTTCGCCGAAGAGCGTCGGGACGGTGGAAACACGAAAGTCGAGTTCCTTTTTCTTTCCGTCTTTCAAATACTTGATCATGATGCGGCCGTCTTGCGGGAGCCGCTTTTCGCTGATGTCCAGCTTCGACATGATCTTGATGCGGCTGGTAATGGCGTCTTTCAGTTTCATCGGCGGCGCCATCACGTTCTGCAAAATACCGTCAACGCGGAAGCGCACGCGCAGTTCTTTTTCGTACGGCTCCACGTGAATGTCGCTGGCCCCGCGCTTCACCGCGTCGGTGAGAATCAGGTTCACCAGCTTGATAATCGGAGCCTCTTCGGCCGCCTTCTCAAGCGTGGCCAAATCCATTTCTTGCTCTTCGGCAGAGAGCTCCACCGAAGCATCGTCGCCGGCGAGGTCCTTCATCACCTTGTCGAGTTCTTCTACGCTCTCGACGTCGCCGTAAAACTTGTGAATCGCTTCGCTGATCGCAGACTCGGAAGCCACCACCGGTTCCACGTTGAAACCGGTCATGAACTTAATGTCGTCCATCGCGAAGACGTTGGTTGGATCCGTCATCGCGATCGTCAGCGTCGACCCCACGCGGGAAAGCGGCACAATCTGATATCGAATGGCGGTTTCTTGCGGAACCAGCTTGATTACCAGAGGATCCACTTCGTAAAACTTCAGGTTTATCGAGGGCACACCGTACTGCCGGGAAAGCACTGCAGTGATGTCATCATCGCTGACAAGTCCCATCTTTACTAGGCAGGTGCCCAGCCTCCCGCCATTCTTTTTCTGATAGTCGAGCGCCTGCTTCAACTGATCCGCTGAGATCAGGCTGTCTTTGACCAGTATTTCGCCGAGTCGTGAAGACATGATTGTGCGCCCGCGGCACTCTCACCGCTGGAAGATTCAGCGTAGCACGCTCGTGCGCGCAGCTTCGGAGCGTGTGCGGCGTTCGTGGTGAATCTGCTAACATCCGTTACGCTGCGTGAAAAACTGGCCATTGGTACAGGCTTTTTTTTGCTCCTGTACCAACGTACAGGTCAGCGCTAGTGGAGGTTTGGGCGAGCAAAAAACGGCGTAGTAATTTTAGATCGAGGTCATTCAGGCGGCGTTATAGGCTCGCGGCCTTCGCCGGCTCCGAATTTCTTGGTGCGAAGTCTAGCTTGGACCGCGTGCCTTCTGCTACGATGGATGGGTTCGATGGGCGGTTAGCTCAGCGGTTAGAGCGTCCCGCTTACACCGGGAAGGTCCGCGGTTCAAATCCGTGACCGCCCACCAGCAGATGCACATTCGCGGGGACGTAGTTCAGTTGGTTAGAACGCTGCCCTGTCACGGCAGAGGTCGCGAGTTCGAGTCTCGTCGTCCCCGCCATTCCCACCGCGAGTACTTGCTGCTGCGTCATACGCCGTCATCGGTGGCGGCTCGCACACTCCAAACGGGAAAGTGGTCCAGCGGCCATTCGTCAGCCTTCGCTCGGACGGAGGGAAATCGTGTTCATCGATAAACGCCTCAGATGTTTTCTTTTTCTGACTTTGTTATGCACCCCGGCGGCTTCAGGGCAGCAGAACAGTCCGTCGACTCAACCTGCCAACGCTAAGATCCAGCTTGACGTCGTGGTTGCCGCGAAATCTGGGCCACCTGTTGCCGATCTTCAGCAGCAAGATTTCACCGTCCTGGATAACAACGCCCCGCAAGCCATCACCGCTTTCAAGGCCGTTACCGGGCGCGAGGCCCCCATTGAAGTCATCCTCGTGATCGATGCGGTTAATACCAGTTACCAGACCGTGAGCGTGGCGCGCCCGGAGATCGACAAATTCCTCCGCGCTGAGGGCGGTCACCTCGCCTACCCGGTCGCCCTCGTGCTCTTCACAGATAAGGGCACCCAGAGCTTGGGGGAGTTCTCGAGCGACGGCAATGCACTCAGTACCGCGCTGGATAAGGCCGACGTAAGCCTGCGTTCCATCTCCCGCTCCGCCGGCTTCTACGGCGCGACCGAGCGCTTTCAGTTTTCCCTTCAGACGCTGGGTCAGCTTGTTGCGAAGATGGCCCCGCTCCCGGGACGCAAGATTATGGTGTGGGTTTCTCCGGGTTGGCCTCTGCTCACTGGGCCGCGCGTCGAACTCGACTCGAAGCAGGAGCAACAGATCTTCGCAAATATTGTGAGCCTATCGACTCAGCTTCTTCAGGCTCGTGTCACGCTCTACAGCGTCGATCCTCTGGGGAACGGAGAGTCTCTCTCCCGCGCTTCATACTATAAGGACTACTTGAAAGGGATCAGCAAATCCAGCCAGGTGCAGTTGGCGGATCTGGGGCTCCCGGTGCTTGCCGTCCAAAGCGGTGGCCTAGCTCTCAACTTCAACAACGATATCGCCAGCCTACTTCAACAATGTCTCTCCGATTCGGCGCCTTACTACGAGATTTCTTTTGATTCTGCTCCGGTCGATCGTCGAGACGATTACCACCACCTGGAGATCAAACTCGCAAAGCCTGGACTGACCGCGCGCACTCGGCAGGGCTATTACGCGCAACCCTAGCCCCACTACTTGATCGCGCCCACCGTGAACCCAGCTATGAAGCGGTCGAGGAACAAGTTGTACAGCAGCGCGATTGGGAGGCTAGTGATCAGACAGGCGGCCATTAGCTCGCCCCAGAAGTAGACGTCGCCGCGAATCAGGAATGTCGGCACGCCTACACCTACCATCTGGTTTCTCTCCGGCGCGATAAAGGTCAGAGCGTAAACGAACTCCTGCGTTACGAGTGTGAAGGTGAAGATCACAACCGTCAGGATGCCCGAAATCGAAATCGGCACGACGAGCCGCGCGAATGCGCCAAAGCGTGTAAGACCATCGACCATCGCCGCGTCTTCCAGTTCGCGCGGGATCGATTTGAAAAATCCCATCAGCAACCAGGTGGAGAATGGGATCGTGAAGCTCGGATACACAAACACCAGCGACCAAATGGTGTCCTGCAAGCCAAGCAGCGCCACGACGCGGGATAGCGGAATAAAAAGCAAAGTGGGCGGGACGAGATACGTGAGGAACATCGCGATGCCCATCCGCTCGCCCCATTTTCCCGTTAATCGCGCGAGCGCATAGGCTGCCGGCAAGGAGAGCACAAGTGTGATCAGAACCACCAGTGCGCCGACAAGCGCTGTGTTGCCAGCCCAACGCAAGTACATCGTGTCGCGAAAGAGCACGTGCAGGTGCACCAGAGTAGGTTTCAAATTGAATATGAAAGGATTGTTCGCAGTGTTGTACAGATCGGCGTCTTGCTTGAAGGTGGTGATCAACATCCAGTAGAACGGAAATGCCAGCGCGACGGAAAAGGACACCACAACGGCCCAGCGGCCGCCCTCTACCAGCAATTCGCGAACGCGCCCGCGGGCCATCAGGTTACCTCCGAGCGGTTCGCGGCGCGCAGCATCAAGTAGGCGACGATCACGAGGATAGGCACCATGAACAGCGAAATTGCGGCGCCTTCCGACAAGTCTCCTCCCAGGACGCCGGTAAAGAATGCCAGCGACGGCACNNAGCAGCATGGGAATGTTGATCTGGAACATTTTTCGCCAAAATCCCGCACCGTCAATTTCCGCCGCTTCCGGAATCTCTTTTGGGATCGCGCTAAGCCCCGCGAGCAAAATCACCGTCGAAAAGGGCAGCAGGCGCCAGGTGTGCACCACGATTACTGAGGCCATGGCCAGCGCGGGTTCGCCCAGCCACTGTGGGGGATTGAACTTGTCCAGATGAAAGATCGGGATGCGGACCAGGACCCAGTTAATCACGCTGTACAGTGAATCGAGAATCCATTTCCAGCCGATCGCGCCGATGGAAACCGGAGCGACCCAGGGCAGCAGCATTAGAAAACGCACGAGTCCGCGGCCACGGAACTTCTTCTCCAGCGCCAGAGCCAATAAAGTGGATCCCACCAGCACCAGAATCTGCGAGCCCACCGTGAAAATAAATGAATCGTAGAGTGCGCGAAGAAATGTGGCGCTGTGCAGAATGCTCTTGAAATTCTGCAAGCCGACAAAATGGTAGCCGACGCTCCCCACTTTGATATCGCTGAAGGCGTATACAACAGCAAGCGCAAACGGGAGACCGATGACCGCGAGCACGTAGATCATCGCGGGGTAAAACATTCCCTGACCGAGCCACCAGGCGCGGGATTCGGGAGTCGAGCGTGAGCCCTGCGCTATTGCCACGAGACGACCCGCGGCGCGGAGCGCTTCTCCGTCGCACGATCGAAAAATTTCAGCTCATTTCGTGGGACGGCGAATTCCACAATCGAACCAGGCTCGAAAGAAGCCTCCACGCGAGAAGGCAATCGCGAAATCACATCTTTGGCTTCGAAGCGTTTGTCGGCAAGGGAGCCGTAGAGGATGCGCTCGGCTCCCAGGTATTCCTCGTGCGAAAAATGGAAATGCATCGACACGCGCTGGTCCGGAGAAATCAGCGAGGCCGGAAGCAGGTGCTCCGGACGGAAGCCGACGATGTCGTGCTCCTGAGGAATCAGATTCATGGCGGGCGAGCCAAGAAACGTGGCCACAAACGTATCGGCGGGGTCGTCGTAAACTTCCTTCGGAGTTCCGATCTGCCGCACCACCCCCTGATGCAAAACAACGACGCGATCTCCCAGGGCCATAGCTTCCACCTGGTCGTGGGTGACGTAGATCGTAGTGGTCTTGATACGAGAATGAAACTGCTCCAGCTCTTCGCGGGCCGACGTTCGCAGTTTGGCGTCGAGATTCGAGAGCGGTTCGTCGAGAAGAAAAACCGTGGGCTCGCGAACGATCGCGCGCGCCAGCGCCACACGCTGTCGCTCGCCGCCGGAGAGTTCGCGCGGCTTGCGATAAAGCAACTTCTCGATGCCCAGCAGGCCCGACGCCCACTCCACCTTCGGCTTGTGCTGTTCCTTCGGAACCTTCTGCGCCTTGAGCGGGAACGCAATGTTCTTGTAAACGGAGAGATGCGGATAGAGCGCGTAGCTTTGAAATACCATGGCGATGCGCCGCTCGCGGGGCGACAAATGCGTGACGTCCTGACCGCCGATCAGGATTTGGCCCGAGGTGGGTGTCTCCAGTCCCGCGATCATTCGAAGAAGAGTTGTCTTCCCAGATCCTGAAGGCCCCAGGAAAACGAGGAATTCCCCTTCTCGGGTCGTCAAATTGACGTCATTGACCGCACCCAGTTCGCCTTTTTTGAAGACTTTGGTCAGTCCCTTGGTTTCGACAACCGCCATTTTGTCCCGGTCCGCCCTTAGCCCGCTTTGCGTCGTTCGAAGATCCGCTTGATCTCGGCTTCCGCCGCTTTCGCGGAATCTTCGGGACTCATGTCACCCTTGGCCACCTTCGCAAACATCGTCGGGATCACCCAGGTGTTGAATACTTCGTCCACTCCTGCTGAACAGTACCCGGGATAGCCGATGTTGGTGGCCCAATCGAGAACGTCGGTGAGCACTTTGTACTTGTCGGGCGGGTCCGCCGTCGGATCATTTGAGATTAGCTGCGAGAGGTCGGGCACCGTCTTCGGAAAACAGGGGAAATTGTAATACTTGCTGGCCTTGAAGCCCTCATCGAAGCTGTCAATGTAATCAACGAGGAATTGTTTAGCGCCTTCTTTGTTTTCCGCAAAGTTCCAGATTACGTAGCAATCCATCACATGCTCGGATGCGATGCGGCGCACCGGCCCCTTCAGCGCTTTGTTGATCATGATTTTCTTGGACATCTCCGCCATCATCGGGTTCGTGGCTTTTTCGCGTTCCGCCTGGCGCGTGATGGAAATCGCGTTCGCGACGTACGACACTTTTCCCGCCAGCATCGCCCGGTTATTCGACGATGGATCCCAGGTAAAGACCTCGGGCGTCTCCGAATCCTGATAGATCGCGCGCATGTGCTTTAGAGCTTCGATTGTGGCTTTGGAATTGATGGTGACGTTCCCCTCTTCATCCTGCTCCGCGCCTCCATACGACCACAGCAGCGCACGTGTAGCCATGCTGGTGTCGAGTTCCTGCGCGAGGCCTAGTCCGCAGGGGTTGCCAAGTTTTGGATCCTTGCGAATTTTCCGCGCGCCATCCAGCAAGTCGTCCCATGAGTCCGG
>PLZZ01000217.1:36790-40791 GCA_003153585.1 Acidobacteriota bacterium | reverse complement strand
CCGCCACAACGGCTGGGTCCTTCAAGCTCTCAATTGCGGCGAACGCCTCGCTCTCTTTCATAAGCGCCGCAGGAGCCGCCCCGTTGATTTGCGCATCGTGACCGGGCGAAATCACCAGGTTTGCGCCCAGCATGCGAAATTCTTGGGTGAGCTTGCGCTCGANNACGACCAGCCGCCCGCTGCTGCCGCGCAAGAGTTTCCAGAGCAAGCGCCAGAACATCTCACTCGCCCCGCAGAATCGGCGCCGGATTGAAGTGCGACGCGCGCCGCAAAGGAATCAGACTACCCACGAATGCCACGATTGCCGCGATGCCAAGNNCCCACTACGAACCCGATGGCGCCTCCCGCAACCGCGAGCAGCAACTGTTCCGCGAGGAAAATCCCGGCAATCAGAGAGTTGGTCGCGCCCAACGCCTTCATCACGCCGATTTCCGCGCGCCGCTCCAGAACGGTGGTAGCCGACGTAGCAGCAACCGCCAGGGCCGCAGCACCCAGCGCCGCGAGCGTAACAATCCAAAGCAGAGTGCCTACGCGTGAGAGGATGCGCCCTTCCGTGTCCGCCACGCGGCGAATGGTGCGCACGTCCGTGCCGGGCAACACCGTTTTTATTTGGAAGCTGATCGATGAAATGTATGGCGAGCAGAACCAGCGATCGTATTCCGTCGGCGTCATTTTCAGCGGATCGCGTTCGGAGAAAGTGTCCGCCGGCTTGGTCAGCGCGCTTACAAAAAGCTGGCGAAATTGGCCTGGATGTCCCGATAATTTCTGCGCAATCGCGAGAGGCACGAGCAACGCCTTGTCCTCCGCGTCATCCGTGGACACGCTACCCACTACTTTGAGAGCAATCGCTTGTGTTGCGCCGGATTGGCCTTGCGTCGAGTCACCAGGCGACCGGCTAGACACGTAAATAACTTTTCCAGCGGTCACACCCGGCATGGTCGCGGCCAGCGTCGAACCGATGACGCATTCATTCGCGTCATCGTGAAACCAGCGGCCCTGAACTTTCCACCAGGGATGCGTGACGCTCAGGCCGGTTTTGAATTTCGTGCCATCGGGGACGGACACATCCTGCGCGTACCATGTCCCCACAATCATGGCGAGAGTCGGGTCAGAATTCTCAGATTGCTGAATCGTCGCGGGAACATCAAGGAACGGCGTGAATCCCAGAATATTGTGGCGCCAGAAAATTGTTTTCAGTTTTCCGAGGTCGGTTTCGCTGAGGTACGCCCCTTCGTTCACCGGCCGATAATCCACACCGCCGATTTCGATCGGAAGCGTATCCGCTTGCGGTGTGACCAGCAGATTCGCGCCCAGGCTGCGGAATTCGCGTGCCAGTCGGTCGCCAACCTCGAGTGCAATAGTCAGGGTAGAAGTCGCGACGGCCATGCCCACGACCAGTGCAGCCGCCACCAGAACTTTACGTCGCGGATTACGAACGAAGGATTCTCTTACCAGCCGGCCAAACATCGTTCAGGGGTGAATCGTAGAGGCGGCATTGGCGAGCGCCGAAACATCCACAATCACTTGTCCCCCTTCTACACGGGATTTCACCGCAATCGGATTGCAGCCGCCGGATTCGCCGATGGAAGGAATATAAATCGCCGCGCCGCAATTTCTGCAGATCACGTTCTGCCCTTCCTGGCGATAGCCGGCCGTGCCGCAGATCTGGCAAGCGTCCAGGGCCGCGGCGAAGTCGCCGTTTTGTTTGTGGATCACCAGAAATCGGATTACGGTCCCGTTCACGTCCGCGGTATAAAAATGCAAACTCGAATCTGTAAGCTCAGAAAGCGGAATGCTTACCTGGCCGTTTTGCGCCACAAGCACCTGGGCACGCACCGGCGCCGTTACCGCCCGGGCATATACATACTCGGCCGCGAAAGACAGAACGACGGCCACGCACAAAATTGCCGCAGCGAAACTCCAGCGCTTCTGACGCCGAAATTCCCACTCGCGCATCCGCCGATCGGCCGAATTCGCTGCTTCCGCAGGCGCAGGGCTCTTCGCGCTGAACCATTCGCGCAGCACCACCAGGGCCGCAACTCCCAGAATCACCACAAAAAAGAATACTTCGTTCCGCACGATGGGCCCTATCGTGGCCATTTCACGTTTACTTGACGGCAGCCACATGGCCTCGCTTAGTTCGTGCAGGCCGGTGAGCAAAAGCTGGAAAGCGACTACCATCAGAATCGTGCTGGTGGCCGCAAAAAAACGATGAAGAGGTATTCGCAGCGTGCCTTGAAAAAAGAAAAGACCGACGGCCACTGCGATCGCGATTCCAAGCCCGGTTCCAATCCAGACTTGCACGCCCGCGCTGGAAAGCTCCACGGCACGCAGGATCAAAACCAGCTCCGCACCCTCCCGCACCACCATCAGGAATACGAAGAATCCAATTCCCCAGCCGGCGGCGCGTGTGGACTGCTGCGCGTACGCCTCCACCCGTTGCTCGATGTGCTTCTTTAGGTGCCGCGCCACGCGGTTCATCCAGACGATCATGGTTACCACCAGAACGCCGGCCGCCAGCATCAGCAGACCTTCAAAACCATCTTCGCTTACATGCCAGCGTTGCAGGAGCAATGCCGCGGCGATGCTGGCGGCGACAGCCAGGATCACGCCCGCCCAAACGTAGCTCGTAAGCGCGCGCCGCCCTGTACGATTCAGATAGACCAGGACGATACCCACGACGAGCGCGGCTTCGACGCCTTCACGAAGTGCGACAAGAAGAGCAGATAGCATGGAATTCTAGTTGTAAACGTGTGTCAACTAGCATTCCCAGTGTATCTCAGCACAACGGCAACAGCAAGGGAATCCAGACCTTGTTCGCAGGCCCGCGCTTCCCTGTACAATATACGGGTAAGCTCGCAGCCCGCGTCAATCCTTGATAACTCAAGGAAGGGACGCAACGTCTAACCACTTATGCCACCTGCAGTTCGTTCAAGATCGCCTAAGCTCTTCGCCGCTGTCGCGGCCCTGTTGGCGATTTCTTTCTTGGGTACCTTTCATGCCACTTCCGCCCGTGCAAGGCTGCCTGCCGTTGTTCAGTCTCAATCGGACAGCGCCAAGCCGGCGCAAACACAGCAATCGCAACCTGCCACTACCCCTGATACAACCGGCAAGACAACTCCCGCGCCGGGGGCGAACTCTTCAAGTACTCCCAGTTCCCCGCTCGTAAAAGCCGACCTTAAAAAAGCCAAGCAGGCAAACAAGCAGGGCCTTCGCGCAGAAGAGCAAGGTGACTGGGAAGCGGCCTACGAAGCCTATTCCGACGCGGTTAACTTCGCGCCCAACGATAGCGATTATTTTTCTCGCCGGGAAATCGCCAAGAGCCATGTGGTCCAGATGAAAGTCGATCTGGCGGAGCGGCACGCTATTTCCGGGGAAATCCCCGCTGCGCTACATACGCTGCGCGAAGCTCGGGAACTCGATCCCAGCAACAAAGTGATCCGCGACCGATTGACGGAACTCTCCGCTCTGGATCCCCGCCAAGCGAGGCAAATTCTTTCCGGCCCCGAGCCTCCCCGTGAAGTGCACCTCGAACACTTGCCGGGAAAGCAAAATTTCCGATTGCGTGGCGATACCCAAAGCGCTTATGAAGAGATCGCGCGGAAGTTCGGCGTGGACGTTGCATTCGATGTGGATTTACGCTCGCGGCAGGTACACATTGACGCGGATGACCTGGACTTCGCCACCGCCACGCGGATCCTGGGCGAACAAACTCACACTTTCTGGCGCCCGCTAACCAAACACCTGTTTTTCGTGGCCGACGATACAACGCAGAAGCGGAAAGATTACGATCTCTCGATCGTGCGCACGGTCTTGTTTTCATCTACCGAGACTCCGGAACAGATGACGGAGATCTCGCATCTGGTGCGGGAAGTTGCAGGAATCACGCGAAGCCAGTTGGACACCCGCAGCCGCACGCTTACGATGCGTGCCTCTCCCCAAGCGATCGCCGTAGCCAGCGGAGTAATTGACGACCTCGACCGACCGGTCGGCGAACTGGT
>PLZZ01000217.1:34982-36752 GCA_003153585.1 Acidobacteriota bacterium | reverse complement strand
CTGCTCACCGTCCTTACGCAAATATTCGGAAGCGCCGCGACCGCAGGTCTTTCGCCGACGCAGCTCGCCACCTTGCTAGCCTCGGGTCAAGTGGATGTCGGCGGGCTGATTCCGCCAATCGTCGCTTTCGGAGGCGGAGCGTCAACTTTTCTGGCCACCGTTCCCGGCGCGGCCGCAAGTTTTTCGGAGATGCTTTCGCTGGTGCGCCATGGCCGCCGGATTTTGCTTCGCGCTGAGGATAACCAGCCTGCCACATTCTTTGTGGGCGAGCGTTTCCCCGTTTCGCTTGCGCAATATTCCAACAGCCTTGGAACCGGGGCGACCACGGGCGGAACGAGCATCCTGGGCTTGAGCACTTCTGATTTTCCGGTAACGAACTATGCCACGGGAAACGCCCCGGATTTCGTGACAACAGCCGATTTGAACGGCGATAATTTTCAAGATCTCATCGTTTCGAACTTCACCGATGACACCCTCTCTATTTTTCTCGGCAATGGCGATGGAACCTTTCAGAATCCGGCTACCCTTAAACCCACAACCGGCAAGGGACCCATTTCCATCGCAACGGGCACTTTCAACGCAAAGAACAATACGAATGTGGGCCTGGCTGTGGCCAACGAAACTGACAATACCGTCACAATTCTACTGGGTAATGGCGACGGCACCTTTACGGCCGCTTCCGGTTCGCCTATCAAGACCGGAAACCATCCGGTCTCTGTTGTCTCGGCAACGCTGATCGCGGGCGGACAATTCGATCTGCTCGTTGCGAATCAACAGGACGACACGGTTTCGGTCTTCATGGGCAACGGAGACGGNNGTGGTCGCGGATTTCAATAACGACGGCAAGTTAGATCTGGCCGTTACCAATCAAACGGACAACTCGGTCACCGTCTATCTGGGAAATGGGGATGGGACTTTCAATAAACCCGTGACCTATCCGACCGGCCAAACGCCGATCTATGTGGCGGCGGCCGACTTCAACGGCGACAACATCCTGGACCTTGCGATCGCAAACAATGGCGTGGGAACCGACACGCTTTCGGGTGCCTCCGTTTCAATTCTTCTGGGCGTCGGTGATGGCACGTTCGGTGCAACAAACAACTTTCCTGCAGGCAATGGCCCCACTTCGATCGCTATCGCGGATTACAACATCGACGGCATCCCCGACCTGGCCGTCACGGCGCAGACTGACGACGCCGTATCCCTGCTGATTGGACTCGGCGACGGAACCTTTACTCCATTTTTTGAATTCCCCGTCGAGACGAATCCGGTTTCGCTCGCCACTGCCGCATTCACGGCCACTGCGCAGCCTGACCTGGCAGTCGCGAACTACGGCTCCAATACCGTATCGGTCATACTTAATTCTTCGCAATTTCTGAGCGGCAGTTCTTCGGCCATCGGTACTCAGTTCCCCAATGCCGAGTACATCGATGTGGGAGTCAAGGTGAAGGCGACGCCGCGCATTCACCAAAACGATGAGGTCACGCTGCAGCTTGAATTCAATATTACTAGCCTCACGGGATCAATTCTTAACAACATCCCGGTTGTGGCGAACGAAGAGATCCATCAAACAGTGCGCGTAAAGACGGATCAAACGGCGGCCTTGGCAGGATTCCGCTCGCCGCAGTACACGCGTGGCCTGAACGGCACGCCTGCGTTTGGAGGCGCAACTGGCGCGGGGTTGTTAGGAGCGGCGGAGGACGTGCAACAACAAGACACCGAGGTGCTGATACTTGTAACTCCGCGTATGGTCGCCCTCGCGCCGCGCAA
>PLZZ01000217.1:0-34885 GCA_003153585.1 Acidobacteriota bacterium | reverse complement strand
GTGTCAGGGAATCGCTTCGAGGACTACGACCGGCTGGTAGGTACGTGGCACGACGGGCTCTGCAATAGCGATCAATTGTCCCTGCTGGTTAAACACGCGCAATCGAGACGGCTTCCAGTCATCCGAATCTAGCTGCGCGGGAGCCCCAGGAACCGATGTCAGCTGGCCAGGTTGAATCTGAGCTAGCGACACATTGAACTTTGCGCCGTGGCGCACGCGCTTTTCGACGATGGGCAAAATAGTTGCCCGGGGCAGCTCAGGCAATAAACTTTCCAGGCGAATGATGCGTTTTTCCAAACGTCCCGTCTTGGCCTCCTGGTCGAGTTCCAGCAGTTGGCCGGCCTGGTCCAGCGTAAACTCGCCGACCGCCGTGCGTTGGATCTCCGCCAGGTGCGCGCCGGAACCCTGCAGCGCTCCGAGTTCGTGTGCCAGCGACCGAATGTAGGTCCCAGCGCCGCATTCCACCACGAACCTCGCGATCGAACCTTCCACGCCGGTAAGCCTGAATTCGTACACGTCCACCTCGACGGGTTCCAGCTTCACCGGCTTGTTTTTTCGCGCTAGTTCATGCGCCGGCCTCCCATGAATCTTTTTCGCGGAGAAAGACGGCGGAGTTTGCTTGATCTTGCCCAGAAATCGCGCTGCGTATTCTTCCAGTTCTTTCGGGTTCAGCGCAGGAGCGGCATCAGGACCCAAAGCCTCGCCGTCCGCGTCATAGGTGTCAGTGGAAAATCCAAATCGCACCGCGAAGCTGTATCGCTTCCGGCGTCCGCTGTAAAACCGCGCCAGCCGTGTGGCGCGGCCCAGCGCAAGAACCAGGACTCCGGTTGCCAGCGGATCAAGAGTTCCGAAATGTCCAATGCCGCGGAAACCAACCAGGCGGCGCACAGCTTCCACCACGTCGTGCGAAGTTTTCCCGCGCGGCTTGTCGACGATAAGAATTCCGTCGTAGGGCAAAGGCTGAGGAGATCGGGGCATCTTTTTAGTTTGCTGCTTGGCTCTGCCGCGTTTTGAAAGCGGCCTATAGCGCTTTTTTGCTTACAAGAAAAATCAGAACGAAAACCCGGCTACAAAGTCTCCGGCGGTTTCGCTTTTCTTAGGAGCTGGTCGATATGCTGGCCGTATTCTTCCGATTCGTCGAGCAGAAAAATCACTTCCGGCGCTCGCCGAAGCCGCAAACGTTCCACCAGCTCGTGGCGCACGTAGCCCGACGCCGCTTTCAGCCCTTCTAATGTTTCCGCGCGTTCGTTGTCGTCTTCCGCGAGTTGAACGAATACACGCACGGTGCGCATGCCTGCGCCCAAGCGGACCTCCGTCACCATCACGGGTCCCGCCAGCCGCGGATCTTTCAGCTCGCCCGCGAGCATGAGACTCACTTCGTTCCGAATTTCTTCTGCGATCCGTTCCGAACGGTGTCCGCCGAGCATTATTCACTGTCCTCGAAATAATCTATTTCCTGCGAAACCAAATCACGGCCGAGCAACCGCTCCGATTCCGCGGCGACTGCTGCGAGCGATTCTTCCAGATGTTTGCCGTCCCCCGAGATGCTCACTACGCCGACCTTCGAGCGTTGCCATAACTCCTGATGCTCCAGTTCCGCCACCGCTACGTTGAAATGCGCGCGCAGGCGGTCTTTCAGGCTGCGCAGGACTTGCCGCTTGTCTTTGAGAGACTGTGCCTCGGAGATGTGAATTTCAAGAGTGAGGAGACCGATCGGCATTTTCGCCCCCGTAATTTCAGCTAAAACGGGCGAGTAGAAAATTCACTTGAAACGATTTCGCCGTGGTTACGCGCTTTCCTGCCGCCCCGCACGTTCCTGCCGGCGCGGGCGTTCGCTGGGAGGAGGCATCTCGAGCGCTATGGTCTTTTCCATCTTGAAGCATTCGAGAATGTCCCCCACTTTCACATCCGCAAAATTCGACACGCCCACACCGCATTCAAAACCCTGGCGCACTTCGTTGGCATCTTCCTTGAAACGCTTCAAGGAAGTGATCCGCCCGGTGTAAATTACGACGTTGTCGCGCTGCACGCGGACCTCCGCGTCGCGCTTCATAATGCCGTCTTGTACCGAACAACCGGCGATGGTTCCCACGCCCTTGACTTTGAATGTGTTGCGCACTTCCGCCCGGCCCAGATACGTTTCCTTGATTACCGGTGCAAGTAATCCGGACATGGCTTTCTTCAATTCGTCCTGCAACTCGTAGATGATCGAATAGGGGCGAATGTCCACGCCCTCGCGTTGCGCCAGATCCGAAGCTTTTCGCTCCGGCCTCACGTTGAACGCGACGATCACGGCGCCGGACGTCGACGCAAGCAAGACGTCGCTTTCGTTCACCGCTCCCACGCTCGCGTGAATTACTTTCAGTTTCACCTGCTCGTTTGAAAGTTTCGGCAGCATCTCGTTGAGCACTTCGACAGATCCCTGTACGTCCGCCTTCACCACCACGGGCAGTTCCTTCACTTCGCCCACTTTCAACTGTTCGTGCAACTGGTCCAGCGTCAAGCGGCCGCTGGCGGATTTCGCGAGCGAAGCTTCGCGCTGCTTACCCTGCCGGTACTCAACGATGTGCCGGGCCTTGGCTTCGTCCGCCACCTGAAATTGATCGCCGGCTTCCGGCACACTCTGCAAACCGAGAACCTCCACCGGCGTCGAAGGACCGGCTTGCTTAATGGCTGCTCCGCGATCGTCAAACATGGCGCGAACTTTTCCGTACACCGCGCCGACGATGAACACATCTCCCACGTGCAAAGTGCCGTTCTGCACCAGCATCGTTGCCACCGGGCCGCGGCCCTTGTCCACGCGCGATTCCAGCACGGTTCCGCTCGCCGGCACATCAGGATCAGCCTTCAACTCACGAAGGTCTCCCACCAGGAGAATCATTTCGAGCAGCTTCGGAATGTTCGTCTTCATTTTGGCCGACACTTCCACCATCACCGTGTCGCCGCCCCATTCTTCGGGCATCAATCCTTTGTCTGAAAGCTGGCGCTTCACGCGTTCCGGCTGTGCGTCCGGCTTGTCAATCTTGTTGATAGCGACCACCATCGGAACTGCGGCTGCACGAGCGTGCGAAATCGCTTCTTCGGTCTGCGGCATAATTCCATCGTCCGCTCCTACCACCAGCACGACGATATCGGTAACTTTCGCGCCGCGCGCGCGCATGCGAGTGAACGCTTCATGACCCGGGGTGTCGATGAACACGATGCGCTTGCCCTGTACGTGCGCTTCATAGGCCCCGATGTGTTGTGTGATTCCTCCCGCTTCGCCACCCGCGACGTCGGCTTCCCTGATTACGTCCAGCAAGCTCGTCTTGCCATGGTCCACGTGGCCCATCACGGTGACTACAGGTGCGCGCGCCACTTCATTGCCCGTGCGCTCTTCTTTGATCTTCTCTTCTTGAACAACCTGCTCCTCAAATGTGACAACTTGAACGATACCGTTGAATGCTTCGGCCAGGTTCGTCGCTGTCGGCACGTCGAGCGCTTGATTGATGCTGGCGAAAACGCCTCGATCAAGCAGTGTCTTCAATAATTCCTTGGCGCGAATGTCCAGCTTCTCGGCCAGTTCGCGAACGGTAATTCCTTCCGTGACGGTGACCGCGCGCGGCTCGCGTTTAACCGGCGGGGCCTGTTCAATCTGCGTAGCGCGTCCGGGGCCTGCGCCTGCGCGAGGCCGCACAGGATGAAGTTTGCGCTCTCCTTCCGCGTATCGTTTTTCAATCAGCGGCCGCCCGCGCGAGGCGGGAGGCTTGCGCGCGTACAAAGGTTTACCTGGTTCGGCCTTGGGAATGCCGGCGCCTGGTCGTTGCCCTCCTACTGGGTCTTGTCCCGGGCGACTGCTGCCAGGGCGTTGTGGAAACCGCGAAGGCGGTCCGCCCGGCCTGGGAGCGCCGGGACGGCTTTGTCCGGGAGCACCACCGGGACGACTCTGACCTGGTGCAGCAGGACGAAATCCCTGCGAGGGTCGGCCTTGAGTAGCACCGGACGGACCTCCAGAACTTGCCGGATATCTTTGAACGGATGATGGCGCGCCAGCTTGTCTATATCCACCGGGCGCGGCGGAGGGACGTTGCGCTGTGGTGCTGCCCTGCCCGGGAGTACCACCGGCAGCTACAGGGCGTGCGGGAGGGGCAGATCCTGGTGTGGGCGCAACGCCGGGCTTCGCAACGCGAGAAGGCGGCGCCGATCCAGCTGGCGCAATCCCCGGTTTCGCTGCGGGTAGCGGAGCTTTCGCGGGTGTTGCAGCAGGTGCAGTAGCGCCGCTCGCCGGACGCGTGGCGGGTGTCGGTGCCGCCGGCACCGAGGCCGCGGGCGCCGGACGCGCGGCAACCGGTTGCGTTGCAGCGGCCGGGCGTGACGGCTTCGATTTCGCCGTCGCAGCCTTCACCTTCTCCGCTTCAGCAGCGGCTTCCTGCGCCGCTAACCCCAAGAAATGCCTCCGCACAAGCTCGGCATGAGAATTATCGATCGAGCTCGAATGCGTTTTCTTCTCGGTGACGCCAACTTCCGGCAGGTACTCGATCAGAACCTTTGCTTTGATCTCGAGTTCCCTGGCCAGCTCATTTATGCGGACTTGATTAGGATCTGCCATCAGCCTCTTTCGCTACAAGTTTCACTGGAATCTACTTCTGTACGTTTTCTTCTGAGTCCCCGGCTTCTTCTCCGCCCTCAATCGAATGGCGTGGCGTTTCTTCGCCCGGGAGTTCTCTCGTGTCCGCCGTGCCGGGTGAATCCAAAGGATCCGCCCCGCGCGCGTCTGTCTCCGTGGCCGCCTCCTCAGCGTCACCTGCTTCGGGCGCTTCAGAGGATTCGAGTTCCTCGCCTACTTCGGGTTTTTCAGACGCTGTGTCCGCCTCCGGAGCATCTTGCACTTCAACCGCTGCCTCCGGCGCCAGTTCGACTGCGTCAACCTGTTCGCTCGGCCCGGCGGCTGCCTGCGTTTCCAGCATTTCGAAATATGCTGCTACGGACTGGTGAATCTTTTCAACCATCTTCTCGCCGATGCCCGGAATCTCAACCAGCTGTTCCGGCGTCATATCCGCGAGCTTCTCGACAGAGGTGATTCCAGCAGCTTCGAGTTTCTCGATCGTCTTCGGGCCCACGCCCGCCAAATCGGTGAGCGGCGTTCCGGGAGCGGTAAGCGCCGCCATCTGCGCTTCGATCTCCCGGCGCTTCTCTTCCTCGCTCTTGATGTCGATATTCCAGCCGATCAATTTGCTGGCCAGCCGCACGTTCTGGCCTTTCTTGCCGATCGCGAGCGAAAGCTGGGTGTCCTCGACAATCACTTCCAGTCTTTTTTCTTCCGGATCCACCACCTGCACGCGCGTGACTTTAGCCGGGCTTAATGCCTTTTGCGCGAACGCGATGGTCTCTTCGTTATACGGGATGATGTCGATCTTCTCGCCGCGCAATTCGCGGATGATGGACTGTACGCGCATTCCCTTCATGCCCACACAAGCGCCGACAGGGTCCACATCTTTGTCGCGGCTCTCAACTGCTATCTTTGTTCGCTCGCCCGCTTCGCGAGCCACCGCCCGGATTTGCACCGTGCCGTCATAAATTTCCGGCACTTCCATTTCGAAGAGCCGCTGCACCAGCGCAGGATCGGCGCGCGAAACAACTACTTGCGGCCCTTTCGCTGCGCGTTCCACCGCGCGAATCGTAACGCGCAGCCGGTCGCCGACGTTATAAGCTTCCAAACGTGACTGTTCGCGCTTTGGTAGACGCGCTTCCGTGCGCCCCAGATCCACCACGATGTCCGGACCTTCCATGCGCTTCACCACGCTATTGATCAGCTCGCCGACGCGCGTGTGGAATTCGTTGTAAATCGTATCGCGCTCGGCCTCGCGCACTTTCTGCAGAATCACCTGCTTGGCCGTCTGCGCCGCGATCCTTCCCAGGACGTCCGTCGGTTTCGACTCGATCACTTCGCCGCCTACCTCGATTTCAGGCTGGCGTTTCTTGGCATCTCCAAGCGAGATTTCACGCAGTGGGTCGGTAACTTCTTCGACCACAGTGTGCACCGAAAACACGTCTACCTGGCCGGATTCTGGGTTGAACTTCGAGCGGATATCTTCCTCAGTGCGGTAATACTTCCGCGCCGCGACCACCATCGCGTCCTCAATGGCCGCGACGATGATCTCGGGTTCAATGTGTTTCTCCCGGCTGATCTGCTCGATTGTCTGGTACAGCAGACTCGCCATTTGAGTTTCTCCCGAACATCAGTTCCAAGATATTTAGTTCCATGTCTCGCAGAAATTTCTGCGCCGTAACTATGCCGCCGTTCAAATGCCTATAACTCGACGACCAAATTTGCCTTCTTAATACCGGCGAAGGGCACCGCCATCTCGCGGCCCTTTACATTCAGCTTCACAACGCCATCCGCAAAGCCGGCCAAACGTCCCTCGAAATAATTCTGATTCTCGATTGCCTCAGTAACCCAAATCCGCGCCAGCCGTCCCACGAATCGCTCGTAATCCGCCGCCTTCATCAACTTTCGATCCAGCCCCGGAGAGCTAACCTCCAGAACATAAGCCGGACCCGGCACCAAATCCTCCACATCTATAATCACGCTGAGCTGCTCGCTGACCCGTTCGCAATCCTTATGGGTGACACCGAGACCCTCCGGGTTCTGGGGGCCGGGCAAACGGTCAATATAGACCCGCAGAAGCCGCTGCTTGCCAATCTTCCATTCCACGTCGAAAATTTCGAGGCCTAGCGAGCCCGCTACCCGCTCCGCCGCCTCACGAATCTTTTCCAGTTGCATGCGATTCAACGGGCCGACTAAGGACCCTGATCTTAGGTTCCAGTACGACTCGGCCGGCAGCTCCAGCCGGCTTCCACAGGCAGTCCGGCGCTGACGCCTTTCTCGCGCCCAACAAAAAAGTGGGCTCGCGCCCACTGGGACATGCGACCTTTCTGGAAGCACTCCAGTATAATTTCTCGCCCCCGAAAACGCAAGGCCGCCCTGGTTTGGCCGGCGTCCGGGATTTGCCCGCCAACATTGCAGAATGACGACAAAAAGGCCTCGCCTTTCGTTCGGCGAGGCCTTTCGTCGTAAATGTAGAAGCTATCGAGGAGCGGGTTGCTGTTGAGCCGGCTGCGAAGCTGCAGGCTTCGGAGTCGCTGACCGCGGAGCCGCCGGCCTTGTCGCTGCCGCGTTCTTTACCGGATAATTCTGATCGAAAAGCTTGATGATATCCTGCGTGACGTCGATCGTGTTCGCAGCGTAGATCACTGGAGTGTTCTGCGCCGAAGTATCCAGGATTAGGCCATAGCCGTTTTCCTTCGAATATTTGTCGAGGACGTCGATCATCTTGCGGCCGATGCGGTCCACGACTTCACGCTCCGCCTCCGTATAATCATCCTGCGATTCCTGCTGCTTGCGCTGATAGGTTCGCGTTAACTGATCGCCCTCGCGCGCCAGCCGTGCTTTCTCTTCGTCGCTCAAGGTATTGGATGTGGTACGCAGACGCGTCTGCAAATCCTCGATCTGCTTGCGCAGGTTATCAAGTTCTGTCTGCCGTGGCGCAAACTGGGATTGCAGTTCAGCGGCAGCCTGTTTGCCCTCTGCCGAACTCTGAATCGCCGCCTGTACGCTGATCACACCTACCTTCGCAGGTGATGCTGCGGCGCCGTTCGATTGCGCCCAAACTGTGGGCAACATCAATAGGGTCGCCAGGGCCGGAACTCCAAATCGAATCTTCATTCTCACTCCTTATTCGAATATTTCGCTAAACACAAATTAGAGATTATAGCTGTCGCCGCAGAAACAGGTCAACCGGATTTCGTACCCGCGCCCGTTTACTTTCGGATGCTACCGCTCGCGCAGAGGTTGGCCGAACGATCGGGCCCCTCGACTTCGCTCTGCTGCCGAACATTAGTGCGGAAGCGGCACAAGCAAAACACGATTATTGCTCTGATCCACAAGCACGCCCAGATTCAGCTTAAGGTCGATCGCGATCGAGTTCGGGCCTATCACCACCGAAGCAGGCTGCAACAAGCCCCCTACACCTACTACGTCGCGCACCTGCGGACCAGCACAGCTGGACGGACCATTCGGATTCGGCGGGCATACATAACTCACAATCGAGATTGTATTGCTCGAGGCATTGTTCGTTACCAACGTGCTCGTCTGATAATTGTAATCGAGTGAAGTAGGCCCAATTCCCACCCGGAATGAAGTGGGAATGAAGGTAATGGGATCCACGATCACCACGTTGTTAATAACACTGTCCACCACCAGGAAATCCTGGTTCACGGGATCGAACACAACTCCCGTGGGCAATTCGAACGGAGAAACCCTATCGATAATTGAATCGATTGCGACGTTCAGCAAATCGACACTGCTCGCCGACGATGCCGTGTCCACGGCGGCATAGTTCAGCGTGGTGATGATCCCGGGTGTGGGCGGGGACAATAGCACTGGAGCCATTGAGACAGCCACCGGGAACTGGTCAACCAGTATCGTCGTTCCAAGAGTCGCAGTCGTACCGGTAGCTGGTAGCGAGACAAAACTGACGTTATTCGACGTTGTATTGGCCGTCCCTGCAGTGGCCGTGTCGGAATTGAGCCCGATGCCCGTCGGCGCAGTACAAGTGCCGCAAAGCGGCACGGTAGTGGGAGGCGTAAAAACTCCATCGACTCCTGCCTCATCCAGGACGGTGACGTTGTTACTGCCGGTATTCGCTACCACCGCCAACCCTAGTCGGTCGATCACGGAAACGCCCGCTGGGTTGGATCCCACCGAAACGGTTGAGCCGGATAAGATTGGCGCACCCGTGAGCAAATTCAAAATCGATACAGTGTTATCCGCATTATTTGTTACCACCGCCTGATCGAGGTTCTGGTCCACGGCCACTCCCACCGGTGCGCTGCCCACGGAAACGGGTTGAATAAGAGCTAACTCGGTGGTGTTAGACCATTGCCCGCCACTTTGTACGTACACAATGAAGTTACGCGCGTTCGCGAGCATACTTGCAGGGATCGTTGCGAGAATCTGGCGGTTGCTTACAACCGTCACGTCGCCGGCAGGGAGCGCCGTGCCATCGATGACTACTTGCGGAGCCCCTGAAAATCCAATGCCATTGATCGTCAGGGTCAGAGGAGTCGTGGGATTGGTCACGAACGCCATCGCTGGACTGGACTCCACTATTTGCAATGTCCGAAACTGCCCCGATATTCCGAGCGTAACTACTGAAACGGTATTGTTCCCCTCATTTACGATGAAGGCCTGATTCGTCGCCGCGTCGATTGCCACCGCCTGTGGCGAGTTGAGCCCCGTAACGGTTTGCAAGACGTTGCTGTTTCCCATGTCCACAATCGCGGCCGTTCCGGCAAGTCCGTTAACGGCGATGCCCACATTCGATAGTGGATTTATAGCTGCCCCGATAAACCCAGGCTGGTCAATCGGGTTGCCATTTTGCAGGAACGGGATGCTACTGACTGTATTGTCCAGCAGGCTATAAGTGGTAAGGGTGCCGTTTGGATCAGTGAGCAGCGCCTTATGCGTCTGAGTGTTGATGCCTACCCCCTGAGTTGTCGTGGAGACCGAGAGACTCCCGATTACCACCGGAGCACGGCCGACCACATCTCCCGGAGTCACGTTGGGAGCGCGGCCCAGATCTACGATATTCACCGAGCCCCCTCCGCCAGGCGTAACAATTGCCCAGTTCAAGCGCGGGTCAATCGCCACGGACGGAGTCGGCCCAGTGCTGTAGGAACTTAAGCTTCCCCCGATTTGCTGCACGAGCACGGGTCTACCGGTGGAAAGGTCCAGCACTGTGGCCAGATTCGTCGATTGCTGCGTCACGAGCGCCCGGTGAGTCAACGAGTTAATTCCAATCGAGAATGGCAATGCCACCGTATTTGGTGGAACGGCCGTGTTCGGCAAAGTTAGAGTGGATATTACTGTGTTCGTGGTTAGGTCAATCGCAGTAACGCTGTTGCCTCCGGTGCCGCTCCCGTTGTTTACCACCACCGCAATGTGGTGGGCCAACTGATCATCAATGGCGACTCCTGTGGGACTCGGGCCCACCGCCACCGTCACCACCGTATTGGTGACCAAATTGATGATGCTGACCGTGTTCGCCCCAGTATTCGCAACCACCGCAACATCCAGCACAGGATCAATCGCGATTGCCGACGGGCCGGCTCCTACGCCGATGGCGGTGCTGGGCGCAGTCGGAAACGACGTGGGCTCTATCGATAGGTTCACCGCGGAAATTGGCGGATTAGGCGCTACGACATCGGTGTTGTTTACCACGATCGGATAAAGACCAGGCGGACCAAAGTCCGTATCCGAAATAGTAACCTGCAACACCCTTGAGCTTCCCCCGGCACTCACCGTCACCGGCTGGGCATTAAAGAATACCGACGTGCAGGGCGAGAAATATCCGCCGGTTAGAGTCACACCCACATCCGCAGCGCTTGCTACCGTGCTATCCGGCGACGAAGCGACCAGCGCCGGACGCGATGGATTGATAATCAGATTCGCCTGCTGCGTACGGTCGCCATTCTGCCGCTCCACGATAATCGGAATTTGCGGCGCTGCTGTCTGCGGGGTGCACGGCGCCGGTGAGACCAGCAGAGCTGCTGGTATGGTGGCGCGCAGGAGCGTAGTGCTGATGAATATTGTGGGGACCGGTACGCCGCCTGCAAGCACTGTGCTGGTAGAGAAGAAATTTGTACCATTCAGATAAATGTCTTGCTGCACCGAGCCTTCTTGAGCCATCGTCGGCAGAA
Source organism: Acidobacteriota bacterium (assembly GCA_003153585.1). Lineage (GTDB taxonomy): Bacteria > Acidobacteriota > Terriglobia > Acidiferrales > UBA7541 > Palsa-295. Next base: position 24,145 of record PLZZ01000217.1, on the reverse strand, counting down.
TAGAGGAGAGTGTCGTTTGACCTGTCGAGGTTCCGATAGTCACTGACGCCGTGGCAGATTGGGAGCTGTCCGCGGCCGATGTGGCAGTGATGGTCACCGCACCCGGCGAGGTCAATGGCGCGATATAGGTCCCCGCGGGGCACGGCTGCGGCGCCGCCGGATTCGGGCAGATAAACCCGATGGTCGAGTTGCCGCCAACAACTGTCATGCCGTCGGCGGTTACGCTCCACGTGACGGCCGTATTCGTAGTGCCGCTAACCGTCGGCGTGAACAGAATGTTTTCGCCCGGAGCGATGGTGACATCGGTCGGTGCTATCGAAACGCGCACTCCGGAGCCCACCTCAACGAAACTGATTCCGTAAATATCCTGGTTCACCGTGCTTTGCGCCGCGACAACAAAAATATTTGGTGACGGCGGCGCAGGGGGAGCAACGTACAGTCCAGTACTGCTTATGGTGCCAAAGCCGGTGAGCTGCCCGCAATTTAGCGGTATCGGATGTTTCACCGTCAGACTCGGAGGAGGAAGGCAAATTAGCCAGTTCACCGTGGATGTCGAAGTGCCGGTCACACTAGCCGTGAATTGCCGCTGTCCAGGAGGCAGGCCAGGCTGGCTACTGATAAGGACGGAAATGGGTGACGTGGCGGTGCCCGTCGGAATTACGGTAACCCCGACCGGCGTGCTGTTTCCGCCGCACCGTGCCATCCCGGCGGCCAGAACTATTACCACCCCTATTTTCCAAGCTCGCATCCTCACTCCTCCGTCCCATCTCGAACGATTATATCTATCTCGCGCGTAAAAAAATTTCCCGGGCGCTGTACCTCGATCTCTGAAGACTAGACGCTCATATCAAAAGGTCTTTCCCACGGTAAACCGGAAAGTTTGTTTCGGCTCAATCAGCCCCGACGGAATATGCTGCACTTGCAGAGACAGAATTGATTCTAGTTCCGGAGCGATCTGCGTCTGTAGCACTCCGGGCGGCAAGCTGTTCTTCACCGCATCGCTCAAAGAATAGGCGCCCTCCGGCGCCACGATCGTCCCCGTCAAGCGCAAATAATTGTATGCGTAGTAAATGCGAAACGGCGCGTTGACGATCGGCAGAATAACCTGCAGCTCCAGTCCCGCAGAAGTGCGCGGATGGAAATTCGTTCCGTGAATGATGGGCAGGTCGTTCGTCACATGTACATTTGGGAAATCAGGATTGGGATACTGTTCCTGGAACAAGGCCACCGCTGCGGGATTTAGTGACAATTGCGATTGCCGCAGGATGCCATTCACTCCCAGGTCGTTGAACATCACCAGCGTCACCGGGCCCGCAATCGGGATGCGATATTCCAGGTTTAAAACGTTCTGATAATCCCCTCCCGGACGAGTGGGAATGAATTCCAAAAGCGGCACGGTGAGCTGTTGCGGCGTGGGAGCTCCCGTTGGCCCGAGCTTCCTGGGATCGAAGTAAATGATGCTTGTACTGGTCGAAAACGGAATCGCCACAAAAGGAGAGATCGTGTAGAAATTAAAACCCCGTACGTCCTGTTCGCCGCCCAGATAAAAGCGGTTAAACGGAGGAATGTCTTTTCCTCCATAGCCCGTGATTAACGAAGTCTGGTACTTCACCGCGAACACATTGCGGCGCTTATTAACGGCATGAAAATAGCTCGTTGAAAATGTATTGCTGAAGGTATTCACGTTGCCCTGCAAGGGGCCGCCTTCGAACGACAAACCGTAATAAAAGCTTCTCCCGTGTGTGGGGTTTTGCGGGTTGTTCACCGTGCTGTAACTAATCGTGGGCGTGATTTTGCTGGAATGAATCCCGTTCAGCGCGGAAGGTCCCGCCAGGCTGGTGAACTGGATGCTGTCGAACAGCAACTGCGCCGACTGGCTGAACGTAGTGATATCTGTCGTGGAAAACCCATAAGTGAGTCCCACGCGCGCGAATGAGAACCTTCGCAGCGGCTCACTCAAAAAGATGGTGAAACCCTTTGTGTTCGTGTCGTAGTTTTGCTGCAACGCCGGATTCAGCGCCACATTCTGGCCAAGTAGAGCGCCAAATTGCTTTTCCTGGTTAAAGGAGAGTTTACTTGCGAAAATAGTGAAGCCGGAAGTAATCGGCCGATCGAAAAGAAACGGCTCGGTGAATCCAAACGTGTAGCCCCGCTGGAAACTGCCCAACTGCGCCGACAGGGTGAGCGTTTCACCCAATCCCAGGAAATTGTTCGTTTGGTAAGAGGCGCTGACAAAGGTGCCGGCAATTCCGCTCACGCCACCGGAGAAGCTGATGGATTGTTTCCCTTTTTCGTGCACCTTCAGCCGGATATCCACCGTACCGGCCTTCACGTTGCGCTTCAGCTCGGCGTTCTCCGGTTTGATGACGTCGAAGTAGCCGAGTTGGTTGAGCCGCAATATGCTCAATTCCCACAAGCGATTGTTGTACACTTGGCCTTCATCCAGCAGAATTTCCCTGCGGATCACTTTATCGCGGGTGGTGGTGTTACCGGAAAATTCGATGCGGCGCACGAAAAACTGCTTCTGCTGATCGAACTCCATCGTCAAATTTACGACTTTCTTCACATCATCGATCTCCGTCACCGGCTCGGGTACGAAATCAATGTAGCCATATTCCCCGTATAGCTTCTTGTAATTGTCGAGCGCCTTCCGTATTTTGTCGGCTGAAAAAACCTCCCCCTCTTTTATCGGGAATACGCGAGCTAGCAGGTCGGACTTGAAGACCAGACCCACTTCCGGGTCGCTGCTGCGAAATTTCAGGCTTCCCATCCGGAACTGCGCGCCTTCCTCGATCGGAATCGTTATGTTTACTCGTTTGCCGTGCTTGGATCCAAGCATCGGCCAGGGCCCTTTGATGCCGCTGCGGTCTTCGTCAACCGTATTCAGGACCGGATCACCGACGTTGACCTTGAAATAACCGTGGTCGCGATACAGCCCCTTAATCCCTACCTCCAAGTCTTCGTCGAGTTTTTGGCGATCGTAGGTTTTGTCCATAACCGCAATATTCGTGATATAGAGAGGAATTGCATAGGGCCGGTCGTGCCGCATGGCGCGCAAAAGTTTTCCGTCCGAAAAGACTTTGTTCCCTGTAAAGGTAATCGTGCCAACCTTCACCTTGGGGCCTTCGTCGATATTGAACACCAGCTTGACCGCGTTGGTCGCGGCAATCCGTTCGTAGGTTGGCTTGACCGTGGCGAATTGCCGGCCGTGTTCGGCCAGTAGCTCCTTGATTACCACTTCGGCGTGCTTGATTTTCGTCGGATCAAACTGGCTTTCCACCGAAAGACCTACCTTCTTATCCTTGAACGCATCGAGAATATCCGACTCCGAGATTGATTTGTTCCCCTTGTACTCAATCCTGCGGATGATCGGCCGCTCTTTCAAATAGAAAACAACAATTTTACCGTCGGGCTGGTCCGGACTGTCTTCGACCTCGAGCCGCACGTCCTCGAAGAACTGTGTGTTCCAAAGAGCCTGGAAATCGCGGCGAACCGCTTCTTCGCTATAAGGATCGCCAGGCCGCGAAAAAATTCGCGCGCGCAGAGTGTCCGCCTGGATGCGCCGGTTGCCGATGAATTCGATTCGCTGGATTACGTATTGAGGGCCGGAGGATCCCTGGCCCTGTTGAGCCCAAAGAAGATCCCCATACGCGATTATGCACAAGCACACAACGGCAAGGGGTTGAAACAGGCGCACAAAAATTTTCGTGCTCGCGGCCCTAGTCAAGGCCGCAGATTTCCGCCCAAGATTATGTGCTCCCCCGCCGGAACCGCTCCCGTCCGGCTTGCGCGTAGGATTCTTAGTGGGCCACCGGGGTTGCTTCAACTACGGGACGGAAGGAAAGACCCTCACTGGAGAGAAAAACCTCCAGCGTAGCCGGCCTTTGCAGTCCGCCCTGTATCAAAGCTTCCGACAGTGGGTCTTCGACATACTTCTGTAACGCGCGCCGGAGCGGCCGCGCGCCATAATTTCGATCGCCGCAGGTTTTTTCCAGAATCCACTGGCGCGCTTCCGGTGTCAGCGCAATCTGCACCTGGCGATGCACCAGCGTCTCGTTAATCTGGCCTACCAGCAAGTCAATAATCCGCAACAGATCGTCGTCCGTGAGCGAGTTGAACAGTATCACCTCATCCAGACGATTGAGGAACTCGGGATTGAACACCCGCTTGACCTCGCTCATCACCATGTCGTCCTGGCTCTTGGCCATCGAGTCGAGTTCCTTCGATGCGAATCCCAGGCCGCTTTGCTTTTGCAGTTGCCGCGCCCCCAGGTTCGAAGTAAGGATGATGATCGCATTGCGGAAATCCACCGTGTTTCCGAGGCCGTCGGTCAGCTGCCCGTCTTCGAAAACTTGCAGCAAGATGTTGTATACGTCCGGATGCGCTTTTTCAATCTCATCCAGCAAAATTACGGAGTACGGAGTGCGCCGTACGCGCTCCGTCAGTTGTCCGCCTTCCTCGTATCCCACATATCCTGGAGGCGCTCCGATCAGTTTCGAGACGGAATGCTTCTCCATGTACTCGGACATATCGAAGCGAACCAGCGATTTCTCGCTGCCGAATAAAAATTCCGCCAGCCTTCGCGCCACTTCCGTCTTGCCCACTCCGGTCGGCCCCAGGAACAGGAAACAGCCTACCGGACGGCCCGGCGCCTTCAGGCCAGCGCGGCTTCGGCGAATGGCCCGTGCCAGGGCGGTGATCGCTTTGTCCTGGCTGATGACCCGCCGGTGCAGTTCTTCTTCGATGCGCAGCAGCTTCTGCTGTTCGTCTTCTTTGATCGCGGAAACCTGGATGCCCGTCCAGCGCGCCACAACTTCTTCGATATCTTCGCGCGTAACGATGCCCGTGGAAGAATCGTCAATCTTCAACTTCTCTCGCAGCGTTCGCAGGTGCTCTTTTTCTTTTCGCTCTTCTTCGGAATAGAACCGCGCCTTTTCGAATTCGTGATTGGCGATGGCTGTTTCCATGCGGTGCGTGATGAACTTCACGCGCTTCTGCACCTCGGAAACTTCATCTGGAAGCATCGCTTGGCGCAGCTTCACGCGCGAACCCGCCTCGTCCAGAAGATCGATGGCCTTATCCGGCAGAAAACGGTCGGGAATATACCGGTTAGACAGATAAACTGCATAGCGAATGGCTTCGTCCGTGTAGCTGACTGCGTGAAATTTTTCGTAGCGGTCTCGAACGCCCTGCAGCACACGAATCGCTTCCTCTTCATTGGGCGCGGAAACCTTTACCGATTGGAACCGGCGCTCGAGCGAACGGTCTTTCTCCACCGACTTGCGATATTCTCCCGGCGTAGTGGCGCCAATGCATTGAATCTCGCCGCGGCTCAAAGCAGGTTTCAAAATATTGGCGGCGTCAAGGGAACCTTCGGCCGAACCGGCGCCCACCAGCGTGTGCAGTTCGTCGATAAACACGATGGCGTTCTGGCTCTCCATCAATTCCTTCATGATGGTCTTCAGCCGCTCTTCAAATTGTCCGCGGTATTTCGTTCCGGCCACGATCAAGGAAAGGTCCAGCGAAAGAATGCGCTTGTCCGCAAGAAATGGCGGAACATCTCCATCGGAAATTCTCTGCGCCAGCCCTTCAACGATCGCGGTTTTCCCTACTCCCGGCTCACCGATCAAGACCGGGTTGTTCTTCGTGCGCCGGCAGAGGATCTGAATCGCCCGCTCGAGTTCTTTATCTCGGCCCACCAACGGGTCGAGCTGACCTTCCATCGCAGCCTGCGTCAAGTCGCGGCTGAATTCCGCCAATAAGGAAGCTTCTTTGGGCCGGTTCACTGGCACTTTCTCTCCTGCGCCGCGCGTCAATTCTTCACGCACAGCCGAAAGCCGCAATCCCCGCTCCAGCAAAATTTCCGCGCCAAAGGATTTCTCCTCGCGCAGCACTCCCAACAGCAGATGCTCGGTGCCTACGTGCTTGTGCCCCAATCTCTCCGCTTCTTCCGCGGCAAAATTGAGAATGCGCTTGCACTCCTGGCTCAGAGGAACTTCTACCGAGGTCGAAATGCGCTCGCGCACGGTGATCCGTGCTTCTATTTCTTTGCGAATGGATTCGATCGAGCCGTGCGAGCGCAGGAACCGGTTCGCCAGCGCCTTATCCTCGCGCAGCAGTCCCAAGAGCAGGTGCTCCGTCTCGATGTAGGGGCTTCCGTATTGGCTCGCCTCGTACCGTGCAAAAAATATCACGCGCCGAGCTTTCTCTGTATAGCGTTCAAACACGGGTCACCTACACTCTCCCCGGGGTCTTGGTCGGGCCCGCAGCTACAGAAGGGGTTGCGGAACCTGCCAGTGTGTTTCCAATCAGCGCCAGCTTTCCATGTTCCAGAATCAGAACGCGGTCGGTCCGTCGCGCTAAGGATAAATTGTGTGTCGCTAGAATAGAAGTTAGATGGTGAGATCCGTGGAGACGCTGCATGAGTTCAAAAATATTTTCCGCGCTCCGCTCATCCAGATCCCCGGTAGGTTCATCGGCGAGTAGCAATGCTGGGGCGTTCACCAGCGCCCGTGCAATTGCTACGCGCTGCTGCTCGCCTCCGGAAAGCTCCCCGGCCCGCTGTTCGGTTCGACTGGCCAACCCCACCTCTGCAAGCCACTCACCCGCCGTTCGAAGCGCTTGCCCCAACCCTACGCCCCGAAGCAGCAGAGGCATCGCTACATTTTCCGCCGCCGTGAAATCCGGCAAAAGGTGATGTCGCTGCCAGACAAGACCAACGGCGCGATTGCGATACTCTGCCAGCTCCGCCTCGGAAAAAGACTGGAGCGAATTCCCGCCGAAGTATACTGNNTCAAGCCCGTCAATGGGAGTGATTTCCTGCGTGCCGGAGCGGAAAGTCTTTCTTAGGCTGTCACAACGTAGAAGTATTCCAGATGTCCGGGGGTCTACGGACCGCGAGTCGTCCAAGATAGCGACACTTGAATTGGTCTGCGTCTGCATGTTCTCGCTATAACCTAACTCAATTTAGATGCCGAAGTCGTAGTTCTGTATGTCCTTCCGTTACATACTGCTAGCCCCCGCCGGAATTGTACTTAAGCGGGTCGATTCTAATGTATTTCTCATTTTTGCCGTACTGTTACCTCTAGCAGCCTCCCCCCTGCGCTTCGCCTTGCTTTCGATTCTAGCACGTCTCACGGATTAGCACGCCTCGGGGAGATCATTCGAAGCGAAGAATTTGCACTGGCAGGATTCTTGCCGCGGAGCGTGCCGGAACCACCGTCGCCGCTATGCTGATCGCCAATGCAGCAGCGGCGATCCATACAGCATCCAAAGCGTTCGCGTGGAATGGAACGTATGCAATCGCGTACACCTCGGGATTCAGCGGGAGCAATCGCCATTTATCGGCGATCCATGCGAATGTATACCCAAGCAGGAGTCCAAACGCTGTCCCCGCCGCGCTGACCACGATCCCTTGCAAGATAAATATCTTTCGTACTTGGGCGCTGCGCGCTCCCATCGCCATCAGGACGGCGATGTCGCGAGCCCGATCCGCTACCGTCATCGTGAGCACTACAAGAATGTTCAAGCCGGCAACGAAGGTAATCAGCCCGATGAATAGTGCTGTAACAAGTTTTTCGAGGCTCAGCGCGCGGAACAGTGCGCGATTCTCGTCCATCCAAGTGGTAGTGGTAAAACCCTTCCCGGCGCGACGCAGCAGTGCATCGGCAATCGTTGCGGCGTCGTCCATTTGCGCCACTCGCACTTCGAGCAGGCTCACCACATCGCCAATTCCGGCAAGCCCCTGCGCCGACTCTAGCGTCACGAATCCCCAATTTGCATCGTAATCATAGAATCCGGAATCGAAAATTCCAGCCACACGAAATCGTCTGGACCGCGGGAGCATTCCAAAAGGCGTCAGGTTTCCCTGCGGGCTGGTCAGTGTGACGTAGTCCCCTGCGGAGATTTTCATGTCTTCGGCGAGGAAGCGCCCCACAAGCAGCGCCGGGATTCCGTCGCTATCGGCGCCGAAATCGCTCGATCCTGCAACCAGATTGCGCAGCGCTTCGCTGGCCCGGCGCTCCAGCTCCGGGTCCACCCCTTTGAGCACGATTCCGCGCGCGTGCGGTCCGGAAGACAGCAGCACCGTATCGTAAATCGCCGGCTCGATCGAGACCACGCCGGGTGTGCCGGCCAAACGNNGTAACGCTCAGCAATCTGTCGCGAATCGCTTGGCGGAATCCGGTGTTCATCGAAAGCGCGATCACAAGTGTGGTCACGCCCGACGCTACTCCCACCACCGCCAGCAGCGTGACGATCCGCAGTACTGCCGGCCGGTTCGGCGAGCGCAGATACCGCAACGCCACTAGCCATTCAAATGTCATTTTGTTTCACCGCTCGTTTCAGCCGGCGGCTCGGCAGGCTCGCCGCCTTCGGTGCGTAGCAGCGGAAAAAGGACTACTTCACGGATCGCGTGGGAATCGGTTAGCAACATTACCAGGCGGTCGATGCCGACGCCTTCGCCGGCGGTCGGCGGCAACCCATGCGAAAGCGCGCGAATATAATCGGTGTCCACTTCCTTGGGTGATTCCGGGTCGCCTTTTTCAACTTGTGCGCGAAAGCGCCCCTCTTGATCGAAAGGATCATTCAGCTCCGAAAAGCCGTTCGCAAGTTCCATCCCCGCGATGAACAACTCGAATCGCTCGGTCAACGATGGGTCATCCGGCTTTTGCTTCGAGAGCGGCGAAATGGCCGTCGGAAAATCATAAATAAAAGTCGGCTGGACCAGATGTGCTTCGGCAACTTGTTCGAAAAGCTCTCCGGTCAATTCCCCGTCAGAAAGCTTNNCTGCGGCTCCGGGCCAGAACTTGCAAATGGCTTCCCGCATCGTAAGGCGCTCGAAATGTCCAAAGTCGATCTCGTCCTCTCCGAACTTTACTTTCGTGCTGCCGCAAATCTTCCCGGCGAGCACGCGAAAAAAATCTTCCGTCAGGTCCATCAGCTCCGAATAGTCGCTATAAGCCTGGTAAAACTCCAGCATGGTGAATTCGGGCTGGTGAATCGCATCGATTCCTTCGTTGCGGAAATTTCGGTTGATCTCGTACACGCGATCCAGCCCGCCAACAACCAGCCGCTTCAGATAAAGTTCCGGCGCGATGCGCAGATACAAGTCCATGTCGAATGTGTTGTGGTGCGTTACGAAAGGACGCGCCGTGGCGCCACCAAGGATCGGATGCATCATCGGCGTCTCCACTTCGAGGTAGCTTCGCGAGTCGAAAAAATGCCGTATTTCGCGGATGATCTGCGCGCGGCGAATGAAAATCTCACGGCTGCGTTCGTTCACGATTAAATCGAGATATCGCCGGCGAAATCGCTGTTCCACGTCCGCCAGCCCGTGCCATTTTTCAGGCAGCGGAAGCAACGCTTTACTCAACAATTCAAGTTTCTCAACCCATACCGTCAACTCATTTGTTTTCGTTCGAAAAAGGTGCCCCGAAATCCCAATAATGTCTCCGAGGTCCAGGAGTCGAAATAATTGGTAGGCCTGTTCTCCGACAACATCGAGTTTGATGTAAAGCTGGAGCCGCACGCCGTCTCCGGTCATATGCGCAAAAGCCGCTTTTCCGTGCGGGCGTAGCGCGATAATTCGTCCGGCCACGCGGACATTCACGGGATCGGCGGTAAGCTGCTCGGCCGTGCGAGTTTCGAACTGTTCGCCGATCTGTCGAGCCGTATGCGTCCAGGCGAATTTCCGCGGGTACGCAGAATGCCCCAGAGCTTCAATCTCACTTAGCTTCTTACGGCGCTGTTGGAACTGGTCGAGCGGTTCAAATTCCAATGGGTCACATTCCTTTCGGTAAGCAGGCCTTCGGCAACTTCCGCCCGTTCGAGGAGCCGCGCGCAGTATAGCGGTCGGCTTCTACGAGCGTCAAGAAAACGCCTCTGGCGAAAACCGGTGCTATAATCCCGCTCACTACTTGGGGGGAGCGTGTTTGGTCAACAGAGGCGGAAGGCTGCCGCCGCACGTCGGACTGTTTCTGAAGATTGGATTGCTGCGCTGCCGCGGGAAAAAAGCAATCTGTTCCAGGCGGTAGTTCGGCAATGGGAATCCTCGTATGCCATGATGAGCGTGGCTCTCGACGGAGCTCTCTCGCTTCGCTCCCGTGGCGAACTGGTTTGCGCGCGTCAACAGGTTTTTATCTCCGCTGACCTCTTGGTGCGCCTTGGAGCGACCTTGGTCGTAGCTTGCGGCGCGGTTTCAACTCGCGCACGCCAGCTCACTAGGGTTCCTTTAGTCGAACCATTGAATACTGAGTTTTTCCGCGGCCACACGGCGCAGAATGCCGCTCAATGGAACGGGCTTCTGCACCATGTCTTATTTGCCGACCGTTCTCGGTTCTTCCAAAAGCTGCGAATTCTCTCCGATACGGTCGAGCATGTCGTCCGCGAATTCGACCAGACGGCTGAAGATCTTTCGCACGGCCTTGCCGTTCAGCCGGCCAATTGCTGGAACATGCTCGATTGCCTGCATTATGACTTCAACACCTGTTTATGCGAGTCCGAAATAATATTGAAGTCTTTCCTGCAAGCCCTTCCCGCCGAGCAGCTAGCCGCCTTTGCCTTGGAATTGGATTCTCTTCCCGGCGAAGCCCTCGTCCGCCGCCGGTTGCGGGAGCGGCCGCACATGTCTCGTGCTACCGCTTAGTGGTCATCTCATTTGTCTTGTAACTACTCGGTGCGTTTTAGCATCACTTGACTCGCCCGGCTTTCCCAATCTGCTGGTCCTGGCGGCCGCCGTAAGACCGAACAATGCTAGACGTTTGAGCGAATTACGACGAAAATAGCTGGGCACCATACGCGCGTTTTCTGCGCCACTGCCGGTATTGCGGCTGCTTTTGATTGCCGAAAATTGTCCAGTAATCGATTTGTTAAGCAGGAAGAACGATAGGTACAACTTCTAAGGCGACCGACGCATCGCAGCTAGGGATGCGTCCCGACGGGTAGCGTGGCCCGAACGAGACGAAACGATACGGACGAGATGCCGGAGGCGGAAGCCATCCGGCTCGCCCAGCAAGGCAATGCGGCGGCGTTTGAGCGGTTGTACCGTTTGCACAATCGCCGGGTCTATTCGCTGTGTTTGCGGATGGTTGGCAATACGGCAGGTGCCGAGGACTTAACGCAGGAAGCGTTCCTCCAGCTCTTCCGAAAAATTGCTACTTTCCGCGGCGAATCGGCCTTTTCCACTTGGCTGCACCGCCTGGCCGTAAATGTCGTTTTGATGAAATTGCGTAAGAAGTCCGGAACGGAAACCTCGTTAGATGAGCTCACGGAGCCCGACGAGGAATCCGGCGGTCCCCGGCGGGATTTCGGGGCACCGGATCTAAGGCTTAGCGGCTCGATTGACCGCGTCCACTTACAGCGTGCCGTCGAGCAGCTCCCTCCGGGCTACAAGGCAGTGTTTGTGCTCCATGATGTACAGGGGTACGAACACAACGAAATTGCGGAGATCATGGATTGCTCCATCGGAAATTCGAAATCGCAGTTGCACAAGGCCCGCATGCGCCTTCGCGAACTCCTTCACGAAGCCACTCGTGATAAGGCTCGCGAGGACCGTAAGGCTGCCGGTGCGGATTCTGGCGGCGAGGACTGAAAGAAATGGCAACGATTACGTGTAAAGCTTTCCTGAATCACCTGCCACTCTGGATGGAGGGCAGCCCTCACCCCGACGCGCAGGCTCACCTTCGTGATTGCCCCATTTGCCAAAACTTCATCGACGATCTGAATGCCATCCACACCGAAGCCCGTAGTTGGAACGCCGAAGAAACCGAAGCGCCTCCGCGCGTGTGGGCCTCTTTGCGAGCGCAACTCGAACAGGAAGGGCTTATTCATGATGGCCGTACCGCTCAACTTGAACTGTCCCACCCGCGGTGGTTCAGCGGATGGTTCGCCGGCTTGCCGCGCCCGGTTCTGGCAGGCGCCTACTTGGTATTGTTGATTGCAGTAGCCTTCGGATTGAGCAGGCCCATTAATAAACGGGCCAACGAAGCGCGCTGGCTGGAGGGCACTCAGGACTCCACCCTGCCGTTGAGCGCTCAACTCACCGCCGAGCAGCATTCTTTCGCATCCTTCAACGATTCCAATCCCGTGGTAACTGCTTCCCTCAACAAAAATTTGGCAATTGTTGACAACTACATCGCTTTATGTGAAAAAAGTGTGCAAGAAGAACCCCAGAACGAAGTGGCGCGGGATTATCTCTACGAAGCCTATCAGCAGAAGGCGGATCTGCTAGCGCAGATGACGGAACGCGGAGAAAACAACCGATGAGCGCCTCTCACTTTGTTCGTCAACGATTGATGTCGAACGGCAATTGGAAAACCGCTAGTTTACTGGTCCCCGGTCTCCTGCTCTGCAGCATGGCGTCCGCGGAACCGCAGCCTCGCCGCCAGGAACAGCATTTCAAGGTTCAATCTCACCCGGTCATCACCCTTCACAATCCAAACGGCATGATCACTGTGAAGGCTTGGACCAAGTCCGAAGTGATGGTGATTTCAACCCGCGCGAGCGATGACGTGGAAGTGGACGCCGAACAAATGGGAAACCGCGTGGACGTTTCCACTCATCCGACTTCCGATAATGTCGCGCCCGACGATATGCGTGCCGACTATCAGATTAACGTCCCGGAAGACGCCGAGCTTCAGATCCACAACGATTCGGGAGAAGTAAATGTCGCGAACGTCCTTGGCGACATGAACGTCGAGACCGTGGCCGCGGCTGTTGACCTCGAAGACTCCGCCGGTTACGTCACCATCAAGACCGTGGGCGGCTCTTTTCAGTGCACTCGCTGCGCCGGAAAACTTGAGGTTTCTTCCATCAGCGGAAATCTCCGTCTTACGGACATTCACAGTTATCACGTCCACGCCCAAACCTCCACCGGCAATATCCTGTTCTCCGGCGAGTTTCTGCCCAACGGACTTTATCGCTTGAAGAATTACAGTGGCGTCATCGAAGTTCGCTTTTCACCGGCCGATTCCTTTGACCTGAGCGCCACTTCTCTGAAAGGCAAAGTAAATAACGAAGCCAGCCTCACGCCCAAGGCCCACCAGCAACATCTCTACAGCCGGTTTGGCAACAGTTTGTTCGGCACCTTCAATGCCGGCCGCGCCAAAGTCGAATTAACGACCTTCGATGGTACAATCAACATTCTCAAACGTGATTGATTGCTCCATCCCGCAATTACACCAACCCGCCCTCGGTGTTCCGCTCCATGGTTAGTGAAACTCGCGCGCGTACGCTCGTTTGCCTCACCGGATTTATGGGCACCGGCAAATCCACGGTTGCGCGGCTGCTTGCTCGTCAGGTTGGATGGCAGCACGTGGATCTCGATAAGCGCATAGTGGAAGCCACCGGGCAGACCATCCCGATCATCTTCGCCAGGCTTGGCGAGCCGGAATTCCGCCGCGCGGAACATGACCAACTCGCGCGCATTCTTGGCGAAGCCGCCGAACAACAAAAACCTCGTATCGTCTCTCTCGGCGGCGGCACCACGGCCCAACAACAAAATGTTGCCTTGCTACGCCAGAGCGGTGCGGCGTTGATCTGGCTGCACTGTCCCATTTCCGATCTTCTCAAACGCGCCGCTCACATCACGGATCGCCCTCTGTTTCGCGACGAAGCCAGCTTCCGAAAACTCTACGACGAACGCTTGCCGTCCTACGAACTCGCCGACTACCGAGTCGAAACAAATACTGAGCCTTTGCGCGTGGTGGAACAGATTCTCGCGCTGGGAATCTTCCCCAGGGTGACTGCATGATTCCAAAGCTGAACTCTTCGATTTCTCGGCTTACGATGTTTCTAATCCTGACCGTGACAGCCGCCATGGTCCTTCTTGCAACCTCGCCGTCCCATGCAAAACACCGCCAGGCGCCGGCCGCTGCCGGCTCCGCCAATGCTTTTGTGGCTGACAAAGGAAAATTCCGCATCATGGTTAACGGGCAGAAAATCGGCACGGAAGAATTCGAAATTGGACCGAGTGGAAACGACTGGGTGGCCCACGGCACATCCGAAATCCAGTCTCCGCAAGGCTCCTCCCGAGTCAAGGGAACGCTGAATCTCAAACCCGACGGGACGCCCATCCGATATGAATGGTCCACGGAAGGTGCAAAAAAAGCCTCCTCCGTGATTGTCTTCAATGGCGTTGAAGCTAATGTGGAGCTGCACCTCGAAGGCGCTCGTCCTTATACCCAGCAGTTCACCTTCAACTCTCCGCGCATCGTCGTGCTCGATAACAATCTCTATCATCAGTACGCCGTTCTTTTCCGCCTCTACGATTGGGACAAGAAAGGTGCGCAATCCTTTGCCGTTCTGGTCCCGCAGGAAATAACGCCCGGTAGCATCACGGTCGAATCGCTCGGCAAGCAGGACATCGGCGGCGCCAGCTTGGAAGAATTGCGAGTCAAAACGGAAGACAATGAAATTGATGCGTTCTTCGATGGTCCCAAACTCATGCGCCTTTTAGCTCCCGCCGCGAATGCCGAAATAGTCCGGGAATAGCATTCGTATCCCCGGCGCTGGCAGCGTTTCCTACCAGCAAAAATTCATCGCCAAATTAAAAGGCCCGGGAGCGTGCCCGGGCCTTGGGGTGGAATTACAGGTGAATACCGATTCGCTTCTAGAGTTGCGCGCGACGCATCATGTGCGTTGACTCCATGGGTTGTAGCTTCTCAATTGTGATCGCGACGTTCATCTCCGAGCCCTTGCGAAGGATCCCGAGGCTCACCGATTTTTCATCCGTTTTGTCGCGCAACTGCTGCCGCAGCTCGCCCAAAGAACTGACCGGCTTGCTGTCTATCTTGATGATGACGTCACCGGCCTTCAGTCCCGCTTTGTCAGCTGCAGTCCCAGCGCGAACTTCGCGCACCAGAATTCCGCCGCCCTCAGGCGCGCCAAAATAAGCCCCCAGTTGCCCGGTAAGGTCTTCGGCGCTGATTCCCAGCAGAGGCGTGCGCCCGTCCATCGCGCCGAAAACCTCCGGCCCGTCCAGACGAAAATCAAAGTTCGGCGTCGCCACCGCATACGCAGCGTCAAAATCCCGCATCTTTCCTCGCATTTTCTTTTCCAGCAGCGCGCTGCGATCGCCAAGCTCTACGGAAATATTTTGTGCTGTGCCGTTTCGAGAAATCGCGAGCGGGATATTCCGCCCCGCTGGCGTCTCGCGTACCAGCCGGCGGAACTGCACGGTGCCCTCCACCGCTTGTCCGTCATACCGAGTGATAACGTCATGTTCCTTCAATCCAGCTTTCGCTGCCGGGCTATCTGGTTCGACGTCAATCACCTCGACTCCGCGCACTTCCGAAAGTCTCAAATCCTTGGCCTTATCGGCGGTCATCTCGCCGATTTCCACTCCCAGCCATCCGCCGCCCTCATCCGAAAAAGAGCTGAATACTTTCGGCTCCTGGCCCCAAACCTCAGCCGCTTTATCCTGCGCTAATGCCGAAAGCTCATCGGCGTGAGATGCGAACTCTTCTGCGCGGGCCTGCCACTCCCTGCCCGCAACCTGGGCCGAGAGACTCTGCAGTTTCCCGAGTTCCGGTGCGCTCATCTCGACCTCCTTGGCGATCTCGTCCTGCAGATTTGCAAGCTGCAACTGCAGTTCCTGTTCAGTAGTACGTTTGGCGTTGCTCAATAGTTCCGTTAATGTTTTGGAATCCGGGCACGCCTGCACCGGTCCGGAAAGGACAGGCGAAGCGGGCGTGGCGGCTGGAGTCTTGCCTTGAGTTTGGGATTGGCCGTTGAGCGTTCCCGGCGCGCTGCCCAAAGCCAGTAGTAACACGCCTGCAAACACGAGGTTCGAGCACACCAAGTTCTTCATGTAGTTCCTCCTCACTCGAAAGTTGCGCCCCTCAGACGCCTGGCCGCTGCAGGAACAGGTGAATGCCGCCNNGCGCCTGGAGATCCCGCGGTCGATGTTACCGGCAACTCCGAATACACGTCGCCGTTCATGCTTAGCACTTTCAAATTCGCCCGTGCAGTAGAAGGCAATCCCAGCACTACGGAGCCGTTGACCGTCTCGAGATTCATGGGACCGCCGTCAGACAATTGCCGCAGCTCCAGGCGCACATTTCCATTTGTCGTTTTTTCGCTGAATCGCCCGGTGCTGTCGGTCACTTCTACATTCCCATTCACCGACCGCAGTTCACCGCTGCCTTCAACGCCGCGCACAGTCACGCTTCCGTTGACCGTTTCCACGTTGCCCAACAGCACTCGATACGGCACATGCACGTGATACTCGACGGCCACCTCAACCCCCTGGCCTTTCGGATAAGACGTGTGCACCGCGACCTGTCCGGGTTTGCTGTCGACCTCAATCTTGACGAGTTCGAGGTCATGTTGGTCGCTCTGCGCCGTTTTCACCGCGCTCACTTCCACTTCATCCCGCTCCCACCCGTCTACGTGAACCGACCCGTTCACGTTTTCGAGTACGAAGCTCCCTCCTGGCGGCAGCGGATACGTCTGCTTAAAAAGTTCGTCAGCCGCAGAACAGCGCAGGGAAATACAAAAGAGCCCGGCCAGCAACAAAAATACTGTGGCCGCAACTCTGATTGGCCGTTGAGAGTAGGATTGATACCGAAAGTTCCGCATCGTCGTTTGCACAGTACGCCCCCTTCAAATTCACTTCCTTCCCCTGTGAACGTTCGGCCCGCCTGCGGCCGGGAAACCTCTCGCCTGCCTGGGCGTATCATCACCCTTTACTGCTCAGGCTACGGCGCGCTCTCATGCGATTGCGATTGTTCTAGTAGCTGCAATTGCAATCGAACCTTCTCATCAAGCTGTGCCATCTGTTGCTTGTAAAGCAGCACTTGTTTAGCGGCGTCACTTGCGACCACGCGAATATTGCCCGCCACCGTGCGCAAATGCAGAATCTCTCCGCCGCCATTCAGCGGGCCCTCGGCGCGAGCCAAATGCCCGCCGTTCGACGCGGCGTCAAAGCTCATCTTGAGTTGGAACGCGGGATCGACAATAACGCGGTGCTCGTCTCCCAACTGAACTTGGGCGTCAATCGTCACCGGCATTTGCCGCGGGATATACACCACGATATCGCCATCATCCGATTGCAGCTGGCACTGGCTCGGCGACTTTACTGGCCCGACAAACCACGCCGTTATCAGACCAGCTCCTGTGGAAGCCTTCACCGCGCTATCCACTTGCGTCAGATAAATGCTGCCGCCCACCGTCTCGAGGTCCGTCGGGCCCGACACGCGCACCACCCGTATTCCGCCTCCGCCTGTCTTCGCACGCACCAGACCCGTCGTTTCTCCCACCTCAATTTGCCCGCCGGTTGTCTCCGCGTTCAGCTCGTTCCCCGAGTGCTCCACCGTCACATTTCCGCCGCCCGTGCTCAATCTTGCTATGCCCTCCACAGAGGCCATACGAATATGCCCGCCGCTCGTATGGAGCGTCGCTCCGCCGGAGACCGCGCCGGTAGTGATATGGCCGCCCCCTGTGTTGGCGAATAATCCGCCTGCGACGTTCTTGACCGTGATGTGTCCGCCACCGGTTACCAGCCGCGCCTTGCCACTAACATTTCCTGCCGTGATGTTGCCGCCGGAAGTTAAAACTGTCTCGGTTCCGTCAACGTTGTCGCTATCAATATTTCCGCCGCCCGTGGAAAGCTCCAGGCTATAGCTCTTCGGCACGTTGACAGTCACGGTCACCCACAGCCGTCCGCTGGACCCGCGCAAAGTCTGTCCACGCAAGTAGACGCCTTCGGGAGTCTCGTGCGCGCTGACCGAAAAACTTTTCAGTAGTTCTTTCGCGTCTTTCTGGGAAGAGTCTGCCTCCAGATGAACCGTGTAATCAATTTTGCCGGAATTCTGGGTGTGGATGACGATGTTGCCGAGATCGAGCACCAGGTGAATTCGCCGGCCGTCGCTAGTTGGAATCTCGCCCCTTAAATCGGACTTGAGCCGCGGGCCGGATTGGGAGCTGTCTGGTTTCCTGTTGCCATCGCGGCCGGCAGCCGCAGAAGTGGACGCTGGGAGGCCAGCAAGAATCAGCAAAAGAACAACTGCCGTCACACAAGTGAGGAAACAACCGGAGAACGCACCGAAGTATTTTCTCGCAGCGCGCTGGGGCGGAAGAGCAAGCAATGCGCTTTCCATTTTAGAACTTTTGTCGCGGGCCTAGATCGCGAATCGCAGCCGCGCTTTGAAGCCGAATGTATGTGCTGGGATCCTTTTGCATGCGGTCGCGTAAAACGGCGAGCATGTGGCCGTCAGATTCCACCTGCCCTTTCGCTGCCATCTCCCGCAGCGCATTGATTGCTTCCACACGTACGCCGGGGTTTTGATCGTCCACCAACGCATCGAGCAGCGTCTGTTGGATGATGTCCTGCGGCTCCGCGCCGTCCAGCGCTTCCAGAGCTTTCAATCGCACCGCGGCATTATGGTCCGTGTGTACCGTCTGGCAAAGTGCCGCGCGGACATCCGCATCGTTGTTCCGAATGCGAAGCAGCTCCACCGCGTTCATGCGCACATCGGGGTCGAATCGCTGGCTGTTATCTAGGAAAAAAATTAGAACGCGTTTCACTTCGTCGTCATTCACAGTTCCCTGCACCGTGATCGGCTGCCGCGCCCGGAGCTGCAGTTCTACCTGTGGCGGCTGATTGTTGCTCGACGGAAACACGTTGATCCCGGCCACGTCGGCCGTGTGCAGGTCCAGCGGACTCAAAGAGGAATTTCCGGCATCAGCCGGAGTCGTTGCTCCCGTCAGCGTACTCGCCGAATTCGAAGTCCCGAATTGGCTGGCGCTGTTCGGAGCAATGGAGTGTCTCACAACCTTCGCCCCCAGTATTCCCACCGAAAAACCAATCACAAGTAGCAAAGCCGCGCTCCACGCCGGCGCCGGTGAAATCCAACTCCCGGGCATCCATGTGCTCACCGCTCGTCGCAGCCAACCACGCTCTTCTTCCTGATCCAGAGCATCTTCCAGACTCGCTCGGCATCCACCCAGCAAAGCCGCGTCTGGCTCCCTGCGATTCGAGGAAAGCAGCGCAAGCAGCGCATTCTCTTGCGCCAGTGTTGCGTTGCAATTCGCGCAGTGCAGGACATGCTCGTTCATTTCCGCCACTTCCGCCGCGTCGAGTTCGCCCGCGGTAAATAGCGTCCAGCGCGGCCCAAATTCTTCGCACTTCTTACCCGATTTATTTCCGTGCTGCTCCGGCTGCATTCTTTTCATCCTCGCCTACTAAACTTGTTGAGCCTACCTCATTCCGTCCAGGCTGGCGCGCAGCTTTCGAGTCGCGCGAAACAGCGAATTTTTCACCGTCTCTTCGGAGGTTCCCAGCATGTCCCCGATGGCTCGCAACTTCAGTCCTTGATAATGCTTCATCTCGAAGACCATTCGCTCTCGCGGAGAAAGCCGCTCTAGCGCCGTCGCGATATGCTCGCCCAATTCCTGCCCTAGCAAATTTCTTTCCGGATTCGCCGCTGCCCTCATCTCCGGCTGGCGGTCGAAGAAATCTCGCGTCCCGCCTTCTGCTTCTTCAGGCACCGGCGCTTGGTCTTCACGCCGGCTCGTGCGGCGGCGCAGATGATCGAGCGCCACATTCGTCACGATCCGGTAAAGCCAGGTATAAAAACTGCACTCAAACCGGAATCGGTGCAAATTCCGGTAAACCCGCAAGAAACTTTCCTGGTAAATGTCCCGTGCATCCTCGGGACGTTTCACTAGATTCAGCGCCAGACGCAGCACTTCGCGGTCAAAGCGTCGCACCAGTTCCTCGAACGCCAGGCGGTCTCCCGCTTGTGCGCTCCGGACGAGTGCCTGCTCTTCCGCAAGCTTCACCGTCGCTGCCGCGCGCGCATCACCTTCAAATGCGACGCTCATCCCCATGGTGTTTACCGCCGGTTTAGATTCGCTTCCGACCGCTTTTTCGGATTCGCGAACCCCGCTTTGCCCGGCATCTGGCCTTTCTGCGAGATTCGGATAAATAGACGGCTGTACTGGCCGTTGGTGAGCACCCGCGGACGTTGATTTCCCACTATCGGACATTTGCCCCACAGCTCGCCCTTACTTGCGATGCGCCTCTGCCGTAATCTGTTGCAAACCCAGCCCTTAATTGAACAGACCACTAGCCAACTAGTGGTTCTACCGTTGCGCGAATTAATCCGGAAATTGAATTGCACGGCGTGCGCCAATCAGAGCTTTCCGCCCAATCGGATCAATCCATACACCGCCAGACAGATCACGAAATCGATCAGGCTGCCCCAATCCAGAAGAAATCCTTGGTGCCGAAGCGCCTGCGGAAGGTGAGGAACCAGCGAAAAATAGTAAATTGCATTACCCAATAGAATGGCTACTGTATATTCAATCCATCGTCGAAACGTAACTCCTAGAAATTTGCGTTCCATGAGCTTTGCGTCGCGTGTCGGCAGCTAATAAACAAATATAGAGTAGCCTGTGCAAGCCGATGGGAACTAGAGAAGGTTCAACCGCGTGCCGCAGTAGCGAATCTTTCTGTGGACCGAGCTTTGGCTCTTGCGGCTTCCTCTTCTCGATTCCTAGGCGATGAATTCGTTTGCAGCGAACGCAGAAGCCGGCTCGAGATTTCCGCGATTTCATCCACGGCACCCTGAAACACAGCTTCGTTTGCCTTCGACGGTTTGCTAAACCCGCTGATCTTCCTCACGAATTGAAGCGAAGCGTTCCGAATCTCCTGCTCAGTAACGGGCGGATCGAAATTGAAAAGAATCTTGATGTTTCTGCACATTAGCTATCACCNNAGGATTGCCGCTCTCAGCATTTTACACGTTCTTTTCTTGCACGAAAGGCGCGCGCCGGGTATTTGTCCGGCCACGTCCGAACTTTTCTCAATCTAGAGTCTGACTCTGCGCATCAGATACGTGATCGCATTTACTTAATCGGGTAAATTGCGCGCACCGCGATTGTAAAAAGGCCAAAGGAGATTTTATGTCTACATTAAATAAGAAGGTAGCACTCGTCACCGGCGGCTCGCGTGGTATTGGCGCCGCGATCGCGAAGCGTCTGGCCGCTGATGGAGCGGTCGTGGCCATCACCTACTCGAAAGATGCAAACGCCGCCTCTTCAGTGGTCAAAGCGATTGAACAGAAAGGCGGAAAGGCCGTCGCATTTCAAGCCGACGCCGCAGACGCCGATGCAGTTAGGGCCGCGGTCGAAAAAACCGTCGCCACACTCGGCGGAATCGACGTGCTGGTGAACAACGCCGGCACCGCCATTCCGAAAAAGTTCGAAGACGCCACGCTCGAGGAACTAGACCGCGTGTTTAGCATTAATGTCCGCGGAACAATGATCGCCACACAGGCCGCGCTGAAGCACATGAAGAGCGGCGGCCGCATCATCATGATCGGCTCCTGCGTGGGCGAACGTATGATGACGCCCGGCTTGGTCCCCTACTCGGCCACCAAGGGAGCCATCAAAATGTTCAGTCAAGGTTTGTCCAGAGAGGTCGGCAGCCGCGGCATCACGGTCAACAATATCCAGCCGGGTCCGATCGACACCGACTTGAACCCCGCCGCCGGCGATTGGGCCGTACCGCAAAAGGCCGCCACAGCGCTCAACCGCTACGGAAAAGTTGAGGAAGTTGCCGCGCTAGTCGCATTCGTTGCCAGCCCCGACGCGTCCTATATCACCGGTGCCAACCTTACCGTGGACGGCGGTACTAACGCCTAACTGAAACCGATCACGGAATGGGCTCTCGACTGACCCCGCCGCGGAAACGATCAGAAGGCGAAACGAACGCCGATTGTCGGAGCGAAATTGCTGTGGTGGTTATAGGGGACGCCAGGGCCATGAGGAATGGCGATGGCCAGACCGCCGTCCACGTAGGAATACGCAATTCCGGCAAAACCGTCGAAACGCTTGGTGAAGCGATGGTCTAGATAGGTTGATACCTCGTTGAGCGTGCCCGCGCAGGAAGCGCGGAAACCGGCTGAGGCCGAGCACTCCGGCGGAAGACGGAAGTCATTCTGCCGCTGTTGATACCAAGACAAGGTGACGTCGGTTTTGCTGCGGTAGGTGTACTTCGCGCCCATCCACCAGATATTCACCAACTTCTCAGTATCAAGATTGTTGTCTTCGACCCCGCTCATGATGTAGCCGCCTTGGTCCGAGGCGCCCACGCCCAACGGGTGCGACGGGTTGTTCTGCCAGATGTATTCGTAGCCGGCGAAAAACTTGAATGGGTCCCACTTATACTTGACAGCGAGCATAATGGCGTTATTGTCGGTCACGATGCCATAGACGGTGCCGTTCGGGTCGATCAGATTGCCGAAGGTGATGGGGTTTGTATTGATGCTGTCAGTGGTGGACTGATATGGCGCCGACAGACTTTGCGGCCCCAACAAGGGGTTCAATACGCTGATCGCCTGGTTGTAATGTTGGTAGACGGCGTCTGCGGAGAACTTGCCGTGCTCTCCGCCGAGGTCAAATCCAAACGCGTTGTTATGCGGCACTTTCGGCGTACAGTCGGCGGCAGTCCAGACTGTGGCGGCCGAGAAGCAGCCGCCGGAACCATTGACGAATTTATACATCGCGCCGAAATGGACCGGGCCATAGGTGAGGCGATACTTCAGGGCGTCGTCCCAACGGCTGTCCTCGGTGTCGCCGCCGCCGGCCATCGTGCCGTTATATCCGATGTAGGAAAACGCATAGCTTCCGTTGGACGGATCGTACTGGAGCATGGCATCGGTGCCTAGAGAGCGCTGACGGCCGAAAGTCAGCGTGCCGAACTGCGTGGACGATATACCGCCATAGTATTCGTCATTGAACGGTTGGCCCGCGCGCGCGCCGTCGATGGCTTCCGAATAGCTGCCCCTGGGAAGGCCGTTGTTCACGATATTGGTCTGGGACGCGTTGGCCATCAGGCCGGAGTTCGGATTGATGCCAGTGGAAGCGTTGAATACCACGGACCAGCCAGGGAGAAACTCTTCCTTGCCCTTGACGCCCACACCCGTCTGCTGCAGGTTGTTCGGCGCGACGAGGAATCGAGATCCGGCGCCGTTTCGGTTCACCAGAGATTCACCTTCATAGTTGTAGCCGTTTACCGGCAAGCCGTGGCTGACCCAGCCGACGCCGATGTCATAGGCACCGTACAGCGTGACGCCGTGCCAGGTCAGCGTGCAATCGGTGGTGGCGAACTCGCGGGGGTTCGTGCAGGGATCGGTAGTCCTCGGCTGCATCTTAATGTCCACCGTGGCGGCCTGCCCAGACGCCAAAGTAATTCTCTCGCGCGTTTCATCGGCGAATCCGTGCTTTGCCGCTCGAATCTCGAAGCGCCCCGCAGGCAGGCCGGACGTCTGATAGTGTCCCGCGCCGTCCGTTGCCACCGTCCGCGTTTCAGATTTGTCGAGGCTTTTGATTGTCACCGCGACATCGGAAAGGCCTGCGCCGGTTTGGTCCGTCACCACGCCGGAAAGGGCCGCGCCGGTTTGGTCCGTCACCACAGCCGAAAGGCCCGCTCTCGTCTGGGCCTTCACGGGGAACGCCCCCATCGCAAGCCACAAAAGCAGCAATAAGGATGGGCCGGAACGTAGATTGCGAGAGATCATGCAAAGATGCAGTTCCAGTGTTCCGCGATTCCAGTGGGGTCTCACAGGTTTCTCCTTGCGTTTTGCGGCTGCGCAGATTCGATTACCAATCGAAGGATTGGCGAATCTATACGATTGATACCGATATGTCAAACCCATTTGGTACGGTTATGCGGGCGTTTGGCGGATGCGGCGCCGAACACAACGGTAGGCCTTCAGTAGCAAGCGCGGAGAGCAGCGGAGAATTGCGTTACATCCGGACGATCATGACCTCGGTGGATTTTACCAGGGCCGCGACGGTCTGGCCGTTTTTCAAGCGCATTTCCCGGACGGCATCGGCGGTGATGATGGACGTAATCCGCTGGCCACCGATGGAAAGCGTAACCTGGGCCATCAGGCCGCTGACCTTGATGTCGGTAACACGCCCGACGAGCTGGTTCCGGCCGCTGATGCGTCGAAAGTTCGTGCGACGCTCGGCAACTTCCTTACCTTCGGTCGCTCGATACAGAAATCGATCGACTTCCTTCTCCGGAATTCGGTGGTGGCCGCCCGCCGTCTTCACCGTGCGAATTTGTTTCTTATATATCCACTGTTTAAGCGTTGGGTAGCTGATTCCCAGTACCTGTGCTGCATCGCGAGGC
>PLZZ01000256.1 GCA_003153585.1 Acidobacteriota bacterium | reverse complement strand
CTCCGCCTGCGTCCAGGTGAAATAATCGCCGTCGTCGTCCAGAGTCTGGTCAGCATCCTGGCTCGCGTAGAATCCGCCACGCGCTTGATCGGACAGCACCTCGTTCACCCACGAAATAATCCCTTCCGCCGTTTCGCGGAAAAGAGGCTTGCTCGTCACTTGATAGCCGTGCAGAAAATTCTTCAGCAACTCCGAATTGTCGTAGGTCATTTTTTCGAAGTGCGGCACGCACCAGCGTTCGTCCACCGAGTAGCGGTGAAACCCGCCGCCGAGCTGGTCGTAAACGCCTCCTGAGGCCATGGCTTCCAGTGTGCGGTCGGCAACTAGCAGCAAATGCGAATCGCGTGTGGATTGATACCGCTCGAGCAACAAATCCACGGCGCTGGCGTGCGGGAACTTCGGCGATTGCCCGAAACCGCCGTTGTGTTCATCAAACAGATGGAGCGCCGATTCGACGACAGCGTCTACAATCCCCGCATTGAATTCACCGCGCGCCGCACGAAACACTTCCGACTTGGCGACGGCTTCCTCGAGCGCCACTGCCGAAGTGTCCACTTCGGTACGCCGCGTTTTGAACGCTTCGGCGATGGAGGCCAGGATGCGCTTGAAACCCGGCCGGCCCATGGCGTCTTCGGGCGGGAAATAAGTGCCGCCGAAAAATGGTTTTCCATCGGGCGTAAGGAACGCAGTCAAGGGCCAGCCGCCCTGCCCGGAAATTGCGCTGATCGCGGATTGATAACGCGAATCAACGTCCGGGCGTTCGTCGCGATCCACCTTCACCGGAACGTACAGGCGGTTGATCATCGCCGCGATCTCAGGATTTTCGTAGCTCTCGCGGTCGATAACGTGGCACCAGTGGCACCAGACCGCGCCAATATCCAGCAGGATCGGTTTATTTTCGGCGCGTGCGCGCGCAAACGCTTCTTCGCCCCACTCGTGCCAGTCGACCGGCTGGTGCGCCGCGGAACGAAGATAGGGGCTGGTAGAATCTTTCAAGCGATTTTCGATGGGATTGGTCACGAGCCCTCAGATGAAGTTGGCGGCAGACAATTCGCGCCGTGCATTTACTGGACTGGGCTGCTGTAGCCGGAGTCGCGCGGGTCAATGGGCTTGCGCGCCGAAAAACCTTCGTCCTGTCGGTGATAAAATCGGATGCGATCTTCGCCCAGCCGCCAGCACAAATAAACTTCCTGATTGTTAATGCGCGCGGGAAAGTCCAATAGGCCGACGTCCAGATCCTTCACCACGCAGCCGGTGGCTTGAATCTGCTCGAGCGCAGAGCGCACAGCTTCCTCCGAGCGATTGCGATCCAATCGCATGCGCGCGGTTTTCTCGTAGGAAATCAAAAGGCCACCCGAGCGCTGGATGCGTTCGGCGAGCGCGTTCAGCTGCTCTTCCGCTTCGCCCAATTTGCGGCGCGACTCCATGGCTTCGATCAGCACCGGTTCGAGCTGAGCGCGAAGCCGTTCGGCTTCGGTGAGCGAGAAATATTTGGATTCCTCATCCGCCATCTAAGCGGGCTCCTGGGTATTTTCTGAGAATGAAAATCTGCGGCCAGAGCTTCGCAGCGAAACGCGAACTACCCGCCGATAAAAACCATGGTGCGCGAAGGCGGAATGAAATCCGCTTCATTGATGCGGTGCCCTTTCTCTTTCTTGTGCACGATCGCAATAATCGCGTCGCCGATTTCCCGGTCGGTGGCGCCGCCGCGCAACATAAATTTCAAGTCGTGATCTTCCTTGCTGAAAAGGCAGGTGCGCAGTTTTCCGTCCGCTGTAAGCCGGATGCGCGAGCAATGCCCGCAGAACGGATGCGACACCGGCGCGATGAGGCCGATTTCGCCGCGGCCATCTACAAACCGATACTTGCGCGCCGTTTCGCTGCGCTCGTGAATGACCGGGATAAGCGGCCAGCGCGCGGAAATGCGCTGATGGACTTCCGCGGCGGTGACGACCTGATCGCGCGTCCAGGTGCGGTCGGCGTCAAGCGGCATGAATTCGATGAAGCGCATCACGATGTCGTGCTCGCGCGCAAATTCCGCGAACGCTTCAACCTCGCCATCATTTATTCCGCGCACCAACACGGCGTTCACTTTCACCGGGCGCAACGGAGAAGCCTGCGCGGCCTTAATTCCTGCGAGCACCTGGTCGAATGTTTTTGTGCGCGTAATTTGTTCGAACTTATCGCGGTCCAGAGAGTCAAGACTGATATTGATGCGATTCAGTCCCGCCGCCACCAGGCGATCGCAACGTTCCGCGAGCAAGTGGCCGTTCGTGGTCATCGAAAGATCTTGTACGCCCAGCGCTTTCAGCTGAGCGACAAAGTCTTCGACGCCAGGACGAACCAATGGTTCGCCGCCGGTTACTCGAATTTTGTGAATCCCCATACTGACCAGGATGCGAGCCAGCCGCTCGTACTCCTCCCATTCGAGAAGAGCGTGCTCCGCCATGTGGTTCTCGGGATTGGCCGAGCGGCAATATACGCAACGAAAATTGCAGCGGTCGGTAACCGAGATGCGCAAATCGGTTATTTGGCGTCCGAATTTGTCGGCGAGCGGCATTCACTCCTTTGGATAGGTCACAAACACCAAGTCGCAACCATGTCGAAGAAAGACGCAGCGGCCAGTATACCGCTCGGGCCCGCATATCTCCTACCGTTCCGGAGCACCGGGGCAGATTCCGGTTTTTCCCGGCGGCGGCAGCGTTGCCGGCGGCCGTAGGCTTGTTGGATGTGGTAAAGTTCCGAGCCGATGCGGATCTTCGTTCTGGGTGTGGGCGGCACCGGCTCGCTGCTGGCACAATTGCTGGCGCGCCAAGGACACACCGTGTGGTGCGGCGATCGCGATCCCGAACGCGCGCGAAAGTTTCTAGGCAAGAAGAGTGAAATAAAGGTCGTCGAAACAAACGCGCGAAATCTATGGTCCATCGTTCGCGCGGCTCGCGGCTGCAATCTGATCGTCAATGCTTCGCCCGCCGTGTTCAACGAAATTATCCTTCGCGCTGCGTTGCGCCTGCGCACGCATTACCTTGATTTGAACAGCCACCTCACGCGCAGCCTTTTTAAACCTGAACAATTGCGATTCAACAAACGCTTCGTGGCGAAAAACCGGGCAGCGCTGATTTGCACCGGGGCAGCTCCGGGTTTAACCAACCTTCTCGCCAAGCGCGGGTCGGAATTGCTCGATTCGGTCGAGTCGATTCAGTTGCGCCTATTCGAGAGCACGGAGAGCAAGGATCCGGTTTCGACCTGGTCGCCCGAAGGCGCTTATGACGAAGCGATTTCCAGGCCCAGGATTTATCGCAACGGCCGGTTCGTTTTGGCCAAGCGATTTGCCGACCGCGAAAAATTCCGCTTCCCGCCCCCGATTGGCGAGACCACCGTTTACCTGGCGGCGCAGGACGAAGTCTGCATGGTGCCCTACGTGATCCCGATCCGCGACATGGACGCGAAAATCGGCGGGAACGATTTCGATCGCTTGTACCGCTGGTTCCGTCAAGGGCGGCTGAACCGTTCGCAGGGGATCGTCCGCAAACGGTTTCCCAAGACGCTTACGCCCAGGAATGTGGCGGCGCTGATCCGGAGAGGCATCCTTTACAATGCAAGGTTTGCAGCGGCGGTGTTGTTGCGAGGCATGAAGGACGATCAGCCGTTGCTCGTGCGATGGGACGCTAGCTTTCCCTCGCTTTTTCAGATCCGCCAGCGCGGATTGATCTCGACGCCCATCTCTTATGCCACCGCGCATATAGCCGCAGTCTTCATCAAGCATTTTCCGCGCGACGAAGCCGGCGTGCTGGAACCTGAAATGCTGCCCGCGGAGACGCGCCGCGCAATTCTGGCGGAAGTGCGTTCGCGAGATTTCCGAATAAAATTGAAAATTACAAAGCTGAAGAAAATTGAAGAGGAATTCTAGAAACAGGTGTCTCCGCGTTTAGAACGGCGAACTCAGCGGCTTCAGCAGCCCGAAATCCGTCAGGCCGTTCGCGACGAACTGTACCGCCAGCGCGACCAGCAACAGTCCCATCAGACGCGTCATAATGCGAATTCCGGTATCTCCGAGGTAGCGCCGCACGCGATCAGCTCCCGCCAAGACCAGATACGAAACAAACGACACAAGAAGAATGGTTGCGTAAATTACTCCGTGTTGCCATATGGCGTGCGATTCGCCGACTAAAACCATCACGGTTGAAATTGCTCCGGGGCCGGCCAGCATCGGCATGCCTAAAGGAATGATGCTCGCGTCAGCTTTGGTCGTGCCTTCCTGGGTTTCTTCCGGCGTGGCCTTGGTGGTGGACTGGCGCGCTTGCAGCATGTCCAGGCCAATCCGCAACAAGATGATTCCGCCGGCAATTTTGAAGGCGGGCAGGGTGATTCCAAACATTTTGAAAATCAAGCTGCCGGCCAGAGCGAACGAACTCAGCACAATCGCGCAAGTCCATGCGGCTCGGCGCGCCACTTGCCGGCGTTCGGGTGCGGACGAATCTTCCGTGACAGAAACAAACATCGGAATCACGGTGAACGGATCAACCAGAAAGAATACGGACGTTACCGCCAGAAGGATGAATTCGAGGACCACTGTGGAATTCGCGCCCATTCCGTATGCCGCTTTGCCCCGCAAAAAAGCGGCTGCGCCAAGGTAGCATTTTTGCGCGGAAGTTTATAGCGCTCTGGCTTGCCCGTTCTTTTCGTGAGCTAGTTGGGCGATGGCGGCTGGGGCTGGCTGGGTTTCGGAGCGGTTGCGGGAGCGGCTGAGGGGGCCGCAACGGCGCCTTCTTCCGGCTGATCGTGAAGCTTGAACTCCGTGGAGCGCATCACCAGCCGCAGGGGCAGTTCTTCATCATTGGGGCCCTTGACGTAATCATCGGAGCGCGTATACGTGGGCAGCCAATACTTTCCCTGAAAGTTCTCGCGGTAGGTTTCGAACATGGTGAAGGGCAGGCTTGTTCCGTTGCCCGAAATCTCGCTGACAAACTTGCCATAGCTCTTCACGATCGCAAAATCGTGATCGTCGACCCAGATGACTCCTTCAAAAAACCGCTGCTTGCGGCTCAACAGTTTTGGCTTTACCTGAAAAACGTAGGTGGTCAATTGATCGAGTTTCTCCTGTCCCGCATATTTGAAATTGTAGTTCCCGATTTCCCGCGAGGTAAGAGCAAAAAGCGGCAAACTCGCAATCGTGCGCGCGTCCTCCAGCGAGAAATGCTCCACCTTCAGATCGGATTCGGGCTGCTTATCGACGCGCATATATCGCTGCCCGTCGGGACGGGTATAGACCTCTCCAGTCACGCTGAACTTTCCACCCGGGTCCGCCATTTCCTCGATGCGAATTGTTTGCGTAAAGTCGTAGGTTTCGTACTTCTGCTTCATCACGTCTTCGTTGGCAGCTAATTTCTGGATAATTTCCTGTTCTGGCACAGGAGGAGGCCCGGGATGCGGCTCCGATGGGAGGCGCTTCACTTCGTA
>PLZZ01000093.1 GCA_003153585.1 Acidobacteriota bacterium | reverse complement strand
GCGGCGGAGGCGGAGGCGGAGGGAATCCAGGCACCACCCCAGGCACATACGTCATTACCGTCACCGGCATTTCCGGAAGCATTACGCAAGAGGGAACGGCACCCCTTTCAGTGCAGTAGCATCAAGCTTGTGAGATCCAAACGGAGTTCTCGGGCATCGGTCGGATGCCCAAGTTATCACATCGGCGGATTTGAATCCTGTGCCTGCGGGACGAAATCTACGCGATCATGGGCGATTCGAACGGGCTTTTGCCCCGCTAAATAGATGAATGACCAAAGCGATGATTGCGAAGAGAAGAAGCAAGTGAATCAGGGCGCCCGCCACGTGGAATATCACGAAGCTGCCGACCCACAGCACCAGTAAAACTAATGCTAGTCCCAGAAATAAACCAAATCGCATGGCCTCTCCGTCAAGAACTTCGATTCTTCCCGGGCGCACGTACGTATGTAGGTTATACCTGTGCTGCTTTCCGGCTGACCGCGTTACCGGTACCGCTGGAATCCGAAGACGCCTCTCCTGTGGACGAAATATCCTCCGCTCCCGTTTCTTTCATCACTTCTTTAGCGCGCTTGATTTCCTCGGAAGTATCGCAGTGAGCGGAAAGCAAGATCCCGCCGTTTTTGATTCGGCCTTCATAGCGCTTGGCTTCGTATTCAGGGATTCCCATTCCAATCAGGGCACCGGTAAAACCACCCACGGCGCCGCCTACACCCAATCCGGCAAGCGCGGCCATGATCGGCCCGGCTGCGATGAAAGGTCCTACGCCGGGGATTGCGAGAGCACCGATTCCTGCCAACAATCCGAGCGTTCCACCGACTACTGCGCCGGTACTGACGCCCGCCGTCACACCTTCGGGTGCTTTTGTGGCCTTTTCAGTTCCAATTTCCCTTGAACCAAGATTCTCCGGCATTAAAGCGGAGATATTCGAAGCCAAAAATCCTTCCTTGATTAGCTTGTCCGTCGCCAAATCTGCCGCGGGCACGGTTGTATATATTCCGAAGACTGCTGTTTTCTTGTCTTCCATTTCTTCTCCTTTAGGCATTGTCCGAGTTTCAAAATGGAGCACGGCGACAGTCTTTCACGGGAAATCGTCACCGTCGTTAAGCGCAATCAAGATAGGCTGCCCGGCCCTGCCTGAGAATGCCGATGAGCATGTATTTATCGGCAAATCTCACAGTAGAGAAAGTCCCAAGGTTCTGGTCGCGAATTCGATGGGGCCGAGGCACACAAGAAGCNNTCGCGCGGGATCTGTGATTTTGCCACATAGCCGCTAGCTCCGGCTTGGGCCGAGAGTCGCGCTGCCTCAAGAGACTCGTGGTTGGTGACGATCAGAACTTCCGCATCCGGCGAACCTTCGCGGATAAGTTGTGTAGTTTCGATACCATCGAGATTCGGCATGCTCAGGTCCAGCAGCACGACGTCGGGCTTGAGGTCAAAAGCTTTTTTAATTCCTTCGAGTCCGTCCGCAGCTTCTCCACAAACCGTTAGACCTTCCTCGAGCTCCAGAAACATCCGGATTCCTTTTCTTACTAATGGCTTATCGTCCACGATCAAAATTCGCACGTTTGACATAGCATGCACCTCAATCCTATGAGATGCCCAAAGCGGGGAGGGTTAAATCGGGTTTTCAGTGTATGTGCAAAGCGGGGATGAACCGTTACGACACAGGGAAGCGAGGGCTCTTTTCAGCCAGGGACACGTACGGGGGTTCAAGTGCCTGAGCAACGCGCTAACCGTACATTTGGAGTACCAGGAAAGGACTTGTCCGGTAATCCGACTAACCAGGAGTTGACTGGTAACCAAGAAAGCAGAGTTAACCAAACGACGAACCGTGCATCGCGTTTCGACGTGCTACGCTGGTGCTGTGAGGCCCTCTCTTCGCTGAGTAAAACCAAAGTTTCTGGTGGTCTGTTTATGAGTATGAGAGAAGTGCCGGTTTACGACGGCGATTTCCCAACGAGAGAGCAAATCCTTTCAGGAGACCCCTCCGCAGTTTTTCCGAAAGAGTCATGGCTGGCGCAGGTACGCCCCGGTGAGTTCGCTGTTCGCTACAAAGATTTCAAAACAGGTCTCGCTCGTAATCCCGCAGGAGCACTCGTTCAGTCATCTGAGATTTGCCGAATATTTAGCGACCTGAAAGAAGCTCGCGCCGACTCAAGGAAGGTGGCAAATGAGCATTGGGCAGTACTATGTTTTATTTATGACCATACTGGCTCGCAAGTTGCCTCAGTTTCCAACAACAAAGAGCTGGGGAAGTTCGCCGCAGCCCTGTATGGGGGAATAGTTCTATGGATTGGAATCTTTACCATCGCTGGAATGGGCACGCTATGGATACTGTATAGAATCACGCTGCTCATCCTGAAACCATTTTCAGCGCGCCAGCAACTTTTCGTCTCCGGTTGGCTGGGCTGGGCCGGTTTTGCTTTTGCCGGACTTCTTTTGGGAATACTCGCGTGGTACATGAAAGTTCGGTTCACGGCCAAGAGAAGCGCTGCACGGATGCTGAACAAGGTCAGCGTTCATCTCTCCACGGAACAGAAGAAACGCTTTGCAGAGTTGAATACGCTCTACGGCTCTCAGGATCCGGCCGAACGCGAACGCTTCCTCAAATTAGCAAGTGAATATCAGCAAATACTAAGGGAAACCCTAAAGAAGTGAACTGCGAACTCTTAAGTCCTGATTAACGCGCCAACCGAACACAATTTCGCACGTCGCCTCACTCCCATCAAGCCACGGATTAAATCGGCGGGTGATAAAGAGAAATGGCCGGCCAGCGGCCTGGCGCTCCCCATCGTTGAATTCTTCGGATATGATGGCGTGCC
>PLZZ01000063.1:716-2694 GCA_003153585.1 Acidobacteriota bacterium | reverse complement strand
GCCGGTTCGAACGGCGGGCGCGCAAAGAGTTGTAAGTGCGCCGGCGACTGCACGAATCGCGACGCCTACGATCGCGCCGGCGGCGACGCAGAGCAAAGGTCCTTCAGCGATTATTTGGGTGCTGCTGATCGCTGTGATTGTCCTCGGAGCATTAGGCACCTTGCGCGGGATTGCGAAGGCGCGAGCTGCGGACTTGATTCCGCCAGCCGGACTTCCCACTCCGGTACCACCCGAGATTGCGTATGTGAGCTCTCCGCCAAAACCGGTTCATATCATAGCTGCGACTGAGCCCAGCGGGCCCGAGCCTTCGCGCGTACCCGACGAAAGCGCACCGGCGCCGGCTGCGGCTTCCAAACCAACATTTGCGAACAATGAAACGCCTGCAAACCCGCAGCCCGAGGCTGAAACGCCAAAGGGCATTTCGCGCAAGGGAGGCGGACTGCGATCAAGGCCGTCGCCGGACGAGGCGGCGAATATCCTACGCAAGGACGATGCTCCGAAATCCAAAGCGAAGAAGCCAGCAGCGAGGAAGGATGCCGCACCTGAGACTCCCGCGCCAGCCGCGACCGGAGCTTCCTATTTATATGTGAAAACTTTCTTGCGTGAAGACCGCGCGAAAGAGGCCGAAACACAAATCGAGGGCTTGGGAATGCCGGCCGGTGTGGTTCAGAAACACGTGGGTAACGCGGATGTCTATGTGGTTTATAGCGGGCCCTATCCGGACGCGCAGGTTGCGAGCGC
Organism: Acidobacteriota bacterium; assembly: GCA_003153585.1. GTDB lineage: Bacteria > Acidobacteriota > Terriglobia > Acidiferrales > UBA7541 > Palsa-295. The sequence goes on along the minus strand of PLZZ01000063.1, from coordinate 1,953 downwards.
GATGCAAAAGCTGGAGCAAAAGGGTTTTTCGAACGTGCGGTCGGTTCCCGTCCCTGGGACTGGCGGGAGTGCAAAGCAATAGCGGTTCTAGATACTTTCAGGGGTCATAGGCGATGGAAATCGAATTCGGAGCGCGCAGCGACGTAGGGCGTGCTCGCGGGAACAACGAAGACAGTTTCGCGGTGGCTGCCGAACTGAAGCTGTTTGTGCTGTCGGATGGAATGGGCGGGCTGGCAGCGGGAGAGGCGGCGAGCCGGCTAACCACCGAGACGGTGGTAAATAATTGCCGCGCGGCGGCCTCGAATCCTTCGCTCCCATTGATCGGTGAATACCTGGCGGAGCTTTCGAAGTCATCGAACCGGCTGGCTAGCGCGATTCGCACCGCAAACCGGGATGTTTACGCGGCCGCGCAGAAGGACAAGAAGAAGCGCGGGATGGGCGCAACAGTGGTGGCTGTATGGATTGCGGATTCGCAGCGAGCAAGCGTGGCGCACGTGGGAGACAGCCGCATCTATAGGCTGCGCGGCGAGGACTTCGCGCAGATAACCGAAGATCACTCGTTTGTCGCGGACCAGATTCGTCGCGGCATGATGACGCAACAGGAAGCGGCACAAAGCAACATGCAAAGTGTGCTTTTGCGGGCTTTGGGCGTGGAACCGGAGGTTCAAGTTGACATCACAGAGAAGGATTTGATGGAAGGCGACACTTTCCTGCTCTGTTCCGACGGGCTCACGCGCGAGCTTTCGGATGCGCAGATTTCCGCGACTCTGGCCGAAGCGGAAAATTCGCAAGAGGCGGCGGATCGGCTGATCGATCTCGCGAATCAGGCGGGAGGCGGAGACAACATTACCGCGGTGGTCATACGATACGCGGCAAAGCCGGTACGAGCGTTCGCGCGAATAGGGAAATGGTTCAAAGGATCCGAAGAGCGGTGACGGCGCAGCGTTCCGTTACAGTCTGCGCAAAAATTGAATCGAGGGGGCATGAACATGTCAAAGTTAGTGCTGAAATTTGAGAGTTCGGTATTGAAAGAGGTTTCGGTGGGCAGCAAGGAAGTGAGCATCGGGCGCTCGCCGGAGTGCGGAATCGTGATCGATAACCCCGCGGTGTCGAACTATCACGCGCGCGTGTTCAGCGAAGAAGGCCGCATGATGCTGGAGGATTTCGGAAGCTTGAACGGAACTTTCGTCAACGGGCAGCGGGTGAAAATGGTTACGCTGAAACCGGGAGACTCCGT
>PLZZ01000063.1:0-704 GCA_003153585.1 Acidobacteriota bacterium | reverse complement strand
AGTACGCAGGTGGCGCCGGGCCGGCTGAAACTGCCTACACTTTTGGTGCGCAAGGGCAAGACCGACCGGAAAGAGTACACGCTGAGCGATAAGCTGACGGTCATCGGGAAATCGGCGCTGGCGACAATCAAGCTGAAAGGGTGGTTCGCGCCGAAAGTAGCCGCGCAGATTACTCGGCGCGAGGATAATTCGTTTTATATCGGAATGGCGGAGCGAGTGCCCAGCGTTAACGGGACGGCTATTTCGCAACCCTCCAAGCTTTCTTCCGGCGACGTAGTGGAGGTAGCGGGGATCGTGCTGGAATTCGTATATCGTGATTGATTCAGGCGAGGATAGGAAAACACTGGCAGAATCACACTTGTGTGGCGTGTTCTGCTGAATTTCCGGCAGCGGCACAGAGTTCAACGTTTCAGTTCCTCGTAGCGCCAAATTTACCGACGCCATTCGGCCAGATTGACCGGTAAAAGACTACGGGCCTCGCAGTTCTGGCGTCAGCTTCTCCCACCATTTTCGTTCATTGAACTTCGGTCAGGTACCCGCTGGTACCGTGGTCCTATAGGCATGCGCGAAGACCCTGGGTACATTTGGGTTGTTCACGTTTCTGACTAATCAAAGACTGGGGAGAACGCCCATGGCCACAGCAACCTACATCGGGGCTAGCCCGGTATCGTCACCGGAGAAAAGCTCGGGCCACAAAGACACGC
>PLZZ01000105.1 GCA_003153585.1 Acidobacteriota bacterium | reverse complement strand
CTTCCGCCGCAACGGAATTGAATGCGAGGAAATCCGCGGCACGCGCGATCCGCTGTTCGGAGGCGTGAATCCCGAGCCCATCGAGCCGCACGTCGATGCGCTGCGTCAGGCTTTGCGCCAAGGCCACTTTGACGCGGGATTTGCTTTTGACGGAGACGCCGACCGCATCGGCGCCATGGACAGCGATGGCACTTTCATCACGCCACACCAAATATTCTCTATCTTGCTCTGGCATCTGGCAGGAACGCGCAAGCTGACTGGCGATGTGGCAAAAACCTTTTCCACAACGAAAATGATCGACAAAATAGCCGGTCATTTCGGGCGCAAAGTCTGGGAAACGCCGATTGGCTTCAAATATATCTGCGACCGCATGCTCGAGAGCGACATCCTGTTGGGAGGCGAGGAAAGCGGCGGGATCGGCACCAAGCTGTATTTGCCGGAACGCGACGCCACCGTGAATGCCCTGCTGCTTGCCGAGGTGATGGCCTGGCACGGCAAGCGACTCGGCGAACTCGTCGCCATGCTTCACCGGGAATTCGGCGAACATCACTACGGGCGCGTGGACCTGATCGTCACAGATGCACAGAAGAAAAAAGCATTGAGCCATTTCACGGACGCCAAATTCACCAGGCTACTGGATTGGCCGATCACTCGANNGCCGGAAACCACACGCCGGGTTCTCGACGAAGCCAGCGCCGTGGTCAGGCGCCTTCACCAGGCCTGAAAATGCATTCGTGCGCTGCTGGCGCGGAAAAGGAAAGAGAATATGGAAGTCGTGAATCTGAATGAAAAGCTATCGAAAGTGAAAGAACACTGGAGCCCGAAAATCGTCGGCGAGTTGAACGATTCTTACGTGAAGGTCGTCAAGTTCACCGGCGAATTCGTGTGGCACCATCACGAGAATGAAGACGAGCTATTCCTCGTGATTAAAGGACGCCTGCGCATGAAATTTCGCGACCGCGAAGCCGTGGTAGCGCCGGGTGAATTCATCATCGTGCCGAAGGGTGTGGAACATCTACCCGTCGCGGACGAGGAAGTCGAAGTTGTTCTTTTAGAGCCGAAGACGACGCTGAACACCGGCAATGTGCGGAACGAACGGACGCGCGTCGAACTAGAACGCTTGTAAATCGAAAAGCTGTGCGCCCGATGGGGCAGAAAGCAGAATCATGAAGCGGCGACTTTACACGCTGGATGTTTTCACCACGAAACGTTTCGCCGGAAATCCGCTCGCCGTGGTTACTGACGGCGACGGTCTTTCCACCGCGAAGATGCAAGCCATTGCACGCGAAATGAATCTCTCCGAAACGGTGTTCATCCAGAAGCCCACGAACAATCGCGCGCTGGCCCGCTTGCGCATTTTCACGACTACGCGCGAACTCCCGCTGGCCGGCCATCCGGTGATTGGGACATGGTTTCTTCTCGCGGAGTTGGGCGTGGTGCCCGCTTCCGAAGGAAGTGTGCACATACTTCAACAGACCGGCGCGGGGATTTTGCCGGTTGAGTTCACATTTCACAATGGCCGGGTGGTGCGCGTCACGATGACTCAGAAGCCGGCGAGTTTCAAACGCGCTCGATTCACGCGCGCGGCGCTGGCGGAAACGCTTGGATTGAAGCCGAGCGATCTCGCAGCTTCACTGCCTCTTGAATTTGTGTCCACGGGAATATCGAATTTGATGGTGCCGGTGAGCCGGCGCAGCGTGCTTCCNNACCGGCTCGGCAGGTGGGTCGCTCGGCGCTTACCTCGTGCAGCACGGGCAATTGCGCGCATCGGAAGGATTGACGATCATGCAGGGAGTCGAAATGGGCCGCCCTAGCGAGATCCAAGTGGAAATTATGGCGGAACGCGGGCGGCTGACTCCCAAAGTGAGCGGCTCAGCGATCCGCGTTTTCGAAGGCGAAATCGAAGCCTGATGTTGTGGGCATGCTTTACGCTTCCCGATTCGAGGCGAAAGCGCGCGGAAATTTCAAAGCGACGAGGGAGAGCCTAAGCTTCGAGAGACTTATACGCAGCGTTGAGGATGCCATTCAGAAACGGCGGGGCGTCGGCCGAAGAAAATTTCTTAGCGAGCTCGAGCGCTTCGTCGATCACAACTTTCGGCGGCGCGGTGCCGAAGCGTAGTTCGTACACCGCCAGACGTAAAATACTTCGATCCACGGCCGCCAAACGCTCGAGCTTCCAGTTTTCGGAAAGTTTTTGAACCAGCTTGTCGGTTACTTCGGCCTCTGCAATTGCCCCTTCGAAAAGCTGGTTGGCGAACTTTCTTGTGGAATCCGCAGCGCGCGCCGATTTCCAGAAAAGCTGCTCCACGCGCGAGGCCTTCTGCCGCGTCACGTCCCATTCAAATAACATCTGAAGCGCGAACTCGCGGGATTTGCGGCGAAGTGTCATCTATGGGGACGCGAGCGAGTTGCACCGCGAACAGAACCTTTCGAGAGTTTGCGCGACAGGTGAGCCATCTCGATAGCGGCAAGCCCGGATTCGTAGCCCTTATTTCCGCCTTTCAGCCCAGCGCGGTTAATGGCTTGTTCGAGAGTGTCGCAGGTCAACACGCACAAGATCATGGGCACTCCGGAATCAAGTTGAGCGAGCTGAATGCCGCGAGCCGTCTCGGACACCACGACATCATAGTGTGAAGTTTCTCCACGCAGAATGCATCCGATACAGACGATCGAATCGAACCGGTTTGTAGCGGCCAGTTTCTTGGCGGCGATCGGAATTTCGAAAGAGCCCGGCACGCGCACGACTTCGACCTGTTTGTCTCCGGCGCCAGAACGCGCCAGGGCATCCAGGGCGCCGGCAAGCAGCCTGTCCGTAATAAAGCTATTAAACTGGCTGACGACAATTGCAAAGCGCAAGCCTGCTGCTTTCAGTTCACCGCGGATCGTGGATACCTTGGACTCACCGGCCATCATCAGCGCCCCTGAGACTTTGGCCGTTTCCGGATGAAGGCACGCCTACGATTGAAAGCAATTCGCGCAGCCTGTTCGTTCACCTCAGACAGCAAGTTTTCGTAAGCCATAATTTCCCCGGCAAATAATGACGGATTGCGGCCCCGCCATAATAACTGAATCGGGTGTGATTGTGCAGGAGCGAGCGCTTCAGGCGAGCGATTCAACGATGACAGCGATTCCCTGGCCTCCGCCGATGCACGCGCTCGCTATGCCGTAACGCGCGCCGCGACGGCGAAGTTCGAGAAGAAGCGTCAGCACGAGCCGGGTTCCGCTTGCGGCCAATGGATGGCCGAGCGCGATTGCGCCGCCGTTCACGTTGGTTTTATCGCGCGGGAGTTTCAGGATTTTTTCCACCGCGAGGTACTGCGCCGCGAACGCTTCGTTCACTTCGATTAAATCCATTTGTTCCAGCTTGAGTCCCGCGAGCGCCAGCGCCTTTTGGATAGCGGGCACCGGGCCGATGCCCATGATCTGCGGAGGAACTCCNNGCAGCCGCCCCGTCAACAATGCCGCTGGCGTTGCCTGCGGTCACGATACCTTCCTTGCGAAAAGCGGGTGGAAGGGCTTGCAGAATCGCCATCGTCGTGTCGGGCCGCCGGTGATCATCTTCGGTGACAACGACGGTCTTCTTGCCTTTCTTCACTTCCACCGGAACGATTTCGTCTTTCATGCGGCCATCCTGTACGGCCGCTTCAGCAGCCTGCTGGCTGCGCAAGGCATACTCATCGCATGCGGTACGAGTGATTCCCTGCTCGGCAGCAAGATTTTCCGCCGTTTCGGACATGCTGAAACCGCAATACGTATCGTAGAGTCCCGACACCAGCGAATCCTCAAGCTTTCCTTCGCCCAAACGAAATCCGGCGCGCGCGCCGCGAATCACATGCGGGCACTGCGACATATTTTCCATGCCGCCAGCCAGGACGAGCTTCGCTTCCCCCAGCAAAACGCGCTGCGCGGCTTGGGTGATCGATTCCATGCCTGAGCCGCACAAACGATTCACCGTGACGGCAGGAGCTTCAATCGGCAACCCGGCTTTCAGTCCCACATGCCGCGCGCCATAGAGAGCGTCGGCGCTGGTTTGCATCACGTTACCGAAAATCACGTGATCGAATTCCTCGGGATCGGACCCCGCGCGCTGGACAGCTTCCCGGCCGGCCGCTGCACCCAATTCAATCGCACTGGTATCCGCGAACGAGCCCATGTAGCGCGCCATGGGCGTACGCGCGCCCTGCAAGATCACGGCATCGGTTATAAACATGTCACCTCATTTTCATGGAGTAGCGAGGGATACGAGTGTGTTGCCGCCACGCTGACGCGCCTCATCCAGACCCGCTTCGGCGCGATTAATCCACTCGGTCACGCGATCTTCCGACTCATCTCCGGGACGCGAGGAGGATTCGGCGACGATCGCGCTGATAGTCAGGTCCGCCTCGCCCCAAGAAGGCCGCGTTGTGGCCGCGACCTGGCGGAGCTTTTCGGCGAGGGTCTGAGCACTTTCGAGCGAAGTGTCCGGCAAAATAAAAACCAGGGACCAGGCCGTATATTTTACCGCAATGTCGGTCTGGCGAACCGCGGAAGAAAGAGTGCGCGCGAGTTGTTCGATGTAATGTTCGACGGAAGCGTCGCCATGCTGGCGGAGCAATTCGCCGCCACGATCGACGTGAATGATCACGAGAGAAAGCGGCCTATTTTGCGCCCGAGAGCGATTGCATTCCGCCAAGAGGCAATCGATATAGGAGCCACGGTTCAACAGTCCGGTCCTTTCATCGGCAACGGCAAGTGAACGGACCAGCGACCTCAAGCGGGTGTGATTCACCGAAAGGACGAGTTGATCGCCCACTGCTTGGAGAAAAAAACTCTCATTCGGCCTCCATTTTCTTGCATTCGCGTCCCCGACCAGCAGGGCCCCGGACGGTGCTTGCGTTTCCTTATCCGTAAGCAAAACGCCGAGCGCCGACTCCAAGCCCAATTCGCGCAGGGCGGGAGTTGTAGACGCTTGGAGTTCGACTCCACCGAGAGAATCCGGCGATACTTTCGACAATAATCCGACGATACTGAAAATACGAGACGCACCCGTAAGCGAGAGCCCCACAGCCGAATATTCCGCGGTGGCTTGCGGCCCTTGGCCCGGAGTCCCCACAGCGACCAGGCAGCGTGAAACACGGAGATGTTTTCCGATTTCGGAAGAAGTAGTTGATAGAACTTCCTGGGGCGTCTGTTGCCGGTACATCAGCCGATTTATTTCCGCAATGGCGGCGAGATCGCGATGAGTTTCCGCCGC
>PLZZ01000072.1 GCA_003153585.1 Acidobacteriota bacterium | reverse complement strand
GGTGGCTTTATCGAAATGCAGGTGCGCGGCGACGAGTTCCGGGGGAGTGTGCGAGAGCCATTCGGAAAGCGCGAGATCCTGATAGAAGCTGCTCTTGAACATCTCGAGGAACTTCAGGTCGGTCGTACCGGTGTTTTCGATGTAGTGAGGGAGCGTTCTTTGGATGTAGCCAACGTCACCAGTTTCGAAATCCATCGTGCGGGCGCGGCCACCAGTGGCAAAAACGGTCATGCGTCCCTTGCCGGCAAAGAAGTATTGCCATTCGTCGGCGTTGGGATGCCAATGCAGCTCGCGGACGCCACCGGGCTTGACCGTGACGATCGCAGCGGCAATGGTGGATATTTTGAAATTTTTCGAGTCGATGATGCGGACTTCACCGCTCTTGTTGCTCTTGGTGGGAGGAAAGTCCATGGTGCGGAAAGCAAAATCAATAGGCGAAGGACCCAGCGCTCCGGCGGCGATGCGGCGATCGTCCTCGAGCGAGCCGGGGAGATCGGCCTGAAAGATGAAGAGTTCTTTCTTGGGCATGTTGGCGAGAGCCGATTGGCTGACGCCGAAATTCTTGGCGAGGACTTCCGGAGGCGTGTGCGCCATCCAGTCGGAGAGTAGAACGGTTTCGTACTCGGAGAAGTTGCCGTCGTCAAAAACGAGAAGGAATTCACAGCCGTCGGGAGCGAGACCCTGGATCGAGTGGGGAATGCCAGGGGGGAAAAACCAGAGGTCATTTTCTTTGATGTCGGTGACGAAGCTCTTACCATCCGCATCGATGCAGGTGATCCGGGCGGTGCCATAGAGCATCAAAGCCCATTCCGCAGCGCTGTGCCAATGTAGCTCGCGGCAACCCCCGGCGGTGAGGCGCATGTCCACCCCAGCCAGGGTCTTCGAGATCGAAAGTTCGCGCTGGGTAACTTCGCGGGACCAGCCGCCTTCTTGAAGGCGCTTGTGAGCGAAGGAAAAAGGGTACTTGAAGGTGGTCACGGCGCCGGCATCGGTGGGAACGGGACTGTTTGAATCCGGATTTGCCGCGTCCAAAGCGGGATTGGTGGGACCGGGGTCGCTTGCGCTGCGATCGGATTTGGGCTTTTGGCCCGATTGCTCTTGCGCCGCTAGTTTTTTCGCGGAGAGCATAGTTGCAGCCGCGAGAGCTGCCGAGCTCGCTCCCAGAAATCCCCGTCGCGTCAACGCTTCTTTCTTTTCTTCATCGCCCATGCCAGCCACCTTTCTGAATCCAAATGGATTCCGTCTGCGGATTNNCGGTCTTAGTGAGGCCTTTGCTGCGCGGCTCGTTGTTGTGCTGCTGCGGCTGCCGCGGCTCTGGCCTGGGCTTGCGCGTTATATTGGTAACCTGGGCCCGGTTGAGGCGGAAAGCCGGGGCGCAGACCGGGATTGAGCGGGTTCATCTGACCAGGTCCTGGTGGCGCACCATTTTGTGCGGCAATTAGTCTTTGTTGATCGCCGGCGAGCTCAGGGCTACTCGGATAATAAACCAGCATCGCGTTCACCAAGTGGAGAGCGGCAGGAAAATTCTGCTGCTGAGAAAGCTGGTTGAGCTGCGCGCGAAACTGATTGCCGAGTTGCTGCTCCATCGCTTTACCGGCGGGATTACCCGCTTTCCCGGCGAGTATAGCCCAGTGAAGCGCACAATCATTCGGCGGCTCGAAGTAGCGCGCCTGCGCGTAGGCGGCCTGCGCATTTGCAAACATGGCTTGACTCGGATTGGCGGAAGATACGGGAACGGTTGATGCGGTAGCGGCCGGCTTGGTAACGCGCACGTTTTCTTCAGGCGCTTTGACCGGCTCGGTGCTGGCGTCTACCACTTCGATAATTCCAGCGCCGCCCGGCTTACTTTGCCAGTTCATATCGAAGACCACGCCTTCGTGGACGTCAATGACGCCCGAGCCTGAAGCATTGCTGGGCTTTCTACCGGGGCAGGAGACCAGCCCATCAATGGAATACTGCTGCTGGCCTTTGGGCACGTCGTTAGCAGCATAAGGATTCGTGGCCAGATGAAAGGTTTTGCCGGCGACGGTCATATTCAGATTCGGCGTGCACAGATGGCGGTCCACGTTATATTTCAAGACGATGGTGGCGGTGGCAGGCGCAACCGGCACAGGAGCAGGCTTTGGATGCGGCTTGAGAAAATGCCATCCAGCAAGAGCAGCGATGACAACTGCGGCGCCTGCGGCGATCGGAATCCACGGAGGTTTCGTCGCGGCGACAGGGGAGTTGGTTGCAATTTGCGCGCTTTGCGCGGGAGGCGGAACGGCACGCGCACTAGGCGGAGCAACCGCTTTCACGGGCGCGGGCGGAGCGGTGGGAGCGACGTCGGGCGCCGGGCGCGCGACAGCGGCGGGCGGAGCAGGCGGAGCTGAATTCTCCACGTCGGCACGAATGCCCTTGGCATGGAGGCCGGCAACTAGGGCTGGAATGATAGTGGGGATTTGATCGGCGCGCACGCGAGTGGCATTGGCGGCAGCCATGGCCTGCTTCCAACCGGGCCTGCGGTGCGCGTACTCGTCGTGGGTCAAGTCCAGAAGCAGCGGCAGGGTGGCTTTGTTAGCTTCGACGGCGCGGACGATCTCACGCGTAATTTGGTCGGAGGGCAGCGAGCGAGGAGAAATAATGATGGCCATCGCCTCGCAGTCCGATATTGCTTTGAAGGTTTCTTCGAAGTAATCCGCGCCCGCGGGGCAATCGCGTTCGTAATACCAGCTGCTATAGCCGTGCGATTCGAGCTGCTTGGCAATTTCGTGCGCTACGCCGCCGTCTTCCTCAACGTAGCTGACAAAAACCTTTTTTGGCCCTGAATCCATGCGCACTCCCGAAGGACCGCTCGGCTATGATTGCAAGAAACGCAAGTATTGTCTAATACCCATTGCGGCTTTTGCAAACTGAAAGCGAGTAACAGTACTGTTCGACTCTGGTGCAGGACTGCGGCCGGGGAGTTGTTGGGCGGGGTTTGGTCTTCTGGTATAGTGGCGCGCTCCAGGCGATTTGGCGGGACAGTAGCGGCAAGTTCCGAAGAAGTCCCAAGTTCTCTATTAGCAAGCGGAGATGGCAATCGAATGGCAGAGAAACCATACATTCCCCACCCGATAGATACATCGCACGTCAGCCTCAGCGAGGTGCAGCCTTTGCTGGAAGACCTGGCGCGAAATGCGCATGAGGTGTGGGCGCAAAAACGGATCGAAGATGGGTGGACGCTGGGGCCGAGGCGTGACGATGCCCAGCATACGCATCCGTGCCTGGTTCCCTACGAGCAGCTTCCGGAATCCGAGAAGGAATACGACCGAGAGCTGGTGAATCAAACGCTTAAAACAATTCTTGCATTGGGGTATCGCATCGTAAAGCGGTGAGAAATGGCAACCTCGGCTTCGCCACTAACCCGTTCGTTCGACGACATGGACGATTCGTTTGAGATTTCGTTTTGCCGCGAGAAAGTAGAAGCGGGTCACAAACGTTATCTGCCTCTTTTCAATGCGTTGAAGCTGGCTGAGGAATTGATCCTCGGCGAATTTCGGGCGGCGGACGAGCGCGCAAAGAACTCTCGAAAGAGCTATCAGCACCTTTCGTTGGCTGCGGTGGGTTCGGGATTGGCCGCGGTGCTCCTTGGCATCTGCGAAATTGGTTTGGCGAAATTCCGGCCTCATGCCAGCGAACTGCCCTTCATACTGCTGGAAAGCTCCGCAACCTTCTTGTGCCTGTGGTGTATTTTTAGAGGAACCGTCAAAAAGCCGAAAAATCATTGGCTCTTGGCGCGGTACCAAGCCGAAAACCTCCGACTTCTAAAATTTAAGACGCTCATGGACTCTCGTCTCTGGTGCGATGAGAGCGGAGGGATCGACAGAAGCGGCGAAACGTCGTCCGACCATGTTCGCGACGACGTGCGCGCGGCGGTCCGGGCCCTGCACGGATTGGTTTACGAAGACGTGCAGGAGCGTGCTGCGCAAGGTGTGATACCGGACGTCTCGGAAATACATTGCCCTGATAACTGCCATGAAGCACTGCACGAAATAATCCAGTATTACTGCGAGAAACGTCTTGGCACACAAATGGACTATCTTGCGGCCAAAAGTGATGAAGAAGAAAAGGGCGGTACGATGTCGCGTTTGTTGACGACTGTTTTGTTCTTTGTCAGTTTTGGACTCGTGCTGTTTCATGCTTCGCTGGTTTCTACAGAATATGTGCACAAAGACAAGCCGAATGAATCGCTGGCCGGTGTCTTAGTTTTAGGGGCGGCGTTGTTGCCGGCGATGGTTGCGGGAATTCGGACCTACCGCGCCTCTCGCGAGTTCGAGAGGAACGCTTTGCGCCATCGCGCAACGCTTCATTCGCTGGAAGGGCTAAATGTGGAGATGGGCAAGGCCAAGAACCTGTCGAGAAAATTCCGGATTGCCCGAACTTGCGAGCTGATTCTGGAATTCGATTCTTGCGAATTCATGCGCTTGCTGCGCGAAGTGGAATGGTACGGCTGACGTATTGAGGCCCGGTGTTGGGGCTCTCGGTCAGAAAATGGGGGTTTTTCCCTCCGCAAGGTTGCCTGCTTCATTTCGGCCCACCTGATTTCGTCGAGCGATTCTGCGCAACAAAAATCTAGAGTTTGGGTTGAATCGGTCTGCAGACAGGTGGGCTGCAAGGCGGTAAGCGCAGTACCCGACGGCCGAGTGACGAGAAATGGCTACGGTGGCTGTGGAACCGGATTACAGGGTTTCCGGCATGGCCCGGGATTAGAGAAATGTAATACTTTCTTGCCCGACTGTACTACTGCCTCAATCAACGGGGCGAGTAACTTTTAGCGGCCGAGTTAAATTGGAATTGATTGCAGGATTCGCCGGGGGTAAGATTCAGACTCACGGAGAGGTACTTGCGGCCGGCTAATCCACAGGTTTGACCCACAGCCGGCGGGGATAACTGTCACTTCGGAAGCCGCGCGGTCTGGTGCTGTCCGCAAGCGGAGGTGATATATGTCGACCAATACGTTGCAACATACAGCTAGCGCAGTACAACGTACATGTCCTCAATGCGGCAGTGCTATAGTTCGCCGATCGCACAGGCATGGAGTGGTTGACCGAATATTGCAGATAGTTCGATTTCGGCCTTACCGTTGCCAGGAGTGCCACAATCGATTTTTTAAGATTGCCGAATAGCTTCCGGTTGGGCAAACCCGCGATTCCACCAAACACGATTCCACCAAACACGATTCCGACCGCTTACGACGATCAACAGACTTCTAACTGACTCGCCCTTTGCAGCCGGGGTGAGCGCAGTGGCAGTCAATATCGGGAGTTTTTTCCATTGCCTCGCAGGCCTCGCTGCAGTACTTCTTGGACGTTACAGTGCAGGAGCATACTGGGTGAGCGCACTTTCTTCCTTCGCCAGCCATGCGTACCTCCCACCAAAATTTCAAAGCTGAAATTGCATCGAAGTTCGCTGGGGTGAGAAAAGCCCAAGCAAAAATTGAGGAGGAAGGCCGCGAGGCCCTCCTCCTCAATGGATTTAGTCAGTGGCGCCGGCTGCACGACGGTTGAGGTCGCGGTCGGATTTTGACACGTCGGAAGAAGATTCGCTGGTGGAGGAAATATCTTCCCCGCCGGTGTTCTTCATGACTTCCTTCGCGCGCTTAATCTCGTCGGAAGTATCGCAATGCACCGACAAGAGAATTCCGCCCTTTTGAATGCGGCCTTCGTAGCGTTTTGCCTCGTACTCCGGAATACCCAAACCAATCAGAGCACCTGTGAAACCGCCCACTGCGCCACCTACACCGATGCCGGCCAAGGCGGCCATGATCGGGCCTGCGGCGATGAACGGACCCACGCCTGGAATTGCGAGAGCGCCAATTCCGGCCAAGAGTCCCAGAGTTCCGCCAATGACGGCGCCAGACCCTGCGCCAGCCGTTGCGCCTTCAGGAGCCTTTGTAGCTTTGTCCGTTGCGATGGGCTTCGCGCCCAGATTTTCGGGCAAAAGGACCGAAACATCTGAAGTTGAGAAGCCGCTCTTTACGAATGTATCGACGGCGCGCTCGACTGTCTCGCGCGAACCGTAGATTCCGAACACTGCCGTTTTCTTTCCTGACATTTTTATTTCTCCTTTTTTCTATAAGTAAAAGACGAACTCAGTACAGATTAACTGGTTACTGCTTTGGAGCGATTTCGAGCTGGTCGGTCACGTTGTCCGCGCCAGCGACGGCAACGGCTTTGGCTTCTAGGCTCGCCTTATCATCTGCAGTGCGAACCGGCCCCTTCAAAGTGACCTTGCCGTCCTGGGTGATGATCTTGATGTTATGGGCGTAGGTGGAGAGCGATTTATCCTGCATGATGGATTTGCGAATTTGCCTGGTGGTGTTGCGATCGGCGGGATTCATCTTCTGCTGATCGGCGGTCGTTGCATCTTTGCTGGCGTCCCCCTGATTCATCTTGGTGTTGTCAGGGGCAGGCTGCTGACCGCTCTGCGGGATGGGACTTGCGAGCAGTGAAGCGCCGAAAAATAAGGTAGCCCCCAATACTGAAAAACGCTTCCCGAATTTCATTTTTAAATCTCCTTTCATCAAGAATGACGTCCGTGTGAAAAATGAAATCACAAATTTCAACGACGCTAAACAAACCGTTCTTAACCTTGCGAGAGAAATCGTAGCTTCAATATTGAACCGGAGCTATACAGGGAACGGGGTAGATTGCAGGGGGGCATTCAGTATTGCCTTGTGCTTAAAGCATTTAAGGCGAAACACGTAGCCAGGTCAGAAAGCCGAATTCGCAGACCCTCGTCGCGTCGGGGCTTCCGCCGTTCGCCCGGTCGTTGCTAACCATCTTAGTTAATTGCGGGTTGCGGACGAAATAGGGCTTCTATCCGCGAATAGAATCAGGTACTTAAGAGGCACCTCCTTAGTACTAGAGGCCCATTTTCACCGGCGATTCGCCCTGTTATTTTTCTCTAGTCCAGAAAACTGCCAATGAGANNAAGTTCCTGTTGTCGATCGTCCTGATCATCGCGTGGCTTACGTTCGCGACCCTATTGATCGTAGGGCGGACGGCGCAAAAAGAAGTTGAACGGGGGATGGAGAAAGACACGCGGAATTCGCTGTTGACGTTCCAGAATCTAAAGGCCGAACGCCAGCTGGAAGAAAATCGCCAGGCGGAATTACTGGCCACGCTTCCTACCGTAAAATCTCTGCTGTCGCAGGAAGACGACACCCCGGAGGCCCAAGAAGCCGCGGAAAGCCTGTGGCTTTCGGGGGGATACGAACTTGTGGTGGTGGCCGACTGGAAAGGAAAAGTTATTGCGCTGCATTCCAACGTCCCCGGATTTTCTGAGGACGATGCAGAACAAATGTTTTCTCGTTCGCAAAAGATAAGTGGGGCAGGGGGATGGTGGTACGGCGACCGACATCTGTATCAAGTTGCGTCTCGCCCAGTCCAACTTGGACCGGCCTCTGCGAATATGCGTTTGGGTACGGTGGTGGTCGGACGCGAAATTGATTCGAGTGTGGCGCACGATGTGGGGCAGATCGCATTTTGCCGGGTGGCGTTGCGATACGGCGACGAACTGGTTGTGAGTTCCCTTCCGGCGATGGATGAGCGCACGGTGGCAGATGCGCTTCAAAATTCTCCGGGCGCGAACAAGATTCAGATTGGGAAAGAATGGTATCTGGCCAACACAGTGGATTTGACTCCGGGGTCGTCTCCGGCGGTCACGCTGACGGTGCTGAAGTCATACGATGATGCGAGTGCATTTATAACGCGGCTGAATCAGACCCTGATCGCGCTGGGCTTATTTGCCGTTTGCGCAGGAGGAGGGCTGGTCTTCCTGATTTCGTACACATTCACGAAACCACTGGCGACATTGGTGAACGGCGTTCGAGCGCTGGAACAAGGAGACTTCGATTATCCGGTGGATATTGGGGGCGGAGATGAAGTAGCAGAAGTGACGGCCGCTTTCGACCGCTTGAGAAGCACGCTGCTTCGAAATGAAGAACAAAGCAAACGGCTGGGAGAACAGCTGCGGCAGGCCCAAAAAATGGAGGCTATCGGCAGGCTGGCGGGCGGGGTGGCGCATGATTTCAATAACTTGCTGACGGTGATCAAGGGCCACAGCGACCTGCTGGAAGAAAAAATCACTTTGGCCACTCCGATGTTCCACAGCATCACGCAAGTGAAGAAAGCGACGGACCGTGCGACTTCGCTGACGCGCCAACTGCTGGCATTCAGCCGCATGCAGGTATTGCAACCGAAGATTCTGGATCTGAATTCCTTGATTGCGGAGACCTGCAAAATGTTGCCGGTGCTGATCGGCGAGGATATCGACTTCAAATTCTATGCGGCGCGGTCTCTGGGATTGGTGAAAGCGGATCCTTCGCAGATCGAGCAGGTCTTGATGAATTTAGCCGTGAATGCTCGAGATGCTATGGAGAAAAGAGGCGGCGAATTCACCATTCGGACGCGGAACATCGTCCTCGACGAGCAGTATTCAAAGTCCCATCCTCCCACCGTGCCCGGACACTACGTATTGCTGGAGGTGGAAGACACGGGGAAAGGGATGGACGCGCAAACTAAGGCGCGAATTTTCGAGCCGTTCTTTACCACGAAGGAGCTCGGCAAGGGCACGGGACTTGGTCTTTCGACGGTGTATGGGGTGGTGAAGCAGAGCGGCGGCTACATTTGGGTGGAAAGCGAAGTTGGGAAAGGTACAAAGTTTCAGATTTTCCTGCCGCAAAGCGGAGAGAGCGTGCCGACGGCCGTGTCGGAAAGCGGCTCAGCATCTTCCGCAAGCGGATTCGGCACGATCCTGCTGGCCGAAGACGAAGAGGCAGTTCGAGAGTTGGCGTCTGAATTTTTGAAGGCAAGCGGGTATACGGTCCTGGTTGCGAAGGATGGATTAGACGCGCTGGAGGTCGCCGAGCAGCGCAGAGGTTCGGTACACGTGCTAGTGACGGACGTGGTGATGCCGCGAATGAGGGGCACGGAACTGGCGCGGAAGTTAAAGCGCTGCCATCCGGAACTTAAGATCGTTTATATGTCCGGCTACCTCGAACACGACAGCCAGGATAATGACTATGTACCAGAGTCGGAATTTCTGCAGAAGCCATTTACGCGAGAGAGCTTGTTGCGGAAAATACGAGAAGCTATCGAGAGCAAGACCCACGCATCCGAATCCGTCGGAGTCCGATAAGGTGGCCGGCTGAATTCCCGCACAGCGTCCTTGAGACATCTGAAAACTCGCAGGAGCTAGGGCCTTGATTCGCGGAGAAAGCGTGCGGCTTCTTCAGGGGGAGTGGGGTTGATGTAAAAGCCGGTGCCCCATTCAAAGCCAGCGACCTTGGTTAGTTTCGGCATCATTTCGATGTGCCAATGATAGTGGTCATTGATTTCTTCGCCCATGGGAGAAGTGTGGATCACGTAGTTGTAAGAAGGAAACGCGAGGACGGAATCGAGGCGGGCGAGGAAATCGCGCAAGATGCGGGCGAGACTGCCGTAGTAGGGAGCGGGCATATTCTCGAATGCTGAACTGTGCTGCCGCGGGAGAATCCAGGTCTCGAAGGGAAAACGCGGGGCGTAGGGAGCAAGCGCGATGAAGTAGTCGTTTTCGAGGATCATGCGCGTGCCGGTCTCGATCTCCTGGCGAATCATGTCGCAAAAGATGCAGCGCTCTTTCTCGTCGTAATAGTGCTTGGAATTGTCCACTTCTTCGCGAACGCGCTTGGGCACGATAGGCAGAGCGATCAATTGCGAATGAGTGTGTTCGACGGTGGCACCGGCGGCCTCTCCGTGATTCTTAAACAGCAGGATGTAGCGAAAGCGGCGGTCATTCTTCAAATCCAACATGCGATCGCGGTAGGCCCAAAACACTTCCTCGACCGATTTGTCGCTGATGGTGGCGAGCGTGGATTTGTGGTCCGGCGTTTCGATGATGACTTCATGGGCGCCGACGCCGTTCATGCGGTCGAAGAGGCCTTCGCCTTCGCGGTCTAGGCCGCCTTCAATGCCGAGCGCGGGAAACTTGTTAGGCACCACGCGCAGCGACCAGCCGGGCGTGTCTTTTCCGCTGCCGTTGCGGCCATAGGCGAGGATTTCAGGCGGAGTTTTTCCTTCATTCCCGGGGCAGAACGGACAATTCGCGTTGCCCTTGATCTGAACGCTTTCGCGGACAAAATCCATGGGGCGTTTGGCCCGATCGGTGGAAATGATAACCCAACGCCCGGTAATTGGATCTTTGCGAAGCTCCGGCAAATTTTTCTCCTCGGCGGTACGATTCTGCGGTCGTATCAAGCCGGAATGAGCGCTATGCGCTACGGATTATTCCACTATGCCGGACAAGCACAAGAGCTACAAGCGGTCATCGTGCGTGTTGAGCATCAAGCCTGGTCTTCGCCGAAGGCCGCTTTATGGAGGCGCACTACTGGTTTTTGACCGAGGCTTGTCTCAATGGCGAGAACGTCAAACCTCCACGCCGTATTTTCCAAGTGGCGAGCGCGAAGAAATTGCCGAGCCATGCGGGACAGATTGCGGCGTTTCTCATGATTGATGGCGTCTTCCGGCCGCAATTGGCCTAACTGGGAGGCGACGCGAGTTTTTACTTCCACGAAGGCGAGGACCGGGCCGTCGTAGCCAACGATGTCGAGTTCACCTTTCATTCCGGGCACCGTGAAATTCCGGGCGATCACGACGTAACCATGACGGCGGAGATACCAGTAGGCGTAGGTTTCGCCGCGAACTCCGGTCTTTCGCGCGCGCTGCTTTGCGGACGCTTCCATGCGGGCCTCGGCCAGGCCTTTACTAGCGGCAAAATTCAGAACGGAATACATGAGCTGAGAGATCATCGTGAATCATCCCGATTATAAGATAACTGCACCCGAATCGAGCAGAATGCGCTACAGCGTTCGCTCGATCTCCGTGATGATGCCATCGAGGGTGCGAACTGCAAACTCGGCTTGTGCTTCGTCGATCATGAGCGGTGGGCAAAGGCGCAGAGTGGTGTCGCCTGAACCAAGGACAAGGAGACCCTTGTGGAACGCCATCTGGACGATGCGGTTACGCAGGTCGGGCGCTCGCTCCTTGGTTTTTTGATCGCGCACAAACTCAATGCCGATCATCAAACCGCGGCCGCGAACTTCGCCGACGATTTTGTGCCGCTCGGGCCAGTTTGCCGTTTGCCGCTTGATGNNGGCTTCCAGTCCATCACCGAAGCCTTGGTGATAATGGCGCTGAGCGGCATGCCGGAGGCAATTCCCTTCGCGGTGCAGATAATATCGGGCTCGACGCCGGCATAATCCACGGCCCACCACTTGCCGGTGCG
>PLZZ01000176.1 GCA_003153585.1 Acidobacteriota bacterium | reverse complement strand
GATTCTTGCATTCTCTGTGACCGTTGCGTGCGAGGATGCAGCGAGATTCGCGACCATTTTGTGTTGGCGCGGATGGGCAAGGGTACGGCAGCCGGAATTGCTTTCGACGATCAGCGCGCCATGGGTGAATCGTCCTGCGTTTCATGCGGCGAATGCATGGTTTCCTGCCCGACGGGAGCTCTCACTAACAAAAGCTTCACGCATACGGCTCTCGGCACCGGTCCCAGTTTCGAACCTGTGCCGGTTGAGGAATTGCAACAACTNNGTTGTGCGCCGGGAATTCAAGCGCGGAGACATAATCTGCCGCGAGGGCGAATATGGCTCGACGGCTTTTTACATACTGGAGGGAAAAGCGCGCGTTTCGATTTCGAATCCCATGGCCCATGTGAAAACCAAGGGCGCAGTGAAGAAATTNNGCGCCGGTTGATCTCGATTACGACAGCCCGGTGGCGGAATTGAATCCGGGCGATCTTTTTGGCGAGATGACTTGCATGAGTTTGTATCCCAGGTCAGCAACGGTCCGCGCCGAAACCGATTGCACCATGCTTGAGATGCTTCGAAACGTTCTCGATATCATGCAGCGCAACAAGAATTTTCGCGCGCAGCTTGAAAAATCGTATCGCCAACGGGCCCTGGACAGCCAC
The DNA here is from genome assembly GCA_003153585.1 of Acidobacteriota bacterium. Classification (GTDB taxonomy): domain Bacteria; phylum Acidobacteriota; class Terriglobia; order Acidiferrales; family UBA7541; genus Palsa-295. The sequence goes on along the minus strand of PLZZ01000176.1, from coordinate 2,619 downwards.
TTGCGCGCGGTTCCGGTATTCGCGGAGTTGACCGACGAGTTCATCGGCAGCTTACGCGAAAGTGTGGAGCTCATTCGCTATTCGCCGGGCCAGGTGATTTGCCGCCAGGGCGAGCCTGCCGACTGCTTTTATCTCGTGCGCATCGGCTTCGTGAAGGTGACGCAATCCCATCTGGGCGGAGAGATGGTGATGGCCTATCTTTCGCGCAGCGAATATTTCGGAGAGACGGGCTTGCTGCGCGAGGATGTGCGCACGGCGACTTGCACTGCGCTCGATCACGTGGAGCTGGTTCGAATCGGCGCGCACGATTTCAAGCGCATGCTTGCGGAGTTCCCTGAAGTGCGCCGGAAATTGGAGGTCGTGGAACAGGAACGCGCGCAAATGAACCGCGAGCGTCTTTCCGTGTTGCAAAATGTGCCGCTCGACGATTTTCTGACACAAGGATTGATGGAAGCGCAGAGCCTCTTGTTATTGGACCTCACGAGTTGCACTCGTTGCGATGCATGTGTGCGCGCTTGCGCAGACGCGCATGACGGCGTCACGCGCCTGGTTCGCGAGGGGCTGCGCTTTGACCATTACCTGGTGGCGACCTCCTGCCGCCAGTGCCTGGATCCATTGTGTATGGTCGGCTGCCCCGTCGGCTCCATTCGGCGCCGCAATTCGCTGGAAGTGATTATCGAGGATTGGTGCATTGGATGCGGGTTGTGCGCCGAGAATTGCCCCTACGGGAATATCAACATTCATCCGTTTAACGTGATGGCGGAAGATCCGGCAGCGCCCGGGCATAAGAAAGCCATGGTGAAGCAGAAAGCTACTTCGTGCGACCTGTGTACTGAGTATGCCGAGCCGAGTTGCGTCTATGCCTGCCCGCACGACGCGGCTCACCGTGTGGATCCGCGGAAATTCTTTGCCGGGCTGCTGAATCAGGCTCCGGTTACGACCAAGCGTTAACAAATTGCGGCTGGGCCGACAAATCCAAAGTGCGCATTGATCGAACTCATCAAAAATGGCTTGCCGCTTCGCTCATCATTTTAAGCGTAGCAACGGCCGTGTACATCGTATATGCGGCGCATTCACCCGCTGGCCCGAGCGGCGGAAGCCCTGTGGGACTCGCGTTTGGAATTGTTGGCTCCGCATTCATGTTATTTGCAGGCTTGCTCGCGGGACGCAAGAAACTGCCAGTCTGGCGATTAGGTCGCGCTCAAACTTGGATGCGCGGCCACCTGTGGCTTGGGCTGCTGAGTCTGCCGCTTATCCTGTTCCATGGAGGCTTCCGATTCGGCGGTCCGCTCACCAGCGTCTTGATGGTTTTGCTCATAATTGTTGTCGCCAGCGGACTTTTCGGCGCTGCGTTGCAGCACTACATGCCTAACGTGATGACAGCGGAAGTATCCAAGGAAACTATATTCGAGCAAATCGATCACGTCCGCGCCGGACTGATCGCTGAGACCGACGAAATGATTGCAGCGACGGCAGGATCGGGCAGCGCCCCGGGAGCAAAACAATCAGCAAGGTCCGCCGCCGCTGTTGGACAAACAACGGCCCTCGCCCCGGAAGCAGCTCTGCCGCTCTCTACTTTCTACGCTAACGAGATGCGTCCGTTTCTGCAAGAAAAAGGGCCGCAAAACCAGCCGCTTGCAAACGCAAATACGGCACGTATAGTTTTTGCGGAGCTGCGTGCCCTTTTACCGCCCGAAGCGCATGACACGGTGAAACGCTTCGAGGAAATATGCGATGAGGAGCGGCAGTTGCGCAGGCAGGCGCGGCTCCATCACTGGCTGCATGGGTGGCTGATGCTGCACATCCCGCTGTCGTTCGCGCTGCTACTACTAGGATGCGTGCATGCGGTGATGGCCCTGCGTTACTGACTTTCGGGGAAAGAAGCGAGGAATCTTGCCGCGAGCAAAGTTAAAAACAAAAAAGCTTGCGCAGCGCATCGATCTGAATTACTTCAAGCGTCCGCATCCTTTCCGGCGCTGGCGCTTTCTTTTATCGGTCTGTGTACCGGCGCTCGCGATTATCTGGCTGGCCTGGTACGGGCTGACCCGCAACAATCACGTGTACAGCAGCGGGAAGATGTCCGTGAGTCATGCCGTACTCACCGAGCAATGTAGCTCGTGCCACGTAAAGGAGGCCGGAGCTTTTAGTGCGAAAGCCAGCGACCAAGCTTGCGAGACTTGCCACGACGGCCCCATTCACCACACCAACCAACTGTTTACCCCGAACTGCGCAACGTGTCATCGTGAGCATCGCGGCAGCCTGCGGCTGGCTGCGACCAGCGACGCCAGCTGCACGCAATGCCACGCCAATCTTCGCGCCGCCGGCTCCGCAATACGTTACGCGAGAAATATCGACGGATTCGACTCCAGCCATCCCGAATTTGCGGCGGTGCGTGCCGGAAGCGTCGATCCCGGAACCATTAAACTCGATCACCGAGTGCATCTGAAAAAGAATCTCATGGGGCCGAACGGAGTGGCCGTGCAACTCGATTGCGGCGATTGCCATCGTCCGCCTGCGTCCAACGAGCCGTGGAGGTTCGGCGTGCCGCAGCCGAAGGCTTCCTCGATCGCGCAGAAACAGGAACCTCCCTCGATCAATCCCGCCCGGGCCTACATGTCA
>PLZZ01000039.1:2861-3022 GCA_003153585.1 Acidobacteriota bacterium | reverse complement strand
GGTAGAGCTGATGTTCACGACGCGGCCCGCGGGGCCCTGCCTCTTCTTATCCGTTCCCAAAAGAGGGGCGAAGGCTTGGATTACGACAAGCGGGGAGACCATGTTGACGTCCAACTGCCGGCGGTACTCGCTGGGCCTTAGATAAAGCAGTGGCCCACTCA
>PLZZ01000039.1:1257-2827 GCA_003153585.1 Acidobacteriota bacterium | reverse complement strand
GAAACAAGCACCTTTGTGGTTCCCCAGCCAATTCCGGTGGAGACCCCGGTGACTACGACATCTTTGCTGTTTGGCATCGCCGTTTTCCCCAAGATGATTAAAAGGCGCCGATTCTGCACGAGGGAGTGTCTATCAAATACGTTGTGTCATCTGTTCTGTTTTGCACATGATCGGAAAGAACGAGCGACACCGATCTTTGCTTGTAGTTGTTCTCGTGTCGTTTTTTCTTTCATCGATTTCTCCTGACCACATTGCATACCGGATTCGATAGTAGTTCCACAAAAGCGCATAGACGGCGTTATGCAAGCTTGCGAAAAAGAACAATTCCGAGAAGTCCAATTGAGAGCAAAACGAAACTCCCGGGTTCCGGCACGGACAGCACAGGAAGAGGACTCGATGGTACGGTTCCTGGTGGCGAGCCCCCGGGACCTGTGGAACCTCCTGAAGTGACAATGCCGGCAGTGCCGCCCGTGGGAGTTGGCCCATTTTCGACCGCGAGAACAGGAGAATCCACCGGCGGCGTCAACACGGATTCAAGCGGAACGCTTTCGGTGGGCGAATCGAGCTCTTCTGGTGTTGGTTCGGTGGAGAGAGTTAAAACCTCGCTCGTATTCGGAATCACGTCTGCAGCGAGATTTCCGCATCTGGTCCTGGCCATGAGTACACCATCAGTGATTACGGTTTCGCCTTTTGCGAGACTCATTCTGCGTTTGGTCCAGTAGACACGGTCGCCAATACGGTAAGAAACATGAAGCAAACGTGCGCGGTCCAATCGAACCACGCGGAAATTTGCGAGTTGGAATTCGCCATAATGGGCGGAAACGATCGGATCGTTTGCCATGGCGCTCTTTAATTCTGTAACGTTGCGGACCCCGCCAGGGATTATCGAGTATGGATAAACAGTTCGCTGCGATTGATTCAAGGGCACATCAGGAGAAGGAACCAAGAAAGTGCTCGATACGCTCTGCACTGCCTGAGCCCTTGGTTGGATTCGATAATGATGCAGCCAAGCAAAACACACCAATCCGCCTGCGAAAGAGACAAGCAACAGCCACGCTAAGCCGTGTACCGAAATGAAACGTTCTAAATTTCTCCGGGTTGTATGTCTTATGCTCATTTTTTTATGTGCTAGCTTGAGTGCTTCACACTGAACAAGCGCACTCTCGTGGCCGTTGACAAATGATGATTCCGCTCCATGTACGGCTCGGCACTCCGCCGAAGACTCACATTCAGCACAAAAATATCCACATAAAGGAAATTGCCGGGCAGTTTCATGTTGGAACGAACCCAAGGCCTGCTCGGATTCTGGAAGTTCGCCGCAGGAGTTGGCCGGCGAGATGGAGCGTTTGCTTTCATGTGAATGGCGTGGGGGATGGAACGGTTCCAGGGTCAAGCACTTTTTCCGTGTTCGTCACAATTTCGCGGATTTCCACCGATTATGTCTTTCGATCCTTTGAATCGGGGCGTGCAGGTTTCGAAGCGGCCAGCATGTCGGCAATACCATCGAAAAAGAGATAGACGAAGCCAATCAGAAACGGAACATCGGTAAGAAGCAGAAAAAACGAGCGGT
>PLZZ01000039.1:0-1158 GCA_003153585.1 Acidobacteriota bacterium | reverse complement strand
GAGGTGGTGAAGCTGGGCGAAAAAACTTATCCGGTGACCATGAGCAAGGCGAAGCGGCTGCGGCAAGCGGCATTTGTGTTTGAGGGAAAGACCATCGTGGGGATCGAGCAAAATCCTAAAACGAAATCGCGATGGGCGATGATGGCGCGCTCGGGGAAGAAAGTGATGCAGTTTATTCAGGAACGGAAGTACGTCGCGGTGGTAGCGGACGGGAAGGTAATTTTGTACGGAGAGTAGTAACCTGCCGCTTCTAAGACTGAGACATGTGGCNNCAATCGTGAAACGAAAGCCCGACGCATAGACCTAAGGCTGCACGTCAAAACCCGCGCCCTTCAGAACCCGAAGGGTTCGGCACCCACGCGAGTTTCAGTGGTACTTTGGGAGGATGCAGGTGCCGCGCGGAAAGGCCGGCCACCAGCCATCGCCGCTGTTTCGAAGTTGCGGCGCTCTAGAAGGGGAGACGTCATGCGCATCGTTGCTGGTTGTCTGATTGTCGCGGCTGCGAGCTTTGGCCTCGCGCCAAGCTCGCCGGAACTTCACAATCGCTATGGACCGACGGACTTGGAACGCTTCACCGTTCGTCCCGGAATTACCGCGACTGTGCAGTACGGCGCCGACCATCTCGCCTGCCAAATACAAATAGAACCGTATCAGCCGCTCATTCATCCAGCCGCGCCGACCGGCACGCTCATGTCTTCGATCGAGGTGTCGGAGATTCTGGAAGAGCTCGCCCCGCCCGCGATGCGAGGAAAAGAGGTAAACAGTGGCGGCTTTCAATCCTCTTGCGGCGTGGGAATTGTCAATGAATACGAAAACGTGTCCATAGTGCGGGGAATGAACTCGTGTGCTGCTTCCATCACCGTTCGGGATTCAGCCGCACAAATTATCTTCAAGCGGGACATCTGCCCGAAAGTAAACAATTCATTTATTATAAGCGAGCCTAAGGCCAAATAAAGATGGTTGGCTACCGGCTGCGAATCATTCGCGTGCGAGTTGGAATAGAACGCTATAAGTTGGAATGTCATTCAGGGGGAAGAGACCGGTGCCATTCTTGCTGCTGGGAATTGTGACGATAGGCTGGGCTGGTTTTAGCCTGATTACCGGGAAGGGCCACTACAAGGGCTGCCCGCCCGGCGGCTACGATCGCGCAGAACATCC
>PLZZ01000099.1:20691-23194 GCA_003153585.1 Acidobacteriota bacterium | reverse complement strand
GTTCATCCAGAGGCAGGCCCGAGGTGATCAAATTTACATAGAGTCCAGCGGCACGGGCGGCGCGGACAAGTTCGACGAGATCGGGGCGCGCGAGGGGTTCGCCGCCGGTGAAATCAACTTGCAGCACTCCTGCTTCGGCCGCATCTCGCAGCACTCGCGACCAGTCTTCCGTAGAAAGCTCGAGTCCACGAGACTGCAACTCCAAAGGATTGGAACAGTAGACGCAGTGCAGAGGGCAGCGGTGAGTGAGCTCAGCGATCAGCGCGAGCGGTGTGGGAATCGTGGTAGTCATTTCTGCGCCGCGGCGTCTTCCGCAGTGAACTCCAGAGCGCCTTGCTCGTGAAGCAACGCTAGATACCCGAGGATGTCTTTCTCCACGCGTTCCGGTTCGGCTTTCGAATAAATCTTCTGCAGCTCGGAGATGATCTGCTGGACCGTGTGCCTGCCGTCACAGCGCTCTACGATCTCAAGGCTTGGTCCGTTCAGACGGAGCGCGCGTTCCGGCATCTGCAACATGCGCGGCGCGCGATTGGGTTCGCTNNGGCATCGAGCTGGGCCCAAAGGATATTGCACTTCGCGCGTAGCGCGGCCAGCGCAAGTTCCTGCTGCTCGCGTGTTCGAGCATGCTTGACGACCCAGGCCAGCGCAAAGTCGGCGTCTTCGGGCGCTTGCGTGAGGCGGCCTTGAAAATAATCGAGGCCGCCGGAGAGCCAGGGATAGTAGCGCCTGAGCGCGTCCATGCGCAGGGCGATGAGCTTGCCGGAAAAAAGTTCGGTCAAGGAAGAGGCCACGGCTTCGAGAAACGTCGCAGACCGAACGAGTTCGAGATAGGCGTCCACCGCATACCGGACTGCCGGCAGAATGGCGTCTCCGCGCAGCGCTTGGTCGCGTGTGAGGCCCGTCGCCTCCACCAGCCGCAACCACTTCTCGATGCCGCCGGGGTGAGTGGCGTCTCCATCGTGGTCGAAGATGCGCTTGCGCCACGCACGGCGAAATTCGGCGTCTTCGCTGCGCGCGAGAATGGTGGCGTCCTTTATAGGGATGCGACTCTGATAGTAATAACGGTTGAGGGCCCAGGCTTGCAGTTGGCCGCGCGTGAGTTTTCCTTCGTGCATCAAGAGGTGGAAAGGATGCTTATGATGATAGCGCTCCTCTCCGATAGCGTGAAAGCGCGCCACGAATTGGGCTTCCGGGAGAAACGATTCTGAGGTCGACACATTCACAGGGCAAACTCCATACCATCATGCGCGATTTCCCAACCCATTTCACGCACCTGGTGGTACTCAGTGCTCTCTTCGTCCAGGATGGGGTTTGTGTTGTTGATGTGAATGAGGACGCGGCGGCCGCGACCGGTGCCGGAAAACTGCTGAAGCAAGCCGTCCGTGCCCGAAAGCGGGAGATGACCGATAGCGCGCGCGGTCTTGCCGGATCCTGCCGCACGGCTGAGTTCGTCATCGCTCCAGAATGTGCCATCCAAAAACACCAAGTCGCTGGACTCGGCTAGCTTTTTCCATTCCTGATTTCGTCCCGGAAGAGAAGGCGCAAAGAACAAGCGCTTCTCGCCCTGCTCGACAAGTAATCCGACAACGGCTTGGTCCGCCGGCAGACTGCCACGCAGAGCATCGCTCACGTAATCCGGGTAAGATCCCCCCAGGGGAACCGCCGAGCAACGGAAAGACGAATCCTCGCGGGGATCGCTGTCCACGCGAGCAAATTGCGGCCGCATGGAGATGCCAAGCCACTGCACAGGAGGCATAGCCCGATCGAGAACGCGAAATATGGTGTTTTCTTCCCTGACTATTTGCTGCACAGCAGGGGTAGCGAAAATACGAAATGGCGTGAATTCGCGCAAGTGAAGCAGACCCATGATGGAATCGACGTCAGCGCTGGGGAGGAACACACCAGTGATAGGTGACTGGCGCGAACCCTCCGGAGGAGCCAGTTCGGGCGTAGCCAGGATCTGCGTGCGGAGGTCTGGCGAAGCGTTCAGAAGAAACCATGCTTTAGAGTTTACGGAGAAGGCGATTTGGGTTTGGGTACGCGCACTTCCGTGCAGTTTGGCCGCACGCAGCCCATTACAGTTGGAACAACCGCAATTCCACTGGGGAAACCCGCCCCCGGCCCCGGAGCCGAGGATTTTAACGCGCATTCGCGCTAGAGCTCGGCGTTAGCGTAGGAGCTAATTTCGCAGTTCAGGTTGACTTCTTCGTGCTGAGGGGTAACCCATTCCATGGTCTGAACTCCCGATTGACAAGGTTAAGATTCCAACCCAACCAGCGTAGCATGAGGAAAAGGCTCCGTCAATGGGGGTATCAACAACACGCCAGGGAAGGTAACTCTTTTATTACCATCACAAACAGGCAGTCAACTTAGCGATTGAGGAATCTGGGGCGTTCGGAGAGACTAACAGCTGGCGGCCGTGTGCTATCTTGACCTTGGGAAGGCCACTCCGCTAGGAGGATTTAATGGCAACGGCGTCGATGCGACGCAGCGATCGTGTCTC
>PLZZ01000099.1:18179-20629 GCA_003153585.1 Acidobacteriota bacterium | reverse complement strand
TCTTTACGGCGTCGAAATACTGAACCCTGAAGATGATTTCTGGAAGATCGAATTCCCACCGATGGCGGAATCGACAGAAGCAGTGGCTCGCATGCTGTTGCAATGCAGCTACTGCAAGAGCCGCGAGGTAGCCTATCTGAACGAACTCGAGTTGCGCGGTTTCGAAATCAATCGAGGAATCGCACGACATTGCAAGGCTTGCAGCGTGCCGAGTATTTGGACGCAGGCTCCGCACGAAGATGAAAAGCAACGGGCGATGCGTGCTGCGCGCCGCACACGCGAACCCGATGCGATTCCGGAAGGCGAAGAGCAGCGGGAGCGCCAACGCATGCGGATGAAGACAAGGCTGACAGCCTGTATCCGGCAGCCGGATATGGATGACGAGCTAGCCGTTTGCGAAGATATTTCGCCGATTGGAATGTGTTTTCGGAGCAAGCGCCGCTACGACACAAAAGCCATCATTCAAGTTGCGGTACCCTATTCACCGGATGCAGCGAATATTTTTCTTCCGGCGCACGTGGTCTATTCAGAAGAAATGCCCAGGGCGGGGTTATTCAGGCACGGAGTCGAATATCGCAGAGTGGGACCTCGGGCGCGGTAGACCCGGGCGCGGGATCGATCGTTAAGGCTTCAGGCCACGGGTGCTGCGGAGCGTTCGCGGGTGCGGCGTTGGAGATACTTCATGGCGATATTCAGGTAGACCCTTCCATTCGAAGTCTCAAAACAGAGTACCGTCGCTTCCGAGTCATTCCCGGCCTTGGCACATTCTTCCTGGGTGAGCACTTCCGGCGGAAGAACTTTGAATTGAAATCCGCGGTCGTTGAGCTGCGTCACCGCATTGCCGATGACCATATTGGCCAGCTCGCAGACAGTTTCCCGCACGAGCGGCTCAGTTGGACCCACTTCCTTACCGAACAGACAGCCAGCGACATGCGCCGCAGCGCTGGGGTCCATGTCGAGAATAACGCGGCCTTCAATCTGTCCGCGAAAAGTAACAACAGCCGCGGTGCCCTTGCGCCGGTAGCCATCGACTTCCATGGTAAGGTCCGCAATCTTGGCAGGGGTTTCCATCATCTCCGCCAGCACGGCGTCGAGAGAGCCGATAAACGGCTGAATCAGTTCCATCCTCATCGGGATTTCTCCTCGCCGGCGCCGACCGTGGCGGTGACGCCGTCGTCGTTGAGGACGTAACGGATGATTTCGTAAAGCGCGTCCGGCTTTACCGGTTTCTGAACGAAATGGCGGGCGCCCTTTTGTAGCGCGGCAAGAATATTGTCCTGATAGCCGACTGAAGACACCATGACGATACGAGCGTCAGGGTGCTCCTGGACNNTTGGTGCGCGCGTACTCGGTGATGGCGGTGCAGCCATCGCCCGCTTCGCCGATAACCTGGCCGCCAAAGGATTCGATCATTTTGGCGAGACTTTTTCGGGCGAAGACCGAATCGTCCACGATCAAATAGCGGACAGGCTCGCTGTCTTTTTTTCTGGTCAATGCCTCAAACTGTTTCATAACGCTCTCCTTCGTAAGAATGACTCACTGCTAATCAGCGATCACTTGTGATTCTTGAGACCACCGGCTCCGCAGATGCGCGTTCCGGCAAGCATTTTGATTGCAATACACTGGAAAGATTGGAAAGTGAAACGATACGCGAAGCAAAACCTCGTTCGATTGCCGAGCGTGGCATGCTGTCCACCACACAGGAGTCGGGACTTTGCACGATGGTAAGACCACCCGCGGCGCGTACCGCGCCCATTCCCGTTGCGCCATCGTCTCCCATGCCGGTCATGAGCAGGGCGATAGAGTTGCTTCCGAATTCCTGGGCCACCGATTGGAACAAAACATCGGCGGATGGGCGATGTCCGTTCACGCGCGGCTGGTCAACAAGAATGGCAATGTTTCCGTGCTCCATGCGGCGCACTTTCATGTGGCGATTGCCGGGGCAAATCAATGCGCGGCCGGCCAACAACAAATCGCCCGATTGTGCTTCTTTTACTTCGATGGCGCAGGATTCATTAAGGCGTCGAGCAAACATGTCTGTGAAACCTTCGGGCATATGCTGTACGACCAAAAGGCAGCCGGGAAAATCCTCCGGGAGTTGCGAAAAAAGATATTGCAAGGCATTGGGCCCGCCGGTGGAGATGCCAATTGCGACGATTCGCGAGGGCCANNGCAATTTGTTCGATACGGCCTGAGGCAGCGTCTTGCGGCTTGGTGACGAAGTCGAAGGCACCCAGCGCCAGCGCCTTGAGGGTGAGTGATGCGCTGCGATCGGTCTGTGCGCTGAAAACAATCACCGGAACACGATGCTTATGTGTAATCTGGCGAAGCATCTCGATTCCATCCATGCGCGGCATGTCCAGATCGAGCGTAACCACGTGAGGACGCAGTTCAGCGATTTTTTTCAGGCCCATCTCGCCGTCCATTGCCGTGCCTACTACTTCAATGGA
>PLZZ01000099.1:0-18164 GCA_003153585.1 Acidobacteriota bacterium | reverse complement strand
CCATCTCCCAGAATCGAGGCGCCGCTAACGAGCGGCGATGTCACCAAGCGATCTTCCAGCGCCTTGATCACCAATTCCTCTTCACCCATTAAGCTGTCCACAGCAAGACCAAATTTGCGAGTTCCCGAAGCGATCACGATGACAAAAACCCGCTTTCCCAGTGCGCGCTGCGGCTGGGATTCAAGACGCTCCAGGCGAACGAGGGTCAAAACCTGGTCGCGCAATTGAAAGACTTCGTGATCGTCCACGCGGTGGATTTCGCCTTCCGTTACACGGGTGATTTCGACTACGGACGCAAGAGGGACGGCGTACAGCTTTCCTGACACGCGAAACAGAAGCGACTGAATGCTGGCGAGAGTGAGCGGCACCATCAGACGAAACGTTGTGCCACGGCCGAGTTCGCTTTCCAGCTCAATCGATCCTTTTAGATTGTCGACAGCGGCCTTGACCACGTCCAAGCCCACACCCCGGCCGGAAATCTCGGTTATTTCATCCGCGGTGCTGAGGCCGGGCGCAAAGATCAGGTTCATGATGTCGGAATCGTTCAGAAGCCCGGTGTCTTCCGTCCGCAGAATTCCGTTCTCGATGGCGCGTCGAAGAATCTTTTTTCGGTCGAGCCCGCGGCCGTCGTCGGAAATTTCGATCACCACATGGTCGGCCTCGTGGTAGGCATCCAAACGAACCGTGCCCCGAGCCGGCTTGCGGGCAGCCTGGCGTTCCGCGGCGGTCTCAATGCCGTGGTCGGCTGCGTTACGAACAATATGGGCAAGCGGTTCGGCGAGAGCATCGAGGATACTTTTATCCAAGTCTGTGTTCTGGCCGGCAATTTCCAGACCAATATCTTTGTTGCGCAGCTTTGCAACGTCGCGCACGACTCGGGGAAAACGGCGAAAAAGCTGTTCCACCGGAACCATGCGGATCTTCATAACCGACTTTTGAAGTTCGCCAAGAACGCGCGCTTGAAAAGAGAGAGCATCAGCGAATTTGCCGCGCAGGGGATCTTTGGCATGTATGCGTTCGAACTCCATAATCGTGCGCTGCAGCATGGATTTTCCAATGATGAGTTCGCCGACCAAATTCATCACGGTATCGATCCGTTCGGCGTCGACACGCAGCGTATTTTCGGCTGCGGCGTGGGCCAAGCCAGAAGGCGCCGCGCCGTCGCGCGATTCGTCGTGATGATCCAACGCCGAATCCGGCGCGCCTGCGGCAACGCCGGCAGAAACGGCGGCGGCTTCCGACTCGATCAAAATCTCAAGCAGGTCGCGCGGCGCAGCTTGCGGCACGGGAATTTTCAGAACAGAAATGCGGGCAACGACGGAAGGCACGAAACAATGCTCGCGTATCCAATCCGCGGACTTGGCGCTCGAGATCGCCGCTTCGATCAGCCTTGTGCTGGCGGCTTGCGCCACGCTTTCCGGATGGAGGACCAATATTTTCCCAGCACTTTCCAGGGCTTTGCGCACCAGCTCAAAGGCCGCCGCCGGAAGCAACGATTCCGAATCGAGATGGAACGCGACGTTGTAAACCGATTCGCCGCGCCGGAAAGCTTCGGCGATCATGAGGCGCTGGTATTCGGTCCAATCAAATTTTGCTTCGCTCGACGATTTTTCGGGCGCCGCGGCCGTTTTGTGCAATAGCCGGTTGATATGATCGCGCAGGGCGCCTCCCACAGGAGGCTGGAGGCGGTTGCGATAGGCGGCGAGCATTTCGTGAAATGTATCGGCAGCGGTGAGAACAACCTCGGGAATCAGCCCCGCGTTTTGTTTGACCAGCTCGGGGGTCAGGACGTCTTCGAGCTCGTGGGCGAGCTCACTGAGTTCGCGAAAACCGCAGGCGGCGGAATCGCCTTTGAGCGTGTGTACCGCGCGGCGGACACTGCGAAGGTGTTCCTTATCGGCCGGATGCTCTTCGAGCGCGAGGCCGGCTTCATTCATGGCCTGGAGAATCTCCGCGGCGCTCTCGAAAAAGAGGTCGCGAAGTTCGGACGCGCGATCGTCGGGCAGGAAATTCACTTGGCCCCCTCGACTTTCTGATACACGGTCGCGTTGTTCTGGTGGATCATGTGGAACTTCGCTGTGAGGCCGAAGAGGCTCTCGGCGTGTCCCACGAAAAGATAGCCTTCCGGATTCAGGCAGCGATGGAACTTGTCAATCAGCCGCTTTTGCTCAGGTTCGTCAAAATAAATCATGACGTTGCGGCAGAAAATCGCGTCGTTGCGCTGGGGAAGATATTCGGTCTTCAGGTTGTGAAAATCGAACTGAACTAAATTTTTGAGCGCCGGCTTGACTAAATACTTGTCGCCAATTTTTTCGAAATAGCGTAGCCGGCAGGTGTAATCGACGGTCTCCATCTGCGCTTCGGTGTAGATTCCCTGTTGCGCTGTGAGCAGCGCCGAATAGTTGATATCCGACGCCAGGATCTCGACTTTCCAGGGCGGAGGAATCAGCGGCTTCGGCGTGGGCATCTCGAACGGAAGCGGGTTCCTTAGGTAATAGTAGGCGAGGGCATCGCACACGAGCAGTGCGAGCGTATAGGGCTCCTGTCCTGTGGAACATCCGGCGCTCCAGATGCGCAGCGACCAATCGCGCCGTTCTTGTTTGCGTTTCAAAATATCTTCGAGAATGACTTTTTGAAAAAGCTCCAGCTGCGGGCGCAAGCGGAAAAAACTTGTCTCATTCACTGTAAGGTTTTCGAGCAGCGAGATGAGTTCCTGCTTGCCCTCACGGCTCGTGAGCAGACGGTAGTAACTGTAGAAAGAATCCATCTGGCAGGCCTTGAGGCGGCGCTGCAAGCGGTCGCGCAGGAAATGGGTGCGGCGTTCGTCAAAGTACATACCGCACTCCTGGTACACCAATGTCTGCAAGAGCTTCAGCTCGGCTTCCGTGAGTGGTACCTGCGTCGCGAGTGTGGTGGACATTCGTTCCTCGATGTCGTCGCTTTCTGGCTAAGCCTAGAGTTCCCTCTTCGTGCCGATCACCGGACCGGCGCCGACCAATTCGGCGGTTTCGTCCAGGCGGCGAAGTTCGCCGCGCTGCAAAATCTTGTTAAGGTCCAACAGGATTACCAGGCGCCCACGCAATTTCCCAACGCCGGTGATGTAGTTCAACTCGCCTTCCTGGAAAACATCCTGCGGGGCTTCAATTTCCGAAGGCAGTATCCTTAAGACTTCGGATGCTGAATTCACGAGCAAACCGATAAGCCGGCCTTCCACTTCGACTACCACGATGCGGTTTTTCTTGGTGGGCGCCGCCACGTTTTCGCGAAATCGCTTTCGCAAATCCACCACCGGAATGATCCGGCCGCGAAGATTGATGACGCCTTCGATGTATTCGGGCGCGTTCGGGACGGAGGTTATTTCCGGCACGCGCACGATCTCGCGGACCAACGAGATCGGCACGCCAAAAGTCTCGCGCCCGATGCGGAAGCCTACAACCTGAAGTTCTTTATCCATGTTGAGACGTATGCGCCTTTACGAGCGTGTTAGTTCTGCATACTCCTGCCGTGCCGGCCGCTCCGAACCAGGCGACGGGCGCCGAGAGGGTTGACGCCGGCCGTCGACGAAGCCCTCGTCGAGCACGAAACGGTCCATCGATTCCAGGAGCGCGCGGGAAAGTTTGGACATTTGTTCCGCTGCCGCCGCCAATTCTGTCGAGCTCGAAGTGGATTGCTGCACAAGCTCGCGCATTTTTTCCATCGCGCGCACAACGCCTTGCGCTCCGGAGGCCTGTTCTTCGACTGAAGAATTAATCTCTTGCGTAATTTCAGTCAGTCGATTGGTGGCCTTGGCGATTTGCGTGGAGCCGCTGGATTGTTCGGTAGTCGCTGCTCCGATTTCCTGCGAGAACTTATAAACCTCGGAAACAACGTCGGAAATTTTTTCGAGCGCGAAGCTGAGGTCTTTATTCAACAGCAGGCCTTCCTGCACCATGCTGGTGCTCTTTTCCATGTTATCCACGGCTTCCCGCGCTTCCTTCTGTATGCCCTGAATCAGTTCGGAAATTTCCTTGGTGGATTGTGTGGATTTTTCAGCGAGCTTGCGCACTTCTTCGGCGACGACGGCGAAGCCTAATCCGTGTTCACCGGCGCGCGCCGCTTCGATCGCGGCGTTCAAGGCCAGAAGGTTTGTTTGTTCGGCAAGATCATCAATCACTTCGATAATTTTGCCGATATCGTCCGCGCGACGGCCAAGCACGTCGATAATTTCGGCCGAGGACTGGATCGCGTGACTCGTGCGGTTTAGTCCCTCGGTGGCCTTGTCCATGGTGACCATTCCGGTTTGGACCTCTTCGCGCGACCGATGCGAAATATCCACCAGCAGCTTCGCCGTATCCGCAACGCGCTGAATCGAAGTCACCATCTGATCGATGGAAGCGGAAGTTTCGGCGACGCTGGAAGCTTGCACCTGCGTGTTCTTGACCACGTTTTGCACGTTGATGCTCATTTCGTGCATCGTGCTGGTGACTTCATCAATGGCCGATGCCGCCTGCACGCTTACTTTCGCGGATTCATCGGAAGCGCTGGCCATCTGCCCGGAACCGCTGGCTACTTGCGATGCGCTGTCGCGGACCTGCCGGACAAGTTCGCGCAATCCATGCGTCATGCGGGTGAAGGCCAAGGCCATGGTGTCTTGCGGGGAGCGGGGCAGGACGGACACCGACAACTGGCCTTCCGCAATCGCCGCAGAGACGGCCGCCATGTCCTTCAAGTGGACAATCATCTTGTTGAAATTTGAAGCGAGCAGGCCCACCTCATCATCGCGATGAATATCAATGGACTGATCGAGGTCGCCGGATTCCCCGATACGATGGGCCACTTCAATCAGGTGATACAGAGGCTCCTTGATTGACTTCGCGGTAGCGAACGCGATGAATCCACCCAACAGAATCGCGAGGAATGTGCCCACAGTCGTAATGATGGTGCTCAATGCGGTGGCGGAGGCGGCCGATGAGTTGGAATCGTCCAGCGTCTTGCGCACGGACAGATTGGCCTCGTCCAGTACCGCTGTGGATTTGTTAAACCAGGAATTGGGATCGTGCTGAAGGTAATAAATCTGTAGATCAGAGACCGTGGCGTCGCCTGCGTCCACCTGGTGGCGTTTAGCGATCATCGGCTTGGCAAAATCCTCAAGCCAGCTGCGTTCTCCTTCATCCACTTGAACAAAAGCGGTTTTCAGGTTTGCATCGTTAACCTTGGACTCGGCGTCCTTTAGAATCTCGGAAAGCTCATTGGCGCCCTTGTTGGTTTTATCTTCGTCGCGGACATCGCCACTCAGGAGATAATTTCCGAGATACAAACGTGTTTCCATCATTTGAAAGCGTACGGTCTCAATCGCCTTCACGTCGGACAGGGTCGAAGCGACCGTAGAACGAGCGATGTATTCGCGCCGAACGGTGAAAATATTGATGATGAACAAAACCAGCATGATCGCGAGAACAGCGCCAAATCCGAGATAGAGCTTCTTTCCTATTGTCATGTGTGCCGCCTCCACTCCCCCACTTGCAAGGGCCTCCGCTCGCATTCGAGCGGGCTAGTTATCTGGCGCCCTGGCCGTTAAATTCGAATTCCACAGTTTCCAATGTTTCTTTCGGTGCTGCTTCAAAACGCCATCTTTTCACTGCGTCGAGCGCAGAATTCACAAGCAACGGGCTCCCGCCGATTACTTTTGTAGCGCTCACGTGGCCGTCGGCCGCGACGCTGGCCTCAATCTTGACTTTTCCTGAAACGTTATATTCTTTGGCAAGCGAAGGATAATCAGGAACTATTCGAGTGCGTACTTTTCGCTTGTTCGCGTCCGTTGAATTTTCCTGTGCGGATCCTTTTGGCGGCAGAGCGAGCGATTCACCTAAAAGAAGTGCCAGCCCCAAGCCAATCATTCCCATCTTCGACTTCATGCCACTGCCTCCACGCGGGGGATGACTCCAGCCTCGGAAATTGCACGAAGGGTGCCATGCGGCGACCGATATTTTTGCCTCGTATCAAATCGCCAATTGTCCCGGGATGTCGCTGAGCTACAGCGTCTTAGAGTCTTTGTCAGACTTCCCAGGATGAGGTCCTGATAACCCAGCGTCGTCTCAACCCGCTCGCTTCGACCCTTCTATCGTCTCAGCCTGCGACAGACCCGATTGCGTGTTACGAAACAGCCGACGCCAGTTCGCTTGACTCAAAATGAGATTGGGCCGTAACGTCTTTATCGGTAAGTAAGAATCGCGCGCAGCCCCCAAACCTCCATGCGTGCATTGAAACGAACTCGCGAAGTCTCAACTCGTCTCGATGGCTCTTTCGAGAGCCTTCTGGCGCAGTTCTCCGCCGCCACCCTGGAACTTAACCCGTCACTGGACAAGCCGGAGTTTGCGCGGCGGCTGACTGCGCGCGCGGCGGAAATGTTAGGAGCTCGATCCGCGGTCTTGGTAGTGGCACGCGAGTCTGATTGGGAGATTGCGGCGCTCAGCGGGCCAGCCCATCGCTGGGACGCGATGACTCAGCATCGTCTGGCTGGGACGCTTGCCGAGCAGGCCACTGGCCTCGGTTCTGATTTGCGCACGGGATTAGCGGAACGTCTGCTGGGAGCTGGATTAGCCGAGTCGCTAGGCTGGAAGGGATTGGTGCTCGCGCCGCTCTACGGCAGCGAAGCAGAGCTGCTCGGCGTGCTGTGTCTCGTCGATTTGGCGCGTGACCTTTATCCTGCCGAGCGGCAATTACTGGAAGCGCTTGCCAGCCACACATCGGTGGCGCTGGAGAATGTCCGGCTATTTTCCCGGATCGAACAATCCCGCAAGCAATGGGTCCAGGATTTTGACGCCATTTCAGATTACATCATCGTGCATGACGCGGCGAATCGCGTCCTGCGTCTCAATCGCGCGCTTGCAGACTTGCTGGAGCTTCGACCCACAGAAGTTATCGGCCGCGATATGGGCGCGTTGGAACTGCTCTCATCACCAGCACAACCGGGCTATTGCCCGTTCTGCAGGAATTCGCAAGCGGTGCATGAAGAATTCATTCATGAGTCCGCCGACCGGACATTTCTGGTTTCTGCTTCGCGCATACACGGTGGCCCCAAAGACGAGCTGCGCACGATTCACGTGCTAAAAGATATTACCGACCGCCGCACGGCGGAGCGCCGCTACCGGCGGGAGCGCGACTTCAACAAAAATATTCTAAACAATACCCAGAGCATGATTCTCGTGCTGGATACCGCGGGCCTGGTAAGTTATGCCAATCGCCGCTGCTTTGAGGCCGGTTACCGCGAACAGGATTTGCTGGGACATTCGCTCGTTCAGATGGTGGCGCCGGCGCGCCGCCCGCTGCTTGCGGAAGCACTGGAGCGCACATTGCAAGGCGCGGCGCTCGATAATCTCGAGATTCCACTCTCCCGCGGAAACGGCAGTACGGGGCAGTTTTCGGTAAGCCTCAGCCCGATGCGCGACGAACAAGGGGACATTAACAGCGTGGTAGTGGTGATGACGGACATCACTGATGCGGCCGACCTGCAGGCGAAATTGATGCACACGGAAAAGATGGCCGCGCTCGGACAATTGGTCTCCGGCGTGGCCCACGAAGTGAACAACCCGCTCGCGGCAATCGTCGGATTTACGGATCTTCTGCTGGAAAACACAGACGTCCCGGAAAACGCGAAGGAAGATCTGCGCGTGATTTTGCAGGAAGCGCAGCGAACGCGAGTGATCGTGCAGAATTTGCTCAGTTTTGCGCGGCAGATGCCGGCACAGCGCGAGCCGCTGCAGGTAAATTCCATTTTGCAACAGACGCTGAAGCTTCGCGCATACGATCTTTCGAACCACGGAGTGGAGTTAGTGGAAAATTACGACGCGGAATTGCCGATGATCATAGGAGATCCGCACCAATTGCAACAGGCCTTTCTGAACATATTGAATAACGCCTATGACGCCGTTCATGAAACGCGCCGCCAGGGAAAAATTGGAATTCGATCGTCGCATCGGGACGGATTAATCGAGATTATATTTCGCGATAATGGCACAGGTATTTCCCACCCCGACCGCATTTTCGACCCTTTTTTCACCACCAAGGAAGTAGGCAAAGGCACAGGTCTGGGACTCAGCATCTGTTATGGCATCGTGCGAGCGCATGGCGGAGAAATTTCGGCGCGCAACAATTCAGACGGAATTGGATCTACCTTTGTCGTGCGGCTGCCAATTGCGAAGGGCACTGCGCCCCCCGACGAAGAAAGTGGCGCCCAATGACGAGTTCTGACGCGGCCGCCGCACTGACGAACGGCTGCATCTTGTTGATCGAGGACGAGCCATCCGTCGCTGCATTTCTGCGCACGGCGCTGGAACGGCGGGGTTATCAAATCACGTCCTCTGCGTCCGCCATCGACGGATTGCAATTACTCGCCACCGGGGATTTTCGCGGGGTGATTTCGGACTTTCGGACACCCGGGGGAATCACCGGCGCGGATGTTCATGACTGGCTGTTGCGCCACCGGCCGGAATTGGCGTCGCGAATCATCTTCATTACGGGTGATACGGCGAGCGCCGAGACGGTGGCGTTACTTGCGCAAAACGGGACACCTTGCGTGGAAAAACCCTTCCGCGTTCATCAGCTGATGGCCGCGGTGGAAAAGACAATTGGAAAACCATGAGAGACGAATCAAAACTCCGCTTTTTGATTGTGGACGATGAACAAAGCATTCGCCGACTGTGCATGACCGTGGGACAAGGACTGGGTTTCGTCTGCACCGAGGCTGAGACGGCCGAGTCCGCTCTCGAATCATTGGACACAACACCGCCCGACATCGTGGTCACCGACTTGAAGCTTCCCAGCCTCTCGGGGACGGAGTTGCTCAAGAAAATCCGCGAGCAATTGCCGCGCGCGGAGACCGCCATCATGACCGGGCATGGATCCATCGAGTCCGCCGTGGAAGCCATGCGCCAAGGCGCATACGATTACATTGAAAAACCGTTTCGAGTGGAGCGGCTACGACAGCTTCTGCAGCGCATGGCCGAAAAAGTTCGCCTGGTGACGGAGAATCAATTCCTGCGGGAGCGCGTGAGCACGGAAACACAGCTCGACGGAATCGTGGGGACCTCGGTAAAGATCGAAGATGTGATGCGAATGATTTCCAGGCTTAAGGAAACGCGCACACCCGTGCTGATCACGGGGGAAAGCGGCACGGGAAAAGAACTGGTGGCGCGAGCGATTCATTTCCGCGGACCTCTGGCGCAAATGCCGTTCGTCGCCGTGGACTGCGGCTCCCTGGTTCCAACGCTTATGGAAAGCGAGCTTTTTGGCCACGAAAAGGGCTCTTTCACCGGCGCGCTGAAAACGAAAGCGGGCCTTTTTCAAGCAGCGAACGGCGGAACCATTTTCCTGGACGAGATCGGTGAATTGCCTCTGGAGTTGCAGGCCAAGCTGCTGCGCGTGTTGCAGGAAAAAGAAGTGCGGCCCGTCGGCAGCAATGTGAAAGTTCCGGTGGACGTCCGAGTGATTGCCGCGACCAACCGCGATTTGGAATCCGCCTATCGCGCTGCCACGTTTCGCAAGGACCTCTATTTTCGTTTGAATGTTGTCACCGTGCACTTGCCCAGCTTGCGAGAACGCCGCTCCGATATACCGCAGCTGGCGCATTGTTTCCTGGACCGCTATGCGCCGGGAGAAAATATCCAGGTGACGGCGGACGCGATGAAGAGTTTCCTGCAATATGACTGGCCCGGAAATGTGCGAGAGCTTGAGAATTGCATCGCACGCGCCGTTGCGCTGGGGGACCATCACACGATTGATGTAGGCGATCTGCCGCCGGCCGTTCGCGTGGCGCCGGAGGGTAAATCGCAAGCTTCCGATTCCGAGCTCTCTACAACCGCGTTGTCTGATCTGGAGCGCATGACCATATTGCGCGTCTTCGAACAGGCGGGAGGCGATAAGGCGCTCGCGGGAAGAATGCTGGGTATCAGCCGGGCTACGCTGTATCGAAAACTCAAACTTTACAATATTCCGTTGCGGTCGGCCCACAGAGAGCATGTGCGCATGGCGTCCTGAGCGATTTACGACAAACGGTAAAGTCCGTTTCTAGATTCACGTCCGCGAATTACGCCTGGCGATGAGACACTGTGTCGCACACTGAGACGTCGCGAGACGAAACCTGCGCTCTACATCTTGCAATAGCATGAAATAAAATCACTTAATATTCTAATCTCCTGAAAATCTTTGGCTGTTCATGTGCATTCCCTACTGGGGCAGTTTTCCGCTTTCATTCGTGGTGTTGCTGCGCTCGCTCTGTTCGCGCCCCTGGGGCATGAGCCTCTAGCAGACTGCGGAGAGCGAAAGGATTGGGATCCTGTGCTGAGTGAAACCGAAGTAGCGGTCGCTTTCCAAGGTCAAACTTGCATTGAGAAATTAGCGCAACTTTTTACCGGAATTTCGCCGGTGCGCATACCCGTGCGAGTTCTGACGACGGGCATTGGCCGCAAACGACTGCAGGAACAGACCGTAATTGAATTCGGCACAGCGCATGAGGTTTTATTCTCGTCGGTTTTGCCGTTAGAGTTCGAAGATCGTGTCCGCATGCTCAACTCAGACGGGTCGCTGGATGCGTGGGCCACAGTTGTTGCGGTGAGGTATCACGACGGCCGGAAAGCCGTCGCGGCGCGTTTTGTGGGACATATCGACAACTGGATTATCAAACCATGACGACAAACACGAATGTTTCAAATTCAGGAAACGTCGTAAGTCCTTCCGACTTTGCCACACAATGGAGCGAGGCACGTCTTGCTTACTCCTTGTACGCAGCGCTGGCGACGCAGTTCAATCTCGCTCCGCTTCCGCATCCTGCGGGCGAGTTGCCACCACAGCGGCCCACGCGCGATGTATTTGACGCAGACCTGAAATGGTTCGACACAATTGACGAAAACCTGCGCGCGTTTCAAATTCGCCAGCTTCCTCCGGAAACACTCAACGCCAGCGAAGAGGGGTTGCGGGCCTTTCTGCAACGGCAGTTGAAGAAACAGGAAAAGACACCAGCCGACCGCGACAAAATCGATTTGCTGCTGGTGCAGTACTTCGCGTTGTGCGCTCCCGAGGACCTTTATCGCAAAGATATTGGACTCGATGACGTCGCGCAGGTTCTGCGACCCGTGCTGGGCGAGGCGGATGTCGCGTCCCTGGAATGGTGCGCCCCGCTGGACCAGATCCTTGGAAAAATCGCGCAGTGCCAGAGCTTGCGCGACATGATGGAGCATGGCCTGCTGGAACAAGGGCGATTGCTGAAGGAATCCGCCGGTCCCTTGTTCTACGATCCGGCAGCCCTGATTGCGTTTTGCCGCTTCAATTTTCTGCTTCGGCGGGCGTTCATTCGTTTGCTCCACGCGGACTTGAGCGCCGTGCAACAAGCCGTGGAAGCTCTCGATTCCAGCGGCGTGAAAACCGTGGACTGCAGGCGCGCGGGATTTTCTGCCGCTGAAACGACCATTCAGCTTCGCTATTACTGCGAAAACTGGCGCCAGCCCTTCCATAAAGACTATACGGCGAGTTCGGTAAGGCGGGCTTTCGAGCAATTGCTCGCGCTGCGCGCCGATCTCGAAGAGGCGCTTGGGTCACCGAATGCCAGCAAGTCTTCCGCAACGATTTCCGAAGAGGTTGTGCGGAGTGCGGTCGCTTCCCCGGATGACGGAGAAAAACGGCCGGCAGTCTTGGCCACGCCTGCTCCGGCAGCAGTACAAGTTTCGCCGTCCAATGCCCCAGCGCCCAAAAACACGGAAGCCGGGAAAGATGCGAATGTGCCGGCTCCAAGGCCGCCAAGCATTCCTCCAGCGGTGAGCCAGCCTGCGAACTCTGCTAACGATGGCCCGGCGGCGGCGACGAGTACCGCGGAAATGGAAAAGTGCCTCGAGGGAATCTGGGAACAACTGATTGCTGCTCCTCCTTCGCGTGGGCGCTCCATGTCCACGGTCGTGCTGCAGGACACCAAGGTTTTGCTGTCGTCATGGGAGGTAGGCGCTTTCGTGGCGGACGGCGGGCAGGAAGCGGAAGACCTTCGGCGAGCCGTGGTGGCACGGGCATTGCTAGGCCTCGCGATGGACCAGCGAAAACGTTCCGGCGACTTGAGTCAACTTGCATCCGCGCTTGTACTGGCCCGGACGGAAGTTTCCTACTTTCAGGGCCGCGTGGAACAGGCGAAGCGCGCAAAGAATACGGAAGCCGCGGTGAATTTAGGGATCAGCACGAAGCGTCTGCTTTCCACCATTGAGGAAGCGGAAAAACTTCAGCCTTAAGATTGAAGCGAACGGGGGACCACTTGAGTCAGGCCAGCGTCCTGATTGTCTCGGACGACACGGAATTTGCTCGATCGGTTGCGGCGCGCTGGCACGCGGAGCGGCACGTTCCGGAAATCGCGCTGGTCACCAGCGACGTCTGGCATGGTTCGAGCGCCGCGAGCTACGACCTGGTAATTCTGGGACCCGTACGTGAGCGCAAGACTTCCGCAATCCTCTCTGCCTTGCGCGCTTATCCAAACATTACAACCGTTTGTGTTTCGGACGATGAGAAAGAAATTTCGTTCCTGCAATCCGAACATCCGCACTTGCAGGTTGTGCCGCGTCAGGATGGCTGGACTTCAACATTAATTCTTGTGGCCAGTGAGGCGCTGCGGCGAGTGCAGGCCGTTGCCAGGGCTCAGCGTGCCGAACGCCTCGCGATTGAGAGCCAGGGGCACGCGACCCTTGGCCGATACATGCTCGAAATGCGTCCCAGCGTGAACAACGCGCTGACCTCCATATTGGGGAACGCGGATTTGTTGCTGCTGGAACCGGAACAAGTGACTGCTGAATGTCGCGATCAAATTCGAACGGTTCACACTATGGCTCTGCGGCTGCACGAAATCATGCAGCGATTCTCATCGCTCGCCGCCGAGATGCGAGCCGGTGAGAAAGAGTCTCAAGGTGATACGCCCGAAGGTTCTCATCATCTGGTATCCGGGTCGTAAGAACGAAAAAGCGGTTCGTAAAGGTAGTCGATACATGGGGATGTCGAGATGTTCGCAGGACGAGAATTTGTCGCGCGTGGTGGCTACCGAGTTGCAATTCCTTCTCGGGACTCCAATCTGGAGGCGGAGGTATGTTGAAGAAAATTCTAGTTGTGGATGATTCGCTGGCCGAAATCCGGCTGATGCAAAACATGTTGCAGGAGGGGGGCTTTTATTCCGTAGGCATCTCTGATCCGACAAAGATTGAGGAAGCGATAGAGGAAGAGCGGCCGAACGTGATTCTGCTGGACGTGGTGATGCCGCAGCGGAACGGATTTCAGGCTTGTCGCGATTTGAAGAACCACGAATCGTATTCGCAGATTCCAGTGATCTTAGTGACTTCCAAGACAGCGCCCAGCGATCGCTACTGGGGCGAACAGCAAGGCGCGAATGGCTACGTGGCCAAACCCTTCACACCGGATGAATTGCTGAGCGCGGTAAAGAGGTTTGCTTGATGCCGAACGAGCGCGAAAACTTGGTGCTGTCGCACGCGGAACTCGCCGGGGGCGAGTTTCTCGAGAGCGAGTCGCTGGCTGAAGAGCGGCTGCCAGAACGGCAATACTGCGTTTTTCGCGCCGGCCGCGAGCGCTTTTGTTTTTCTGTCCTGGAAGTGGAGGAAGTGGTGGATTGGCCAATCGTGACCCGAGTGCCGCTGGCGCCCGCGTTTCTGATGGGTGTCTTCAATTTGCGCGGAACAATCGTTCCGCTGGTGGACATTGCGTTCACAGAAGGCCGGCGCCCCGGTCTACTGCCAAAACACGTAGTGGTTGCGGCATTGAAGAGCGACTCGCAGCGCGGGGATTTGCGGCTGGGCATTGCCGCAGATGAAGTGATCGGCACGTATTCCGCCACCGAAGAATCGATGCTCGATCAAGCGCCCGCCGAAGTGCCGCATTGCCGCGGAATGCTGCGGCATGACGACCGGCTTGCGCTGGTGGTGGATCTCCGGCGGCTGACTGATGTTTTTCCGGTTCCGGTAATTTGAAGAATTGCGTCGCGGAGTTTTAGCTGAGCACAAATGAGGCCAGTTCTCCGGCCGTTCAAGGTTCAGGATTCGCAGTGGGGGTCGCGCGGTAAACAAGTTCTTTGGAGGAAGTCATGAAAGCTCGTTTGAGTTCGACAATTTGGTTGCTGGTCCTCTGGATCGGCGCCGCACTTTTTGGCGTGCTGGGGCTAGCGTATTACGCTGGCGCACACGCAGCGGTAGGCGCCGATGCCACATCGTTCCCCGGTGGCGCGAATGGCGCGCTGGTCGCGGCGGCCGCGCTGGTGATTCTCGCCGCCGTCTCGCTCATCTATGTGCTGGGCAAGCGTGTGCTGACCCCGGTACAGGAGATTGCCACGTTTTCCGAACGGCTGGTGGCCGGCGACGTACGCGCGCGCGTGGAAATCGGAACCAGTGACGAGTTCGGATTTATCGCGGAGAATTTCAATCGCAGCGCCGCGAAAGTGGCCCATGCGGTAACGAATCAACAAGCGCAGGATTCGCTTCAGCGCAGCATCACGGATTTGCTGAACACCATCAGCCAAGTGGCGCGAGGCGATTTGAATATCCGCGGCAAGGTGAGCAACGACGCTCTGGGCAACGTCGTGGACTCCGTGAACTTCATGCTCGACAACTTCACCAAGGTTCTCGAACGCGTGCGCAAGGCTGCGGTCGACGTCAGCACCAGCGCGAATCAGATTCTGGAAGCCGCAGACGACATGACGGCAGGCGCTACGCAACAAGACCAGGAAATCACCAACACGTCATCGGCCGTGGAGGAATTGACGGTTTCGATGAAGCAAGTGTCGAACAACGCGGAAGCCAGCGCGGAAGCCGCTCGTCGCGCGCTGGATGCCGCGGAACAAGGCAACCGCGCGGTGCGCGATACGCTGGATGGTATGCAGCGGATTCGCGCTTCGGTGCAAGCGACCGCCAAGAAAATCAAATCCCTGGGTGATCGTTCACTAGAAATTTCGGAAATCATCAACGTGATTAACGACATCACCGAACAAACGAATTTGCTGGCGCTCAATGCTGCCATCGAGGCGGCGCGCGCCGGAGAAGCAGGCCGAGGTTTCGCGGTCGTCGCGGACGAAGTGCGCAAACTCGCCGAACACTCCCGCAGCGCCACCAAGGACATCGCCGCACTCATTAAAGCCATTCAGGCCGAGACAAACGAAGCCGTCGTAGTAATGGAAGAAGGTACCCGCGAGGTGGAGGTGGGAGCGGGACTGGCGGACCAAGCCGGAAAAGCGCTGGAAGCCATTTCAAGCGTTGTACGCCAATCCGCCGAGCTGGTGCAGGAAATTTCGCTCGCGTCGAAGCAGCAGGTACGCGGAACAGAAGGCGTGGCAAATGCCATGCAGATCATTTCCGGCATCACGCGCCAGACCACGCAGGGTGCGCGGCAGACGGCTTCGACCGTAGGCAACATGGTGAAGCTCTCCGAGCAGCTCAACGAAGCGCTCGCGCAATTTCGTTCGCAGTCCGGCCGACCGGAAACGGCTGCATCCGAGGAAACGCGGCCGGCGGCTCCAGTGGGGGCGCATCGTTAACGGTGTGCCGGAGTGGTCGGCGAAAAAGCCGGCCGCTGATGCGTGCCGAACATGAAACAACATCTCACTACCGCGCAGCTTACCGAGACGGAACTCGGCGAGATTCGCACATTGGTTGAGCAGCGTTCCGCGATTTTGCTCGATTCCTCTCGCGAGCGCTTCTTTTCATCTCGGCTGCGCGAATATCTCGGCGAGAAACATATTGAGAGCGGAACAGAGCTGCTGCAGATCGTACGCGGATCCGTCGTTGAATACGAAGCGCTGCTGGAACAGTTGCTGACGCAGGAGACTTCATTCTTTCGCTATCCGGCGGTGTTTGAAGCGCTGAGGAAAAAGATTCTGCCCGAGGTGCAGGAGCGGAAATTCTGGCAGGACCCGCGGGCGCTTCGCATATGGAGCGCGGGATGTTCGACGGGTGAAGAACCCTGTTCGATAGCAATGACGCTGAGCGACACGCTGCAATTTGCGGAGGCGTGGCAGATTGAAATCCTGGCCACCGATATCAGCCGCCGTGCGTTGTCCCAGGCCGAACGCGGAATCTACGCCAAGCGCAGCTTGCAGGATGTTTCGCCGGCACAGCTGGAAGCGCATTTTTCGGCAACGAAACATGGATATCAAGTGAGACCGCGAATTCGAAAGATGATCTCGTTCGTGCAGATGAATCTGGTCGAGCCGCTGTACTTCGGCAAGTTCGACTGCATTTTTTGCATGAACGTACTGATGTACTTTTCGGAACAAAGGCGGCTCGCGATCCTGCGCCGCTTTTATGACGCGCTGGAGCCCGGCGGATATTTTCTGCTGGGCCACTCGGAAACGCTTTCGAATGTTTCGCTGAATTTGGAATCCATCAGGCTTGGTGATTGCTTGATTTATCGCAAGCCCGTATCTGCTGAGGCGCCACGGACGCTGGCCTTCGCGGAGGAACGGCCGTGAACGTGCCAAACCAAGAATCGGTGGAATTGTTCCTCCAAGAGGCTTCCGAGAACCTCCAGTTTCTCCGCGAGTACTCCGGTATGCTGCAGGAGCCGCAAACTAAGCCTGAAGATCTCGAGAAACTTTACATCGCTTCGCACACACTCGCGGGAACTTCCGCCAGCTACGGATTTCCTCAATTTTCGGAAGTTTCCGCAAAGATGGCGCACATTTTCCATTACGCCATGAACGCCACGTTAACCGCGGATATGCATGGGCCTCTCACTGAATTCATTTCAGACGCAATTTCGGTGCTCGAATTCGATTTGCTGCAAATCAGTTCGAGCGGCGCCGAAACAATGGAGGATCTCGCCGCCTTCAAGCAGCGCTATTCGTTCGCATTTCCCGCCGAACCGTCCGAGTCCAAGCAATACTCCGATGACGAATACGGTGGGGCAACAGTTGGCGGTGATCCCGGTGAAGGGCAGTCCGTGCCCGCAGTCTTTCCATCGCCTTCCTATGCCGACAAGCTGCCGGCCGACGGGGAAGTGCCTGACGAGGTTCTCGAATTTTTCATTCCCGAAGCTGAAGAGCACTTGCAGGCGGTGACGGAGTGTCTGCTCGCGCTCGAAGCGAACCCGAAGGCCGAAGACATTCACCGGTTATTCCGCTCGATGCACACGGTAAAGGGCTCAGCGGCTCAGGTCGGACTTCACCGCCTTTCCGCCGTGGCGCATCGAGTGGAGGATTTAATCGGCGAGTTGCGAGATGGCGCGCTGCAACCCAACGCGAGCATCATTGATATTTGCCTCGAGTCCGTCGATGTGCTGAAAAAGTTTCTGCACCGGCAATGGTCGAGCGATACAGAGATGCGCGCTGCGGTCGATATGCTTCTCGCGAGAATCGAGGACCTGGCACCTGAAGGCGCGCCTGACGCGAAGGCCGAGACCACTCACGGCGTTGCGGCAGCACCAGAATCAAGGGAGGAGCCAGTTGAAGGGCAGGCGGCTGCTCCGAGTTCCGCCGCTGCGCAGGTATTGCCCCAGGCGAAGTCCGTGCGCATTTCGCTCGAGCGCCTTGACCGTATGATGAACGCGGTCGGAGAGTTGGTCATAAACCGAACCCGCATGCTGGGACGCCTGTCCGAACTCGCAAAACTGGTGGAGATCCTAAATTTTTCGAAGCGACGGCTTTCGGGAAAAGTCGGCGATTTTCAGGAAAAACATGAATTCAGCCGCATTGGAGGAACTCGGAACTTTGGCGTCCATGCGCCGCAGATGGACACGTTCCGTGGCACCTTGGGAAACATGCCGGCGATCATGTCCAGCGATTTGCTGGAGTTTAGCGACCTGGAGATGGATCGCTACGACGACTTCAACATATTGTCCCGCTCCTTGACCGAAATATCCGCGGACGTAACTGAAGTGCTTACCCAGCTCGAAGGATTCATGGGAAGAGTGGACTCGGACATCGACGAGTTCACCAAACTAGCCCACCACTTGCAGGACGAGATCACCGCCGCGCGAATGGTGCCGATTGGCAACCTCTATACACGGCTGTCGCGGACCGTGAGAGACGCGTCCAAGGCAGCCGGAAAGCCAGTGGAACTTTCACTGGAAGGCGCGGAGACGGAACTCGACAACAACATTATCCAGCACATTTCGGATCCGCTAATTCACCTGGTACGCAACGCGGTTGCGCACGGGCTCGAAGATCC
>PLZZ01000009.1:293-4012 GCA_003153585.1 Acidobacteriota bacterium | reverse complement strand
TTGTGCTGCCGGGCGCCCCGGATGACGATTTTCTTTAGGCTCATCTTGAGAGTGGACTGCTGCCGTAAGGTGCCGAATGCCGGACAGTGGGCGTAACTCACCCAAGGTAATCTATCAACATAGCAAGATGGCGTCGCTGTGGTCAAGTTGTGGCCCATTTCGCTGCGGGGAGAGTCGAAACTAAAGCAAAAAATCCAAGCGCTTTTGGCGCGGGTAGCCGGGAAATTTTGACGGTTCCTTGGATTTTTTACCCGCCGCGCAATATGAAAGGCTATTGTTTTCAGTAAGATAGCTTTGGTTCCTCGCGTGCGACTCGTGTTGACGTCAGAGGGAAGGAAAGCCGAGGATCCCTTCGGGGATTGAGGGCTGGGCCGGCTTCCTTCCCTCGGCTTAAACTCCGATATCCGCTCTCCTCCAGCTTAGTTTCGCCCGTCTTCCGACTAATCCCGCAACTCCGTCACGATCCTTAGGTCGAGGTTAAATCAAATCGGGGACGATATTCCTGTAGGATGACTTTGTGACGGCAGCACTTCAAAGACGCATTTTGACCATGAATCGAGGGTCTGCGACTTTGAAGTCTGCCCTCTATGAAGCTGTGGACCATGAAGAACTTCTGCTTTCGATGACGGTTGATCAGGCCGACGGTTCGAGAGGCCGTTTGAAGATTGGCGACGTGAGCGGGAGCACGTTGTTCGACTCCCAGGTCGATTCCGGCGACCCGGATACTGCGTTGGAAGTGATGTTTGCGTGGCTGGGCGAGTACGGCTTTCTCTCTGGGCTGGCGGCTGCGGGTCACCGGCTCGTTCACGGGGGGTCTCGGTACAGGGAGCCACAGCGGATCACTCCAGAATTTTTGACCGAGATCGAACGATTAATTCCTCTAGACCCTGACCACATGCCAGCGGCGATCCGGGGAATTAAATTCATCGCCAAGAAATTTCCGGAACTGCCGCAAGTGGCGTGTTTCGACACGGCGTTTCATAGTTCTCTACCAGCCGTTGCGCGCATGTATGCGCTACCTGGAAACCTCTGCGATCAGGGTATCGTTCGGTATGGATTTCACGGTCTTTCCTACGAATACGTGATGGGCGAACTACAAGCGCTTGAAGGGAAGCTCGCTAGAGGGCGGGTGATTATTGCGCATCTCGGTAACGGCGCCAGCATGGTCGCAGTGAAGGACGGGAGAAGCATCGACACCTCGATGGGCTTTACGCCTCTCGAAGGGCTTGTTATGGGCACGCGTTCCGGTGATGTAGATCCCGGGCTGCTGCTCTATCTTTTGTTGCAGAAGAAGATGTCCGCGAAAGAGATGAGCACCATGCTGAATAAGGAATCGGGGCTGCTGGGAGTTTCTGGGACGTCCGGAGACATGAGGAACTTGTTGGAGAAAATGCGACAGGATAGTCGCGCAGGGGAAGCTGTGGAGCTTTTCTGTTACCGAGCGAAGAAATATATCGGCGCGTATACCGCAGTGCTCGGAGGGCTGGACGTGCTCGTGTTCGCGGGAGGAATTGGAGAGCGCGCAGCCGTGGTGCGCAAAAGGATCTGCGATGGATTGGATTTTCTGGGCATTCGTTTGGATGCCGCTAGCAATGAGGCGAATGCAGCATTGATTTCGTCCCCAGCAAGCGGCGTAAAAGTGCGCGTGATAAAAACCAACGAAGATCTAATGATCGTGCGGCATGTTCTGTCCACGCTCGGGTGGACGAAGTCCTAACGATTTCCGCGGCCGCGATTTCTTCTGCTGTTCACATTCGCTAAAGCCCATCGATATAAACTTATATAATCGCGTTGAGACTCTTGCCGCAGTCTCGTCGTGTGAGTTTAGGAGCAAAGATGCTTGAATTTAACGCCTCGTTATCGACGGCAGTAGAAGTCGACAAGAAATCGCAAGGCGCTGAGACCCAACCTGCCGGCGTGAAGCCGAATGGGCCGCTTTCGGCGGAGCTGCTGGACAAGATGCAGCGCTATTGGTGCGCCGCGAATTATCTTTGCGTCGGGCAAATTTATCTCCTCGATAATCCGCTGCTCCGTGAGCCGCTCGTAAAAGAGAACATCAAGCCGCGCTTGCTGGGGCATTGGGGCACATCCGCGGGGCAAAATTTTATCTATGTGCATTTGAACCGGCTTATCCGGGAGACAGACGCAAATATTATTTACATTTCAGGCCCCGGGCACGGAGGGCCGACGCTGAACGCTTGCGCGTACTTGGAAGGGACTTATAGCGAGGTGCATCCTGAGATTACGCAGGACATCAACGGCATGCGGCTTCTCTTTCGTTCTTTTTCCACGCCTGGCGGCATCCCCAGCCACTGCGGGCCGCATACGCCGAATTCCATGCATGAGGGAGGCGAGCTGGGATATTCGCTGGTGCATGCGTTTGGAGCGGTCTTTGACAATCCTGATCTGATTGTGGCTTGCGTTGTCGGTGACGGCGAGGCGGAGACATGCCCGCTGGAAGGAAGCTGGAAGGGCGTGAAGTTTCTGAATCCATCGAGAGACGGAGCGGTGCTGCCGATTTTGCACTTGAACGGTTACAAAATCTCAGGGCCTACCGTCATGGCGCGCACGAGCGACGAAGAACTGAGTTCGTTCTTCTCGGGGCATGGCTACACGCCGATTTTCGTGGAAGGGGACGAGCCCGAAAAGGTGCACCAACTTCTCGCGGGTGCGCTCGATCGCTGCTACGCGCGCATACGGGAAACCCAGAAGGAAGCTCGGACAAATAAAGAGTTCGCGCGGCAGTCTTGGCCGATGATCGTTTTGCGCACCCCGAAAGGCTGGACATGTCCGAAGGAAGTGGATGGTATTCCGGTTGAGGGCACATTCCGCGCGCATCAGGTTCCGCTTTCGACTGTGTGCGAGAATCCGGAACATTTAAAATTGCTCGAAGAGTGGATGCGCAAGTATCGACCCGACGAGTTGTTTGACAAGGAAGGACGTCTGATCGAGGAGCTTGCGGCGCTGGCGCCCGATGGAAGTCGGCGGATGGGCGCAAATCCTCACGTGAACGGCGGAAGAGTGCTAAAAGCGCTCGATCTGCCGGACTTTGCGCAATACGCATTGTCGATTCCTGGACCGGGCCAGGTGGTGGCGGAAGCGCCGCGCAAGTTGGGGGAGTATGTGCGCGATATCATCAAACTGAATCCGAACAATTTTCGGATGTTTTGTCCGGACGAGACGAACTCGAATCGGCTGAATGCAGCGTTCGATGCTACTGACCGTTGCACCATGGAGCCAATCGTATCGATCGACGATCACCTAGCTCCCGACGGACGCGTGATGGAGGTGCTCAGCGAACATCTTTGCGAAGGCTGGCTCGAGGGTTATCTGCTGACTGGCAGACATGGCATGTGGTCTTCTTACGAAGCATTCGCGCAGGTGGTTGACTCGATGGTGACNNGTGTTGCTCACCAGCCACGCGTGGAGGAATGATCACAACGGTTTCAGCCACCAGGCGCCGGGGTTTGTCGACAATGTGATGCAACGGCGCAGCGAAGTGGTGCGAGTTTATTACCCGCCAGATTCAAACTGCTTGCTCAACGTGTTCGATCACTGCTTGCGCAGCCGGAACTACGTCAATGTAGTTACTTGCGGAAAACAGCCGGAGCTGCAATGGCTGACGTTTGAGGAAGCGCTGGCGCATTGCTCGCAGGGAGCCTCGATCTGGAAATTTGCGACGAACGACGGCGGAGGAGAACCGGATATCGTGCTGGCGT
>PLZZ01000009.1:0-145 GCA_003153585.1 Acidobacteriota bacterium | reverse complement strand
TGCTCAACAAGATGAGCCGGTTTCATCTGGCCATCGATGCTCTGAAGCATGTGGGGCGGTTGCGTTCGGAGGCGTCGGACGCGATCGATATGTTCAACCGGAAATTGTACGAACACCATGCTTATATCCGGCAGCATTTTCAAGA
>PLZZ01000210.1 GCA_003153585.1 Acidobacteriota bacterium | reverse complement strand
TGGGGATCGGCGGCCGGCGCTGAGGGCTTAGCCTACTTGCGAAAAACCGATGGTTCGCCGGCAGTAAAGCTGGGTGCCTGGTCTTCGCCTGTTCTCTCCCCAGACGGGACGCGGGTGTTAGCGTCCGAAGCCGCAACAGTAGGGCGGGGAATACATCTCGCTGTGCTGCCGACTGGAGTGGGGGAAACGCAAACGCTGAACTCCAATGGAATCCGACAAATTGCTCAGAAGGGTTGGATGCCCGACGGTAAGACCATCTATTTCGCGAGCGATGACGGTAACGGATGGCGAATGTATGTTCAAGATCTTGTTAGTGGCGCGCCGCGTGCAGTAACACCTCTGATTTCCGTGGAGCCGGCACACTTCGAATCCCACATGGTTTCACCCGACGGCAAATTTGCTTTCGCTCGAGATTTGAGCGGCAAAGGTCAGCTTTATCCCCTCGCAGGGGGAGAACCCCAAAGCCTGCCGGGCTGGTTGCCGAAAGATATTTGGATTACCTGGTCCGCAGACGGTCGCTCGGCTTATGTGTTCCACGACGAAAAAACCTCGGCACCCGTATATCGGCTCGACGTGGCAAGCGGCAAAAGAGAGCTTGTAACGACGCTCGCGCCCACCGACTTGGCCGGCGTAACGGCGATTCAAAACGTTCGCTTCACGCCAGACGGGAAATCCTACGCTTATTCCTTCAGTCGGGAACTGTCGGACCTTTTCCTGGTAGAGAACGTGCGCTGAGTTTGGCCCGCGGTGGGAAATTCGGGCCGTATGAAACCGGGAAGCGAGTCGCGGTGGCGGAATAATCGAGTCAATCGATAACCGATCCTATGGCGCGGCACTTGTAGCGTGGAGCCGACAGCCGCATAATGTGCCGACGCCTCCCGTGACACTCCAGCCCGAAACGCGATCCCCCAAACGAAATTGGCCGCGCAAGACGCTGCAAGTAATTCTGCAGTATGGAGGAAGCGCGCTAGTTCTTTACCTTCTTTTTCGGCTTCTGCCGGGCCGCCAGGTTTGGCAAGCCCTCGGACTTTTACCAGCGCGGCTGTGGATTCTGGTTCTGATTGGGTATCTCGCCGCACACTGCATTGGAGCCGCGAAATACCGGTTGGTCTTGAACTTGGGCGGCGCGGGCATCGGCGCTCGCCAAGCTGCGCGATGTTACTTCGCCGGGCTGTTCGGGTCGTTGTTTCTGCCTTCGCTGATTGGCGGAGATATTCTGCGCGTGGCGATGGCGCTGCGAGTGGCGAGAAGCAGGGCTGGCGTTCTATTGGGAAGTTTGGTGGACAGGATTTCCGATTTTACGGCGCTCGCGCTGCTGGCCGCTGTCGGAGCAGCCTTGGTGCCCGGAACGCTTGATCCGCGGAGCCGAAAAATATTCGAGCTTGCGGGAGGAATCGCAGTTGTCGGAATCGCTGCTGCCGCGAGCGCGATTGCAATGCTGCCTGTGAGGCGATTTTCCTATCGCATGAGGCGAAGGTTCGTCCGGTTGCGGGGCGCGGTTCATTCAACCATAAAGCAGCCCGGAGAAATGGTGAGAGCGCTGAGTATGAGCGTCACCGTGCAACTGATTTTTGTCGTTCTCAACGTTGTGCTCGCAAACGCGTGCGGTTTGCATCTTCGCTTCCGCGTATGGCTGTTTGCGTGGCCCCTGGCAAAACTTTCAGCGGCTATTCCGATCACACAAGCCGGCATCGGAGTGCGCGAAGCTGCACTGGCGGCCTTGCTTGTTCCATTCGGCGCGACAGCGGTGTTGGCAGTTGCCTCGGGACTTGCCTGGGACGCAATCTCGATTGGTGGGGCAATAGCGGGAGGGATTTTTACACTACTCTCTGGGCGTTCCGGGCCTGGGACGAGGAGCGGGAAGGGAGCTTAAACATGGAGCAGGCGTCGCGGAAAACAAATATACCTGCTAAGCGCTAGAGTATCTTAGAACCGTGAGCGGGTAGAGCGAATGAATTCGCGCAGTGCAGCGACGTTTGGTCCGTAAGATCCGACACGGCCGGCATCCACTGGCAAGCCCAAGAACTCTGCCTTCTCGATACTGAGGCCTGCATCGTCAAGTTCAGCCAGGCTATAGCCTTCCGTGGGCACCAAGCGATTGCGACGAGACAAGTCCACAGGGCGCGGCGGCCGGTGCGTGCTGCCTGGTTTTCTTACGATATTGAAGAAATCGTCCCAGTCTCGTCTATTCCACATAACTCCTCCCGTTGTCCGGGTAAAGCTTTGATGCACCGCAACAGCTTCAGGTCGCTTTCAAATTCGCGCCCCACAGCCAGCCCGCTTGCACTGGAGTGTTGCAGATAATAACCCCCGATGTAGTGGAAAGTCGCGTCTGAATTCGGGCTGTTTCCTTTGAGTTATCGCACGATTGGAACACCCCGGCGTTGCGCCCCGTGTGTATCACAGGGACTGCAGCTTGTAAATTATTGCTTTAGCGCGCCCACAGAACTTGAGCCGCGAACATCAGGAGGTGACGAATGGCGCCGATGGCGACGCCTACACGCCGGCCCGGGCGGCTGTTATACTTTTGGGACGTTAAGGGAACATGCAAGCCAAGTGAAATTCGTATGAGCAATCCAGTCATCGTCGTGCATTACCACGAGGCCTGGCTCAAGGGCCGCAACCGGCGTTTTTTTCTGCGCAAACTTTCCACCGCGCTGCGGCAGTCGCTGCAGGGCATCCCCATAGATCGCATCGAGAAGCCGGGCGACCGATTCGTGGTCTCGCTCGGTGATGGCGCGTCGCAACAAGAAGCGATTGCTCGCGTGGAACAGGTTTTAGGAATTGCGTTTTACGCGCTCGCGCGCACCGTGGAACGCAACATGGAAGCTATTTGTCGGGCAGCCTGGGAAGAAATCGAGCCTCTGAGTTTCGCGAATTTTGCCGTTCGCGCAAAACGCAGCGACAAATCGTTTCCTCAAACGAGCCTGGAGGTGGAAGCGGCCGTGGGACGTCATCTTCTGGAAAAGATTCGCGCGCAAGGGCGCAACGTGCGCGTGCGTTTGAAAGATCCGGAACTGACCTGTTACGTCGAAATTACTTCCGGGCCCGCGCTGGTATATGCCAGGAAAATCCCCGGGGCTGGTGGGCTTCCTGCGAACACCGCGGGGCGGATGATGTGCCTGCTATCGGGGGGGTACGATTCAGCGGTGGCCGCGTACCACATGATGAAGCGCGGCGCGCATTTAAGCTTCGCGCATTTTTACGGGTCGGGCGCGATGCCCGGAGAATCTTCGCTGCACGTGGCTAGCGGGCTTGCGCGGCAGCTGGTGCCGTATCAATTTCACGCGAAACTTTACCGCATACCGTTTGAACCGATACAACGCGAGATCGTGCGCTACGCTCCTGAAAATTATCGTGTGCTGCTCTATCGCCGAATGATGCTGCGGATCGCCGAAGTGCTCGCAAAACGCGATCGCGCTCTGGCACTGGTTACCGGCGACAGCCTGGGCCAGGTAGCGTCACAAACTTTGCGGAATCTTGTGGCCGTGGATGCCGCGTCGCGCATGGTTGTGTTCAGGCCGCTTATCGGCACGGACAAAATAGAAATCATGGCCACGGCGCAGAAAATCGGGACGTACGATATCTCGTCCGAGCCGTTTCACGATTGCTGTCCCGTCTTTCTTCCGCGCATGCCGGCATTGTATGCCTCCGCGGAAGACCTCGACGAGGCGGAATCGGGACTGGATATACCCGGACTCATTACGCTGGGCTTGCGAAGCGCGACGCTGGAACAATTTCATTGCACTGGCAGAGAGATTAAGAGCGAAATTTCGCATCCTGGAAAATTTTCCGGGAAGAAGAGCATCGCGACGGCGTGAGCAACGCATTCAGAAAATAAAAGGGCGCTGAATCTCTCAGCGCCCTGCTTGCAATTGCTCAATCATTCAAACAAAAGCTTCTGTTAGCGATCTCTTCCTCCACCGCCATATCCCCCGCGGTCGCCGCCACGACCTCCACCGCCTCGTCCGCCGCCACCGCCTCCGCCATGGCCGCCGCGTCCGCCACCTCCACCACCACCATGACCGCCGCCGTGTCCACCACGTGGACCTCCGCCACCACCAGAGCCGCCACCTTCGCGTTGGGGACGAGCTTCATTCACCACCAGCGCGCGCCCCAGGAAATCCTTGCCATTGAGAGCGGCGATTGCCTTTTCAGCTTCCGCNNTCGCGCAACAGCGTGAGTGAATCCGGAGTTACGCTAATTTCAGCAAACAGCGCCGCCACCTGCTCTTCCGTAGCCTTGAACGACAGATTGCCCACGTACAATTTCTTCACGGTCGTTCTCCTTGTGCCCCTGACCATCGCCAGGGCGCGTAATGCGAAGCTGAAGAGACAGGATCTCGGCGCGGGCGGCCAGGTCCAGCCACACCCGGCTGAAGCGAGCGCTCCAGCAACTCACGAGCATCTTGCGGCAAGTGCTCGCGGCAGTCAACCACCACGTCCGGAAAGTGGCGGCCCGCCCCGGCAGCCCGGTGGAACATGGAAAAGTGGTAGGATGCGGCCAGAATTCCTTCGGCCGAAATGTGCGACGGGAGCCAATGTGCGCGGCACGATGATGGATTTTCCGCTGACGATTCAGCCGATCCTGGAGCGCGCCGGAAAATTATTCCCCGCCGTGGAAATTGTATCGCGCCAGCTGGACCGTTCGCTGAAATCCACTACATATGGAGAGATCTACCGGCGTTCACGGCGACTGGCGCGTGCGCTTGAACTCGCGGGAATGGTGCGTGCCGACCGGGTCGCCACGCTAATGTGGAACCACTCGGTACATCTCGAGGCTTATCTCGGCGTGCCGGTATCCGGCGGCGTTTTGCACACCTTGAATCTGCGGCTTCATCCCGACGAGCTTGCTTACATCGCAAATCACGCGCGTGACCGGTATCTGATCGTTGACGACGTCTTGCTGCCCGTTTACGAATCCTTCCGCGCGAACGCGAATTTCGAACGCGTTTTCGTGGTGCCGTTCAGCGGCGGGAAGATTCCACGCGCACATGAAAACTACGAGGATTTTCTTTCCGCTGCGGACGATGAATTTGTCTATCCGCTGTTGGAAGAAAACGAAGCGGCGGCTATGTGTTTTACCTCCGGCACGACGGGAAAACCCAAAGGCGTGGTCTATTCTCATCGCGCGCTGGTGCTGCACAGCTTGACTCAAAGTCTTACGGACTGCTTTGGCATCAGCCACAACGACGTTTTGCTTCCGGCATCGTCCATGTTTCACGCGAATGGGTGGGGCTTGCCGTTCACGGCCGCCATGGCTGGCGCGAAACTGGTCTTGCCCGGGCCGCACGTGGACGCGGAAAGTTTGCTGGACCTGATCGAAGGTGAAAAGGTGACGCTGGCTTGCGCCGTGCCGACGGTTTGGTTCGGCGTGCTCGACGCGCTCGAGAAAAATCCCGGCAGGTGGAAAATCTCGCAGCCCGTGCGAATCATATGCGGGGGTTCCGCGGTGCCCGAATCACTTTTGCGCGGCCTCGACCGCTTCGGCTTTCACATCACCCATCTTTGGGGCATGACCGAAACCGCCCCGCTGGCCACGACCGGGCTGATCAAGTCCACACTGGCCCATTGCACGGAGGACGACAAATATAAAATCCGCGCGAAGCAGGGGGTTCCCGCGCCGTTCGTCGAGTTGCGAGTGATGGGCGCGCAAGGTGAAGCGCCGTGGGACGGCGTCGCGTCCGGAGAGCTCGAAGTTCGCGGTCCATGGGTCGCTGCGACTTATTTTGAAGCGCCGGAAACCGCTGACCGCTGGACAACCGACGGATGGTTTCGCACCGGCGATGTCGCGACGATCGACGAAGAGGGCTACGTTAAGATTCTGGACCGCAGCAAGGACCTCATCAAATCCGGCGGCGAATGGATTAGCTCCGTCGATCTTGAAAACGCGCTGATGTGCCACCCCGGCGTGCGTGAAGCTGCTGTGATAGGCGTGCCGCATCCGAAGTGGCAAGAACGCCCTTTGGCTGTGATTGTCGCGAAAGAAGGGGTCTCGGTGCAGCCGGAAGAGTTGCGTGGATTTCTGGCCACAAAATTCGCGAAGTGGCAGTTGCCCGATGCATTTGTTTTCGCTACGGAAATTCCACGGACGTCCGTAGGCAAATTCCTCAAGACGAAATTGCGCGAACAGTACGCGAATTGGAACTGGGATCGATAGCGGGTAAAAACAACACAGTACGCGAAGTCCCTTCCAAGAATAGATCTCGGGCGGGTTTTACGTACGGTAGCTGGCATTGATGCGAACGTATTCCCCGGTGAAATCGCAGGTCCATACGCGGGCCGAGCGGTTGCCGGCGCGCAAATTCACGATAACCCGCACATATTTCGCCAGCATTTTGCGATGCGCCACGCGCTCATTGAAGACGTGTTCGCGGCCTCGGCGGCATACTCGGATGCCCGCGAGATGTATATCGACTCTGCCGGGCTCAAATGAAATACCCGAGCGGCCTGCCGCAGCAAGGATGCGGCCCCAATTGGGGTCGGCGCCCGCGAAGGCAGTCTTTACCAGAGGCGAATTCGCGATCGTGCGGGCGATTTTATCTGCGGCGTAATCCGAGGGCGCCCCGCGCACTTCGATTTCGATGACGCGTTGAGCGCCTTCGCCGTCTGCAACGATAGCGAGTGCGAGAGATCTGCACACCTTTTCAAGCGCCGCGCAGAACTTCCGGTAATGGCCGGATTCGTTTGTAATTTTTCTCGCGTCGCTCGCACCATTCGCGAGCAGCGTGACGGTATCGTTCGTTGAAGTGTCTCCATCCACTGTGATCGCGTTGAAGGTGCGTGCTACGACAGTCCTGAGCGCCTTCGAAAGCAGTACCGGCGAAATGGCTGCGTCCGTTGCAAGAAATCCCAGCATGGTGGCCATGTTCGGCTCGATCATCCCCGAGCCTTTTGCGCAGCCTATAATGCGAACCTGCTTTCCACGAATGCTACATTTTGCCGCAGCCCACTTCGGTCGCGTGTCCGTGGTCATGATCGCCCGTGTGAATTGCTCGAACGCTGCCACGTGCGGGTTGAGGTTTCGCGCAAGCTGCGGAATCGCATTGAGAATTTTCTCCACGCGCAAAGGGACACCGATTACTCCCGTGGAGCATACGAGTATTTCCTCCGGTCGGCAGGCGAGGGTGCGCGAGACCTTCGCGGCTGTTTTGCGCGAAGCTGCGGTTCCTTGCGGGCCCGTGCAGCAGTTTGCGTTTCCGGAGTTGACAATCACGCCGCGGATTTTATAACCGGACTTCTTCAAGAATTCGCGAGAAAGACGGACTGGCGCGGCCTGCACGCGATTCGTGGTGAAGACGGCCGCGGCAGCCGCAGCGGTATTGCTTGTAAGCAAGGCCAGATCGAGGCCGGCCTTCTTGAGGCCGCAAGCAGTAGCCGCAAAAGCGAAGCCGCGAGGAATATCAGCACGGGAAGGATGTGACTTCATGCGGACATGGGAGTTGCGGACTCGCCGAGTATCGGCAACATGATGCGCTCGGGCAACACGGTCGCAATCACAGCGACCAGTTTGCAGGACCGACGTTTTGAACACGTACAACAGTCGCGCTCAATTTTCTCACTGAGCGCTTTTCTCGACGAAGCGACGAATCCTTGTCGCTCGAAGAATCGGGGCGCGTGTGTGACCGCAAAGACGCGTGCGATCCCGATCCGGCGTGCTTCCTCTAAGGCAAACGCAATCAGCTTTGCGCCAATCCCAGATCCGCGAGCTTCCGGTTCCACCGCCACGGACCGAATCTCCGCGAGCTCCGCACCATATTTTTCAAGCGACAGGCATCCGACAACCCGGCGGGAGTTTGCCTGAACGAGAAAATGGCCGATGTTCCTGCGGATTTCTTCCTCAGTGCGAGCCAGCAGCAATCCCTGGTCGGAGTAGTGCGCTATCAGCCCGTGAATGGAAGCAGCATCGGAAATTCTCGCGCGGCGCACTCTCATGACTCCGTCTCCAGCTTTGCGAGGCGGGCCTTGAATTCTTGCAGCGCGGCTCGAACCGCTCCGGGAGCCGTTCCGCCGGGCAACGAGCGGCGTGCCAGAGCCGATTCCAGAGTCAGCGCCGTGACTAAATTACCGTCGAAGACCGGCGAGAACTCTCTCAGCCGCGCGACCGGCATTTCGCGGATTGATTTTCCTTCTTTTTCTGCCGCTTGAAATACTTTGCCTGCTA
>PLZZ01000186.1 GCA_003153585.1 Acidobacteriota bacterium | reverse complement strand
AGGGCGCCACACTCCGTGCATATTCTTATCACTGGTCCGTTTTGCGCTGCGGAAGCTCCAGTGGCGGAACGGCTCGTATGTTAGCACGACCATGGCCCACGCAGCCGAACCTGGAGAGAAGTGCGTGTAGCCTATTAGGCAACCCGCGCGGGTGCTGATTCTTCTCAGTAGAGGTTGGCCCACCCGGTCCGTTGGCGCGATTGCGGCTGCGAGAAGCGCATGTTAGTCTCAACTCTCTTTTTTGTGTTTCGCAAAGGTTAATTTCGGCACTTCCGCTGATGCCTGACGCCAAAAGCAAGCTAACTCTCCGCAGGCTGCGCCCTCTTTTCGCTTTGCTCGTGATTTTTTTCGTGAGTCCACGCTTTACAGATGCGCAAGACGCCGCAAAAACTCTGCCGCAGAATCCTTCGACAAAACAGTCACCCCGCCTGGCAAAGACTGCGCCGGGGGGCCCAGCGAACGGCGATCAGACGGCGACGCTTGAAGCAGATCAACAGCGGCAAGTGGGGAATATCTATTACGCAGATGGAAATGTGGATGTGCGTTA
This sequence comes from Acidobacteriota bacterium, assembly GCA_003153585.1. Classification (GTDB taxonomy): domain Bacteria; phylum Acidobacteriota; class Terriglobia; order Acidiferrales; family UBA7541; genus Palsa-295. The sequence goes on along the minus strand of PLZZ01000186.1, from coordinate 4,484 downwards.
TGAGAACACGCGGTTGCGCGCGGACCATGTGGAGTACAACGAAGATACCTACGTGGTGATAGCGCGCGGCCATGTCCAGCTTGACTACATGACGCAACACGTGGAAGCAGACGAAGCGCACTATGAAGTGCGCACCGGCCACGGGACATTTTTTCATGTGCGCGCCACGTTTTCGATTGAGCGGCACCCAACGCCAACTCTGCTTGTTAGCCCCAACCCGCTCTACTTTGAGGCGGATGAGGCGGAGCGGCTGGACGAACATACGTATCATATTAAGAAAGCGTGGATGACAGTGTGCGATCCGGATCGGCCAACCTGGAAATTTTATGCTCCGGAGGCTACCGTCTATTTGCAGAAGTCAGTGCATCTGGAGAACGGCGACTTTCGAATCTTTTCTGTTCCCGTTCTGTATCTTCCGTACGCGACCTTTCCCGCGGGGAAAGAGCGAGAATCCGGATTCATGATTCCGAACATCGGCGACAGCTCGAATAAGGGATACATTTTGGGTGAATCGTATTACTGGGCGCCCACAGATTGGATGGACGCAACCATCGGCGGCAATTATTACAGCAGAAGAGGCTGGAGCCAGAGAGCGGAACTGCGCATGCGTCCGTGGGAAAACGCGAAACTCGACGTGACCTACACCGGGGTAATAGATCGTGGCTTGGAACAGCCGCAGGTGCCGGGACAGCCTCCCGTTCCAGCGATCAACCAAGGCGGGCACGAAGCGCGGTTGCTCTTTACCGCCCTGCTTCCGGATGGCTGGCGTGCGGTGGCCGATTTGGACAACTTGACCTCGCTAACCTACCGGTTGGCTTGGAGTGAGACTTTTACGCAAGCCGTGAATTCGGAGGTGCGCAACTCCGCCTTTCTCACAAATAACTTCCGCGGGTTCAGTCTGAATTTCGCAGCGCTTAGCTACCAGAACTATTTGAGCGCTTCGCCGGACACCTATGTGTCATTGCGGACGGCTCCGGAGGTGCGCTTCAGTTCAGTCGACCAGGCGCCTTTTCATCAGCTCCCTATTTATTTTTCATTCGAAGGCTTCTCGGATGCGGCGCATCGTAGCGATACCGTGGAAGCAACGCCGCTGGATACGCCGAATTTTGTTGGTCGAAGTGAATTGGCGCCGAGTGTGACGATGCCCCTTCACTTCGGTCCTTGGCTGGATTTGACGCCAACCTTCACGCTGAGGTCAACTTATTATGGCGCGCAAGTGGACAACGGTTCATTCGTTGACAGAGGATTTTTTCGAACGGCGGAAGAATTCTCAATGGATATTCGTCCGCCGTCATTTGATCGAATCTGGGGCCAGTCCGGCACGAAATGGAAACACGTGATCGAACCTGATATCGTCTACAACTACGTAAACGGCGTGAACGATTTCAATCGCATCATCCGTTTTGATGAAGACGAAACGCTGACCGACACNNCGGCGATACCGAAGAACTGGTGAGCTGGCGTCTTGTGCAAAAGTATTTTTTCGATCCGACATTCGGCGGAGCGCTGATTAACGGCCAGCGAAACGTATTTCAGACTCTAGACGAAGTTACGCCGTTTGCGTTTGCTGATTCCCCGCGACGCTTCTCTCCGATCGTAAGCGACCTGCGAATCGAACCGGGCAAACACTTCGACACAGAATTCATTTTGAATTTTGATCCCAAACGGAACCAACTGACTGCCATTGGCACGCTGCTGAAGCTCAAACCCTACAAGCAGTCATTTCTGACCCTAGCGCATTTTTCGACGACGAATCTTGCGACGCCTGCTGACGAGAATCCGCCGAATTTCGTCTTCGAATCCCGCTCGAATCAAGTGCGCGCGCTTGTAGGGTACGGCGATTTGACGCGGGCGGGGTTTAATGCAACGGCGGGCCTGAGTTACGACTTCACGCAGCAAGCGTTTCAAAACCAGATTCTGGAAGCGAGTTATAACGGCTCTTGTTGTGGATTCGGTTTCGAATACCGCCGGTTTTCGTTCGGTACGATTCGCAATGAGAATCAGTATCTTGTGGTATTTCGCATCGCTAATATTGGCTCTGCCGGAACGCTTCGGCGCGCGGAGAAGATTTTCTAAGCGGGCGGTATGATTTCAAGACCGGAATCTGAGCTGGCTTTTCTTTCTATCCAACAGGCTGCGCGTTTGCTGAGGCGCAAGGAGATCTCTCCGCTAGAACTGGTGAATGTGGCGCTCGCCCGCATCGAACATCTGAACCCATCGATCAACGCATTTTTGACTGTGCTCGCGGATCGTGCGCGGAAAAAAGCTCGGGCGGCTGAACTCGAATTTGTCCGGACTCGTCGAGGAAGCGCGGCAAAACTAGCCAGCCCTCTTTTTGGCATTCCGGTCTCGCTCAAAGATAATTTCTGGACACGCGGTATCCGCACGACCGCTGGGTCGAAAATTCTGGGCAATTTCATCCCGAACGAAGACAGCGACGTCGCCGCGCGGCTGGTTGGTGCAGGCGCGATTCTACTGGGTAAAACGAACATGCACGAATTTGCTTACGGGATCTCAAACCAGAATCCTCATTACGGCGCAGTGCACAATCCCTGGGCGCTCGACCGTATTTCGGGCGGCTCAAGCGGCGGCTCGGCTGCGGCCATTGCCGCGGGAATGTGTTTTGCGTCTGTGGGAACCGATACCGGTGGATCCATTCGTATCCCTGCGGCGCTGTGCGGCATCGTCGGGCTGAAACCGACGTATGGACTTGTAAGCGTTGCAGGCGTGATTCCGCTGGCCCGAAGCTTGGATCATGCCGGGCCCCTTGCACGAAATGTCGTTGATGTGTCCATTATGCTGCAGGCAATTGCCGGCAAGTATCCCAAGGCCACAACGCCTCCGGATTCTCGAAAGCTAAAGCGAGATCGTTCGCAACGATTCCGGTTGGGATGGCCAAGAGAATANNCGGTTCGAGGACGTCTCGCTTCCTCATCTTGGCGATTCCCTGGATCCCAGCACGAATATCGCGTTGTCCGAAGCCACGCGTTACCATCAGTCGCAGGGATTCTATCCCGCGCGCGCCGCGGAATACGGAGCGGATGTGAGCAGCCGGCTCGAGATGGGGACGCAAGTGCGCGCAGTGGATTACCTTCGAGCATTTGAAGTAAAGCGACAAATGGAAAGCGATTTTGAGGCAGCGTTCGAGCGGGTGGATGCAATTCTGGCGCCGGCAGTTCCGATAGCCGCGCCGCGGATTGGTGAGGACGAAACAAAAATCGCAGGTGAAGACGAATCAGTGCGCTCGGCCCTTGTGCGTTTGAACCGGCCCGCAAACCTCACGGGTCATCCGGCCATTTCCATTCCTTGCGGATTCACGCGCGGCGGCTTACCCATAGGATTGCAGCTTATCGGGCCGCGTTGGGCGGAAGCCAGTTTGCTTGCGATCGCTCATACTTACGAAGATGCCACCGAATGGCACACTCGGCATCCGGAATTCGCAGTGCAACAATAAGGAAACTTTCATCGCGCCCAGCCGAAAAGCGTAGCCGTGCGTCTAATGAATGTGTGAAAATCCAAGATTGAGCCAAGCACGGCTTCCTAACTATCTCTAAGAGGTTCAATAATATCCGATGGGTGTCTCCGTACTCGCCGCGTTTGTTGCAGGACTTGTTTCATTCCTCTCTCCGTGCGTGCTGCCATTGGTGCCCGGATACATTTCAATGCTTTCGGGAATCGGTGTGGAGCAACTCAAGGAAGGGCAAACTCCGCGCGCGGGATTGCTGACTTCCGCCCTCGCATTCGTGTTTGGATTTTCGATTGTGTTCATCACATTTGGTGCGTCTGCCAGCGCCGTGGGTTCATTTCTGGTGCGCAACCGCAGCCTTCTAGCGCCGGTGGCTGGAGCGCTGATCATATTGTTCGGCTTGCACTTGATTGGATGGCTGGCAAAAATTTCTTTGCGCGCAGGTTTTGTGATTGGAATTATTCTTATTGCGGTGGGCGTGGCGCTGACTGTGCGGCCCGGAATTGCCGGGGCCACTCTGAAAGCTGTTCATTTTTATTCTCTCGCGATCATTTTTCTCTTGGGGCCGGCCATGACGCGCTGGCTGAATCGCGACATACATTTCCGAAATGTGGGTGGCCAGCCGGGGATCATCGGCGGGTTTCTAATGGGTTTCGCTTTTGCGTTTGGATGGACGCCGTGTATAGGCCCGATTCTTGCGGGCGTGCTGGCAATTGCGGCGACGCGAGAAACGATCTGGCAGGGAATTTTCCTGCTGGCGTGCTACTCGGCGGGACTCGCGATTCCATTTCTCGTGACCGCTTTGGCAATCGGCGGGTTCTTGAAGTTCTACCAGCGCTTTCGCCGCCACTTGCATGCCGTGGAAGTGTTCAGCGGCGTGCTGTTGATTGCCGTTGGCGGCCTTGTGTTCGTGAACCGATTGACATGGCTTTCGGGTAAACTTGCATTCTTGAACAGGTTTTCATGGTAAGGGGATCAGAGCGAATGCGACGGGCCTTGAAATATTTTCTGCTGCTAT
>PLZZ01000086.1 GCA_003153585.1 Acidobacteriota bacterium | reverse complement strand
TTTTGCGTGATTCACGACGTAGCGGTAGCAATTCGCCGTTTGCAATTCGACCGCGCGATTGAAACCGCGGTGGTTGTGGACACCGACGTCCATCAGGGCAACGGCACTGCATCGATTTTCGGCGGCGACGGGGATGTGTTCACGCTCTCGATTCACCAGGAAAACAACTACCCGTATCCGAAGCCGCCTTCGACCGTCGATATCGATCTCCCGGACGGGATTGGTGATGACGACTACCTTTCCATTCTGGAAAAGCATTTGCGCGTTGCTTTTCGCGATTTTGCGCCGCAGATACTTTTCTATGTGGCCGGAGCAGATCCATACCGGGAAGATCAGCTAGGCGGGCTGGCTTTGACCAAGGACGGCCTCGCGCGCCGCGATGCTCTGGTCTTCGACTACGCGCGGCGAAACAAAGTTCCCGTCGCAATTACGCTGGCTGGAGGGTACGCGCGCCACGTGGAAGATACGGTACAAATTCACGTGAACACGATTTTGGCGGCTCGCGAGGCTGCGCAGCAGGATTTCAAACGCGCAGCGACCTGAAGGTTTGTAAGATTCTTTTCTAATTTGCCGGACTGAGCGCTTCCTGGATAGCGGTGGTCAAGTCTTCGGTGAAGCCTTTGGTTGGAAATCCGTCCATGCGGAATGCGATTTTCCCAGCGCGGTCGAGGATGATCACCGTGGGCAGACCGGTGACGTTCATGAAATCATCCAGGCCATCGGCGAAAACCACCGGCACATCCCATTTTTCCTTGGATACAAATCCAGGAACGAAGGTTTCGTCTTCGTCGGTGTTGACGGCGTAAAAGGCCAGATTTGTGTTGCCCGTGTAGTTTTTCGCGATTTGCACGAACTCCGGCTCCAGTTCGCGGCAGGGGCCGCACCATGTGGCCCAGAAACTCAGCACGACGACTTTGCCTTTGAGCGGCGCAAGAGGAAGAGGAGAACCATCTAAATTGCGCAGCACGAAACTGAATGAGTCTTTCGCGCCTTTATTTCGCGCCGGCGGATTCAAGTTAGCAGAAGTCGCGCCGAGGTGGTCATAGGTAACGAGGATCTGCTCGCCAAGTCCCTGTTCGCTGCCATGTACCTGCCGCCAAACATTCCCCAATTTCTTTCGGACTTCGCGGCGATCGACTTTCCCCGCCGGCCCCTCCTCGGGAAGCACGAAGGCCAACAAATACTCATCGACGGCTTTCGTGTAATCATTCTTCATCTCCGCGATTTCTCCCAGTTGCTCAGCGGCAAGCGCACTGGAACGGATCGCGTAGCTTTGTTGAAAATCCTTGGCGGCGGCTTCGTAAGCTTTCTGTGATTTCTCGATCTGGCCCCGCAAACTATAGAGGGCCGCGCGAAACCGATCTTGCTGGCTTTGCCAGTCTTTCACGGACACTCGCGCGGATTTCTCTTCGGGCGTAGCTTTTTCGATGCGATCGAGAACGCGCGTGGCGTAACCAGCCGCGCGGGTCAGACTGGCGTCGCTTCCTTGCTGTTGCAAGAGGCCGATTGCGAGCAACATCATTTCAGAATCGTCAGGATGAACGGCGACCAGCTTTTCCGCGTACTCAAGCGCGCAATCGGTGTCTTGGAGCTGCTGGCAGGACTCCACCAGCGCGCGATAAACGCCGGCTTTTCGCGGGGCGTCCGGAAAACGAAGCAGATAATTTCTCAAATTGCGCACGAGAGCGGCCCGATCGTTCCCCGCATCTGCAATTGCCTTTTGCAATTGAGCTTCGGCGTCCGCGTCTTGCTTCGAAACCCCGGCGGCGAGGTCTTTGGACTCCTGCGAATTGGAAGAGGGCTTTTGCGGAAGCGCACTCGCGCTACTGGTCAGAAGAACGGCGAGGATCATGGTGACGGGAACGAAGCGCATTATGGTGCAATTCTAGCGCGAAAGAGAGCCGGGCATTTCGATTTCGCGCTGCAACTGGTTAGTGAAGCGAGATGTCGCCGGAGGACGTTTGAATCTCGACGCGGGCTTTGCCATCACCGATTCGCGCTCTCAATTCGTGCTTGCCGGCGGTTCCTTCCATAGCGATTGGAATCGCGGCGTCAATGTCGCCGGAGCTGGAGCGCGCATAAAGCCGAAAGCTGGCGGCCGGCGGAACCTGAAGGGTCACCTCGCCGGAGTTGGTATGAAAATCCCAGTAATTTGAGCTGCCCGGGTTTCCCTCCACGTCAATTTCGCCGGATGACGTATGCAGGCGAACGTCGGACGATGCGCCCTTGATGGTGATATCTCCGCTTCCGGTGTTGGCCTCCAAAGCATCGCCGGCGTTCGATATTTCGAGCGTGCCCGACCCGGTCTGGAGGCGTGTCTCCCCCCGAATCGTGTCGAGAGTGATGTCGCCCGACCCGGTAGTGACCCGCGCCTGCCCCTTGATCTTCGAAAGCTTGATGTCGCCACTGCCGCAAAGAACCTGGACGTCGCCCTCGATTTCCGATGCAGTCACATCACCGGATCCACAAGTGAAATTGGCAGGGCCTTGGATCCCGCGAACATCCACATCTCCCGAGCCGGACGTGCTGCGGAGCTGCGTGTCCTGCGGAACGACAATCGTATAGTCTATGGAAACGTCGCCGCCGCTCCGTCTGGGACCGCCGATCCGGATCAAATTACCTTCCTGCGAGATTGGCGGGTTTGATTCAACCTGCTGCAAACGAGTCTGCCCACTCCGCGACGACCATGAATCCACGTG
>PLZZ01000084.1 GCA_003153585.1 Acidobacteriota bacterium | reverse complement strand
GAATGACACTCATGCGATCCGATTGCGCGGTGGGAGCATTTTTAACGGTAGTAACGACGCGCGCCGGTTCGAGGTGTGCGCGTGCATCGGGAATTCGGTGACGCGCCGTCGCAAGATTTGACCGTCCCGCGGCAATCCCAATCGCGATTCCCGCAAGCCCAGCAGCTACGGCCAGAATAAAAATAAAATATCTATTCATTCAAACCCCGAACGCCTTGTTCCATTATGCAGCATGCGTGCGCGGCGGACAACGAGTAGCTAAGACCCATCGCAAAGTAAAGCCGATCTGAGTAACCGAAGCAGCACCCCACACCGATTCGGGACAGTGGTTCCGAACTGGCTCTGGATCGGGGCTGGTGGCGGTCGCTCTTTTCCAGAGAATGGGTTAAGTCATTGAAAATGGGCACTCGGCACGTCACGGCCGCTCCGCGGTTTGGGCCTCACACTTGCATATGGCCATGCGTGGGTCGCGTTCCTACACGATCCGCACCGACTGGTTCGTGGGGAGGAAGGGGCCCACTTATCGGGAGGAACGGGTCGTTCCCACCTGCCTCTGAGAGGGAAGCTAGGATGGATGACCCCATGGGCTTGCAGTCGCCTACTGCAGGTCCTAAGGAACGCGACCTTTGGGGCTCTCGATCCCAAGCGAGGGCCCCTTCTTTCTTCCTGAATTTTCTTTCCAATAAACCAAAACTGAGCAGGTTTTCTTACTGGCGAGTCGGCTCTAGTCGGCGCAGGACGGGGATCCTTGCCTGCCGAAGAACGCTTTCGACCACGTTGTCGGTGAGGCGCGAGGCGTCATAATCGAAGTGGAGAAGATTCAGTTTTTCGTCGTAGCGGAATTTCTGGAGGCCGTAGGTGTTGGAGAACTCGCCCAAGGCGCGGAAATGTTCTGGCTTGAGGCGTTCCTGCAACTCATATGTGGCGGTCATCAATGTCATGCGTAAATTATAGCAGGAGCGACTGTGAAGGGAGCGAACGATTCACGGCCGCCACACGTTCGATCGAGTCCTTGAAGTAAGGCTGGTGCTTTGCGGGCGCTAGAGTCATAGCTGGACCTTGCGCAGGCGCAGAGCGTTCGTGATGACCGAAACGGAGCTGAAGGTCATGGCGGCGCTCGCAAAAATGGGGCTCAGCAGCAAACCGAAAAACGGATACAACACACCGGCTGCGATAGGCACCCCAAGCGAGTTGTACGCGAACGCAAAGAAAAGGTTTTCGCGGATATTGCGCATGGTTGCGCGGCTTAGCGTTCGAGCGCGAGCAATCCCGCGGAGATCGCCGCGCAGCAGGGTGATTCCGGCGCTNNGCGACAACGTGTCCTTCAGTCTGAAGCTGCTTGACGATTACGCTTTTTTGGCCCGGCAGAATTTCAGCGTGAACCTGATCGATCCCGAGTTTGCGCGCGACGGAATCGGCGGTTGCGCGGCTGTCACCTGTGAGCATGATGATACGAATTCCATCGTGGTGGAGTTTCGCGAGAGCCTCGGGCGTCGTCGATTTCACGGGATCAGCTACGCCGATGATTCCGATTGGGGCGTCGTCCACGGCGATGAACATTACGGTCTGGCCGTCGGCTTCCAAGGACTTAGCTTTTTCTTCCAAAGCGCCGGCGGAGGTTTTTGTTTCAGCGAAAAGCGCGCGATTTCCTAGCGCCGCGCTGCGGCCATCAACTTGTCCGGTGACGCCTTTTCCGGTTCGAGACTGAAAGTTTGTGAGATTCCCAAGCTCGACGCCGCGCTCCTTGGCTCCTGCCAGAATCGCTCCCGCGAGTGGATGTTCGCTGCCGCGTTCGAGCGTGGCGGCAAATCGCAGAACCTGTTTTTCGTCCGAGCCCGCGGCCGGAATCACGGATGTCACGCGCGGCTTGCCTTCCGTCAGCGTGCCGGTCTTGTCCACAACCAGCGTGTCCACCTTTTCAAGAATTTCGAGGGCCTCGGCATTTTTCACCAGGACGCCGGCGAGGGCTCCGCGGCCCGTTCCAACCATGATGGCCATTGGCGTCGCGAGTCCGAGAGCGCAGGGGCACGCGATGATAAGCACAGCGACGGCATTTAGAATCGCATGAGCCATCCTGGGCTCGGGACCATACATCGCCCAGACGATAAAGGTGAGGATCGCGGCAAGAATGACCGCCGGAACAAAATACCCGGACACGCGATCGGCGAGTTTTTGCACTGGAGCGCGGCTGCGCTGCGCTTCGCTGACCATGCGCACGATTTGCGAGAGAAGCGTTTCGCTTCCAACACGTTCGGCGCGCATTACGAAAGTTCCGGTGCCATTCACAGTTCCGCCAATCACTTTGGCGCCGCTTGATTTCTCGACCGGAATTGGTTCGCCGGTCATCAGCGATTCGTCCACGGAACTTTCGCCGTCGAGGATGACGCCGTCCACCGGAACTTTCTCGCCGGGGCGCACGCGCAGGGAGTCGCCGGCGTTGATGTGTTCGACCGGGACATCGATTTCGGTTCCGTCCGCACGAACGAGACGGGCCGTCTTGGGAGAAAGTTTTAGGAGAGAGCGTATCGCGGCGGAGGTCTGGCTACGCGCGCGCAATTCCAGAACCTGGCCGAGCAGCACCAACGTTGTAATAGCGGATGCAGCTTCGAAGTAAATCGGGACGGTTCCTCCCATCACTCGGAAGGAATCCGGAAAAATCCCCGGGAATAGGACAGCGATCATGCTGTAGGAGTAAGCGGTGCCGGTACCTAGCGCGATCAGCGTGAACATATTGAGGCTGCGGTTCACGATAGACGCCCAGCCGCGTTCGAAAAAAGGCCAGCCGGCCCAGAGGACGACTGGTGTGGCCAGAAGGAACTCAATCCATCCAATCGCGCGCGGCGACAAAATGTTTTGCAGGGGTTGGCCGGGGATAAGGTCCGACATCGCGAGTGCGAGAATCGGGACGGTGAGCGCAACGCTGGTCCAGAAGCGGCGCGTCATCGAAACAAGTTCGGGGTTTTCCTCCTGGTCCACGACTGCGTCACGAGGTTCGAGCGCCATGCCGCAAATCGGGCAGGAGCCGGGAACTGGACGAACGATTTCCGGATGCATCGGACAGGTGTACTCGATGCGAGATGCTGGTTGAACGGGTACGGCAGGCTCGAGCGCCATACCGCATTTCGGGCACGCGCCTGGATGATCCTGGCGCACTTCCGGATCCATGGGGCAGACGTACTCTGGCGCAATTTTTTGTTTTGATCTCGGCTCTTGCCTGGTCGAAACCGCTTTTGAGGAATCAATTCCAGCCAACGGAACGATGAAATCATTTCTATGGGCGGAAGCAGCTGATGCGCCTATGTATTTTTCTGGTTCCGCGGCGAATTTTGTGGCGCAGCTCTGGCAGCAGAAATGAAAGGTCTTGCCGTTGTGTTCGGATTGCGCCGCGGCCCGTTCAGGGTCAACCGTCATTCCGCAGACGGGATCTCGTTCGACCGTTCTTGTGGGCTCGTTCACGTCATCGCGCATGTAAATAAATTAGATTCCATGGCTCGATTTACGTCGCAGCTTATCTACTTTTCGTTCAGAAGGGAATTAATGTAGGCGGTCATGTCGGGGCCGGTCCAATCCTGGGCGCCGACGATTTTGCGGTCGAGGCGGCCGCTGCGGGTGATGATGTAGGTGTCCGGGTACATAGTGGTGCCGTAGGAAAGGGGAATTTCTTTACCGGGGTCGCGGTAGGTGGGAAAGCTGATTCCATAAGTTTTCAGGAAGTCGTTATAGGCCTGGGGGTCTTCATCCACGCTGACGCCGAGGACAGTGCCGCCAAGCGGTGCGATGCGATGCTGCAACTGATTCAGGGACTGGGTTTCATCAACGCAGGGAGGGCACCAGGTGGCCCAAAAATTCAACAAGACTACTTTGCCGNNCGCAAGCTAGGCTCGCCCTGGCGATAGTCGGGACGCGCAAACAGGAAGAGCAGTCCCGCAATGAAGGCGAGAACGACGCCTGTGTTTAGTTTCCGTTTCAGTCCTTTGTCCAAGCGACCTATAATACGAGTATCGGCGAATCGAAAGCGAGCATTTTGAACTGGGCTGCTCCGACGGCGCCCTCCAAGGGCTTTGCCTGATTCGCACAATCTTATGGTTTCCGCCATCATTCCGGCTCGAAACGAGGAAGCGTCCATCGCGCGCGCGGTGGAATCCGTCGCGACGCAAGCGGAGGTTGGCGAGATCATCGTGGTGGACGATCAATCCACCGACGGCACTGGGGCGATTTTGACTGAACTTGCTTCGCGTATACCGAAACTGAAAATCTTGAATACGGGTGACGTTTTGCCGCCGGGTTGGGCGGGCAAAAATTATGCTGTTTCGATTGGCGCGGCGGCGGCAAAAAGTGATTGGCTGCTGTTTACCGACGCTGACACGTATCATCTGCACGGGTCCACGCGCCGCGCGCTTTGCGATGCAGTCGAGCACGACGCGGTTCTCGTTTCCTACTCGCCCGAGCAAGAGATGGGCGGGTTCTGGGAACGCGCGCTGATTCCCTTCGTTTATTGCCGGCTGGCAAACAAGTTTTCTTTTGCACGAGTGAACGATCGCGCGCAACCGGATGCGGCGGCTAACGGGCAATTTCTGCTGTTGCTTAGAGACGTTTACGAAAAGCTGGGAGGACATACGGCGATCGCTGGCCAGATTCTGGAGGACGTAGCGCTGGCGCGGCGAGTAAAGAGCGCGGGCTATGGGATTTACTTCACCGCGCCGATAGGGACCGTACGCAC
>PLZZ01000088.1:1116-29252 GCA_003153585.1 Acidobacteriota bacterium | reverse complement strand
TGTTCCGGCTCTGCCTTCGGTGCGGCCTCATGCTTTGGCTGTGCTTTCGGTGTCGCCTTGGGCTCAGGCTTTGGTGCTGCTTCATGTTCCGGCTGTGCCTTTGGCGCGGCCTCACGCTTTGGTTGCGCCTTCGGTGCGGCTTCATTCTCGGGTTGAGCTTTTGGTGCCGCTTTGGCCTTTGGTGCAGCTTCGCGTTCAGGCTGCGCTTTCGGTTCAGCCTTGGGCGCGGTCGCAGTCTTAGGAGTGCTTTCCGCGCGTGATGCACTAGAACGCGGAGTAGCCTTATTCGCCGTACTCTCCGTCGGTTTCTCGCGCGATGACGCGGACGATTTCGCTGCGGGGGTCGCGCCCTTATGTTCTGTTGCCGCGCCTTCTGTCTTTGGCGCCGTTTTACCCGTTGCGCCCTTATACGGAGCCGCTGCCTTTGCCGGCACTACTCCCGCGCCCTTGAATTCGCCCGGCTTTGCCGTCGCAGCTACCGCCGGCTTCCCGTGGTTCACGGAAGCAAATTGGCTTCGATCGGATGCTGCAGCGTGCTGGTGCTCGGTTTGCGCCGCTGTCGGCGGTGTGTGTTGCTCGTGCGCATAGGTTTCTTGGGCCGCGGTTGGTTTTGCCGATACTCCACCTGGACCATTGAAACTCGCACGCCCGGTCGATGAGTAGTTGTTGATCACCGTCTTGCTGTAAACGTTGTGAATCACGGTCACATTTACATTGCTCACCGAGCGGTTGTAAAAGAAGTTTCCGCCTTGCCAGTAACCGCCCTCGTAGCCCACGCCGCCGTAACCGAACCCGTAATTTACGCCGCCATAGAAACCAATCTGTGACCCCCAATAACCGCCATTCCAAGCATACGCGCCGTTGTTCCAGCCCCAATAGCCCGGGGTCCACAGAAAGCCAGGAGTCGGCGCCTCCGCCCACGTACCCGGCACGAAATAATAATCAGCGTCGTCGTCGCTGTAGGCCCAATAGCCGGGCGTCCAAATATAATTGTCAGCGGGACAAATCGGCTGCACATACACCGGCAGCGCCGGCGGCGCGACGGTTATCGATATTCCAACGCCTTGACCGTGGGTTCCAGCCGGTATGAAAAGCATCAGCACCGCGAGCAGTAGCCAACGTGTGGAGCGGATTGAACGGAGCGTCCGCATGAGCATCACCTCGTTAGATTTTCGTTAAATCAGCCACGAATGGACGACCCACAATAACCGCAGAGCGCAAGATCTCAGGAGTACACTTTTAGTGGTATTCCGTTGGAAGGCCCATAGGCTAAACCCTGTAAAACTTGCCAACAAGAACCTTAGTCGCGAATAAAGTACCCCAGAGCGGCCCCAAAAGCCTCAAACAGCCCCGCAAACGCTGGGGACAATCAGTCCAATAGTTCGTAAGACCTTTCTTAACTTCTCGGCCGAAATTCGATCACCACATCTTCCTCAGCTCCCAGGGGCTGTCCGTCCAAGAGCGTCACCGTATAGCGCCATTCCCTAACAGCTTGCACCACCACCGGAATCAGCGCCGCCGGACCACTGATCGGTTTTACATCAACAACGTCTCCGCTCTTTCCGATCGTAGCTCGCACTTTCACCGTCCCTGCCATTTCCTTTTGGTTTCCGCCTGATGGCACCTGAGGGTCCACGTGAAATATCAATACTCCCACTTGCAATCTTTCCGGGCGGTGACCCGACGCAGGCCCCGGCTGTGCCGGGACGGCAACGAAACGTTGCGCACTGATCGCGAGCGTTGGCGATGCGCTCACCGCCTGTTCCGCGAGTGCCAGCTTGAATGGACCGCTCGTTTCATCTGGCGCAGTCACAAGTATTGGCCCTTGGGTCTCGCTGAACGGCTGCGTAGTCGCCACCGCTGCTGCGGAATCTTCGCTCGTTTCCGCCTGCTGCGGCTTTGTTACGGACGTGACCGGCACCGGCTGCTGCGCATCCACCGACGGCGGATTCTCGCCGTCTCTGCTGTTCTTCTCCGCCGCTCCTGCCGGAGCAGCCTTCACTGGCGGCTTGCCCTCGGAGGCGGCCGGGGCATCACTAGCCGCCGTGTCCGCCGAACTGCTCGGTCGAGTAGCCGCGGAATTGCCCGACGCAACCTCCGTTGATTTCTGCGCGTTGCTTGCAACAGCACTCGCACCGGCGAAATCGTTTTCTCCAGCAGTGGCTGCGGGCAAGCTAGCCGTTGGTGTTGGCGGCGTCGCGCCGCTGCTTTGTTCCAACTCTTGATCGTGACCAAGCAACTTGTCGAAAAATCCGTTCCCCACGCCGACCCCAACCGCAAAGCACGCTATCCCAATCAGAAGTACCAGTGCCGCGAGAGGCCATCCGCTTCGACGTTCCACCGGAATCTCGCGTGCCCGTTCCACCAATAGATTCGCCGCTTGATTCCTTCTGTGCAACTCAAGCTGTTGGATCAAATCCGCTTCTCGCGAAAAAACGTAAGCGGGCGGTTCCTGCTCCTTCCCGCTCGCGGTTTTCCCTTCAATCTCGGAAGATCCATCCGTCTCGGCGGCGAGAAGCCGATTTTCTTCGAGAAAATCCGGAGGAGGCGTGATCAAGGCATTTTCGACTGAATGATTGTGCGTCGGCTCGGCTACCACGTTTTCTGGTTGCGCCAGCGTGCTATCGTCCGCACGTTGCTCTGGCCCTTCGCAAAAATCATCAACGCGAGGGACAAAATGCAAATTTTCTTCAGGGAAATTAGAAGGTCGAGACGTTTCATCCTCGACTGGATGATCGTCATTCGGCAGGGTTGAAACTGTCTCAGGTTCCGTCCGCTCGTCGTCGGCAGGCTCAACGGTTGCCGGGGCGTCCATGCGCTCGCCACGCTCTGAGTTTCGTTCCAAAAAACTCAGAACGTTTCGCGAATTCTTCTCCGCCACCCGCGGCTCAGTGTCTCGCGCCAGGCCCTCGGGCTCATGATGCGCGTTGGACAGAGTTTTTTCTGACGGAAACATGCCCGCAAATTTAGCTTCGTCAGCTTCGCTGAGAGCCTCCAGCTTCATGGGAAGCTTGCTTGCGCTTCGAATCCCCAGAAACTCTATGTCTCTTCCACGAATGGGTTCGCTGGTTCCTCGTACCGGGCCGTTGGCGAAATCTTTGGTCGCGATCCACTCGCGTATCTTCTCGCGGTCGCTATCCGCGACATCGACAAACTGGATCCCCGCGCCTTTTTTAGAATCGCTCGTCCATGCTACTTGCCCGCTGGTTTCAATCCATACATCGGACTTCGGCAATTGGAACCGTACGCTCGGAAAGTAATCAGACGTCAGCAACCCGGCCGCCGTGATAGCCAGCCCGCCCTCGCTGACGTTCAAAGCGATGCCGCCATTTCCATCGCCCAGCTCCACGTATGTCAGCAGAGCCGAGCTGCTCCGACCGTAGGCTCGACGATCCGGCCTCTCCGGCAGAGCGCCAAATAGACCTTCAAAATGAGTTCGCGTATCCGACATTCCAAACCCCTCTCGAGTTGAACCGGGATTCGCGCGCGGAACATCGTGAGAATGCTTGCGCTCGCTATTGTACTCGCTTGGCAGACCCATGGACCGCCGCAAGTGCCTTATTTTCGCAACAAAAATACCTTAAGTCCGAGGACCCAGCCTTGCCCTCATAAACACTGCTTGCTACGCTAGCCGATTCGCGCGGGACGGTCCGAAGACACCTCGGGACCACTTCTAGCCCATTGGAACGCGCTCCCTACCCAGAACCAACCCCACAGTAACGGATTAGTCGCGTACCTTCGGGGATGTAGGTTATGGCCCTAACAAGGACTGCGCGGCTAACCTGAAATCTCGCAGCGTCCACGACATCCAAGTCCTGGATTTCTTATGTGGCAGTGTGCTAGTGTTTTTTGTGATTAAAATAGAGAAAATTCGAACGCATAACGGAGTCGTAAGTGACTCGCGGCCTGCAAGACACGTCGCGGGCTATGCATCTGAGGCTTTGACCTCAAAAGTGGGAGGCTATGCTCATCAGCTTAGCCTTGGAACCGCTTCCCTTTTCGTCCAAGTCCGCGCATTTCTAACCGGTTCTGGCTCATATTCAGAAATCTCCGTAACTTGTAGAAAACACAGGGCGGCGTACCAGTCTAACCGGGGCCAGAATCACTCAATGCGATCATCTCCTCGACTAACCGTTCCGCCCGAAAGCCGCCATGTTTGAAACACTGACAGACAAGCTCCAGCGCGCCTTCAAGAATCTGCGCGGCCAGGGCAAAATCACCGAGGAACATCTCGATGCGGGCTTGGTGGAAATTCGCGAAGCCCTGCTCGAAGGCGACGTAAACGTCGGCGTTGCGGACGAGTTCATCAAGCACGTCCGTGAAAAGGCGCTGGGTTCCGAAGTCCTCTTGCAACTTTCGCCCGACCAGCAAGTAGTAAAAATTGTTCGTGACGAATTGGGCGAACTTCTCGGCCGCGAAGCAAAACCTCAATACAGTTCCAAGCCGCCTTCTGTCTGGCTTATTGTCGGCCTGCAGGGCTCCGGCAAGACCACTTCCACCGGAAAAATGGGCAAGTGGCTCGCGGAACATGGACATCGCCCGCTGGTCGTCTCCACTGACGTCTATCGCCCCGCGGCCCGCGAACAGCTCGCGCAGGTTGCCAAAGCGACCGGGACCCCGCTGTGGCCCGGAACCGGAACCGACAAGCCGCTGGAAATTGTGCGCGGCGCATTGCGCGAAGCAAAACTATCTGCCTGCGACGTCGTGCTGGTTGACACCGCTGGCCGCCTGCACATCGACGACGACTTGATGAATGAGCTTTCCGATCTCAAGCGCGAGCTGAATCCTTCCGAACTACTCTTCGTCGCTGACGCCATGATCGGTCAGGACGCAGTACGTTCGGCGGGTGAATTCCACAAGCGGCTGGGCATCACCGGCGTTGTACTCACGAAAATGGACGGAGACGCTCGCGGAGGCGCGGCGCTTTCCATCCGCAAAGTTACCGGCGCCCCCGTAAAGTTTGTCGGCATCGGCGAAAAATATGATGCGCTCGAGCCTTTTCTCCCCGACCGCGTCGTGTCCCGCATTCTCGGCATGGGCGACGTTCTCGGCCTGATCGAAAAAGTTGAAAAGAACGTTGACGAGAAAAAAGCGCGAGAACTCGAACGCAAGTTGCGCGAAGACGACTTCACGCTCGAGGATTTCCGCGATCAGTTGCGCCAGATTCGCAAGATGGGCTCCATTGAATCAATCATGGGCATGCTTCCAAAAGTCGGCCCGTTCGCCAATCTGCCGAAAAACACTGAGATTGATGAGAAGCGCCTCGGTTCCGTGGAGGCCATCATTAATTCCATGACCGCCAAGGAGCGCGCAAATTCCAATCTGATAGACGGCAAGCGCCGCAAACGCATCGCTCTAGGCAGCGGCACCTCCGTCCAGGAAGTAAATCAGGTGCTAAAACAGTACGCCGACATGCGCAAAATGATGAAGCAGTACGGCACCTATGCAAAAACAAAAATGCGCGGCATCGGCAAATTCGCCGGCCTGAAATAGGAACGAACGTGCCGATAGTCGTCAACAACACGCTCAACGAGATTCGCTCCCTCGCGATGAGTGGCGGCGATCGTCCTGCACAGGCCAAACGCCTTGCCGAACTGATCCGAAAACTTGGCGAATATCGCTGGGTCGGCATTTACGATGTGCGCCCGGAACTGGTCTCCATCATCGGCTGGAGTGGTCCCAGCGCTCCGGAATACCCCGAGTTTCCCGCGAGTAAGGGACTCACCGGTTCCGCAATTCAAAAAAAGAAAACGGTCATTGCCGGCGACGTCCGAACCGACCCGCGCTATCTCACCGCCTTTGCTAGCACTCTTTCCGAAATCATCGTTCCGGTTCTGGCTCCCGGAGGCGATCGCGTGATTGGAACGGTGGACGTTGAAAGCGAACATGCCAACGCATTTTCAGAGCGCGACCAACAAATGATCGAGCACTGCGCTCAAGCGGCCTTGCCCCTCTGGCTCCTGCGTTAATGCCCGCGCGCCTGAGATAGCGATTGGTGAAAGCAGCCCCCTTCGCTATAATGGTTCGGTTCGGCATAGGAGGATTTTCGCTGTGTTAATGATTCGGCTGGCTCGGATTGGCAAGAAGAAGCGCCCGTTTTATCGCGTGATCGTTACGG
Organism: Acidobacteriota bacterium; assembly: GCA_003153585.1. Lineage (GTDB taxonomy): Bacteria > Acidobacteriota > Terriglobia > Acidiferrales > UBA7541 > Palsa-295. Next base: position 23,134 of record PLZZ01000088.1, on the reverse strand, counting down.
AGAAAACCCGTCCGCGAAATGGACGGTTTGTGGAAATCGTAGGTACCTACGACCCGCTGAAGAAGCCAGCCGCCATCACGCTGGATCATGACCGCGTGACTTACTGGCTTAGCAAGGGCGCACAGCCCAGCGACACGGTACGCAGTTTTCTAAGAAACCGGAAACCTGCCTGAGGCGTCTCACCCCACAGTAAATCTACGCTCGTACATGCTCCAGCGAATTTCTCCGCTGAGCTCACACGCTGTGGAGGTCGCGATGAAGGCTCTTGTTGAAGAGATTGCCAAAGCTCTTGTTGATCATCCGGAAAATGTTGCGGTTAACGCTGTAGAGGGTGAACAAGTCACTGTGCTGGAATTGCGCGTCCATCCCGACGATCTGGGGAAGGTGATCGGGCGGCAGGGACGCACGGCTAAATCCATCCGCACGTTGCTCGGCGCGGCAGGAATGAAATTGAAAAAGCGCTTTACCCTGGAAATCCTCGAGTAGTGACTGTGCAACAATCTCCGCGGTCCGATCGCGTCACGGTAGCGCGCGTTCTGCGTCCGCACGGTCGCCGCGGCGAAGTGGCCGCCGAAATCCTCACCGATTTCCCCGAGCGCCTTACGCGCTTAAAATCTGCGGAGCTGTGGAACGAGAAAACTGCAGCAGCGAAACAGGTAGCCATTCGCAAGTGTTGGCTTTCGCACAGCCGCGGCGGCCAAGCCATTTTCCTCTTCGAGAATTCCGACTCGATCTCTGACGCCGAAAAACTGATCGGCCTGGAAGTCCAAATTCCGCTGGCCGAGCGCATCCCGCTGCCGAACGCAAGTTATTACGTGACGGATTTAATTGGCTGCGAAGTGTGCGAGGAAAATGGCGCTACAGTCGGACTGGTTCGCGACGTGCAATTTACAGGCGAAGGCGCTGCCAAGAATCCCATTCTTGTGGTCGATTCTGCTCGAGGCGAACTCCTGATTCCTTTGGCACAGGAAATTTGTAGGAGTGTGAACATCGAAGCCCGCCGCATCGAAGTGGCTCTCCCCGCAGGCCTTCGCGATTTGAATTGAATCATCCAGTCTTGTTCTGTCTTCAACTCCAAATTATTGAGGAAAAACAGGGTCGATAAGCGACAATCATCTTCGCCACGTCATTTGGGTAGGATAAGCAGCGATGCGTTTTGACATCATCACGATTTTTCCCGGGTTTTTCGGCGGGCCACTCGATTACGGAATCGTGCGGCGTGCGCGCGAAGCGAAGCTCATTGACGTGCACACTCACGACTTGCGCGATTTCACGCATGACCGTCATCGAACGGTGGACGACCGGCCTTTCGGCGGCGGCGAAGGAATGGTGATGAAACCCGAGCCGCTGTTCGAAGCGGTCGAGTCGCTGCTGGGTCAAGATAGCGCTGCTGCGGTGCAGGCCGGCACCGCCACCGTATTGCTTTCCGCCGCGGGAAAACTCTTTACTCAGGAAATGGCGCGCAGTTTTGCGAAGCTCAAGCGAATCGTGCTGATCTGCGGCCGATACGAAGGGGTTGACGAGCGTGTCGCAGAGCATCTCGCTACGGAGGAAATTTCCATCGGCGATTTCGTCCTCTCCGGCGGCGAACTCCCCGCTGCAATGGTTCTGGATGCGGTAACCCGCCTAATCCCGGGCGCCCTGGGCAACGAAGACTCCACGGTGAATGAATCCTTCAGTGCGTCCGACGGCGAGCGGGAGAAGGCGCCCGATAGCCAAGTAGCGACCGGCCACTTGAGCGTTGCAGAGCACGGCGCGCGGACCGGCGGTCGCGGCATTCTCGACTACCCCCACTACACACGCCCACCCTCCTTTCGCGGATGGGACGTCCCAGAGGTGCTTCTCGGCGGAAATCACGAAGAAATTCGCCGTTGGCGCCGTAAGCGCGCGCTGGAAAAGACTCAGCGCAACCGCCCTGATTTGCTCGATGGTGCCTCACTGAACGAAGAAGATTAGCGCCTTTTGCGGGGACCAAAGTCGTGCTACCCAAATTTGTTTAGCCAGGAATGGCGAGTTCGGTTTCTGTCAAGGTGAATGGCGGTGGACATTCTCCGTTGCAGGAAATACAATCCGCGCGTTCATCTCGGCAAGCGGCATTTTCTCCATGAGATTATTCCTACCCAGAGAGCGGCCAAAGCCGTGGACGAATCAGAAATCAAGCATTACTCACAACTGGACGGTTCCTTTCGTGGCTATGGATTGGGTCTGGGAATGGGTAGCGTATGCCTTAAGCAATTGGAAATTCCTGGAAGTGCTGGAATACATGGGAAGCCTAAGCGTTTTGGTTGCGGTTCTTTTCTATTTTTCTGAATCAGGCGATCGCACGAAACAGAAGCACTACCAAGCCTGGCAGGTTATCAACACGGCGCAAGGCAAAGGAGGAAGCGGCGGGAGGCTCGAGGCTCTGCAAGAACTCAATGCCGACCACATCCCGCTGGTAGGAGTGGATATATCAGGCGCTTTCCTGCAAGGAATCCGTCTTGAGGGAGCCAAGTTGATACGGTCCAACTTCAGTGCCGCGGATGCTCGCAACAGCGATTTTCGTTACGCCGACTTCGGCGATGCAGATCTGAGCTCCGCCAATTTTCGCGGAAGCGATTTCTACAAGGCCTCGTTTCAAGGCGCTCAGGCCAACGATGCCGATCTATCGGGTGCCGACCTAACGGAAGCAAACTTTTCCGGCGCGAACTTCGCAAACGCTGATCTAAGACACGCAAACCTCAGTAATATTCGCTGGCGTGAAATTGTGAATCTCAAGATGGCAAATATATATGATGTGAAAAATCCTCCTGACGGATTTGTGCCCTGGGCCGTCCAAAATGGCGCTGTCGCGACCGAGTCCGAGTCAAAATGAAAGGGCCGGATCACCTAAAGCAAAAACCTCCCGGGGATTTGATTTTCGTATAGGCAGGGGGCGGAGGTTTCGTTATAATAGAAAGTTGTTCGTTGTGTGCTGGCCCCACCTGAGCGGGTCTGCCGGAAAATGAGTCATGAAACCCATAATTTCTAAAGTGCAGCAGTCCCAACTCCGCAAGGATCATCCCGTGTTTCGTCCGGGTGACACAGTCCGGGTGAATGTCCGCTTGAAGGAAGGCGAGGAAGCCAAGGAACGCATTCAGCCGTTTGAAGGCGTGGTGATGAGCCGCCGCGGTGAGCTTCTGGGCGAGTCGTTTACCGTGCGTCGCGTTAGCTTCGGTATTGGCGTGGAGCGCATTTTCCCCGTGCATTCGCCGATGATTAGCTCGATCGACGTTGTGCGGCAAGGCCGCGTTCGCCGCGCCAAGCTAAATTATCTTCGCCAGCGCAAAGGCAAAGCTGCGCGTATCAAACGCGTGGAGACGTTCGAAAAAGCGCCTGTTCCCGCAGCCGCAGAGTAACCTTACTATTTTGATTTCGCCCGCTCCGATAAATCGGGGCGGGCTTTTTGTTTAAGGCTGCGCGCCGCCGCGACTTTGACCGTTTGTGGAAAACTGGGGGCTCGCCGTGTGCTAAAATCCGTGGCCGATGGGCAGACTTTGCTGTACGCGGTACGAACGCGACGCACGCCAGCACGGATGGCAGCGCATTGCCGGGCTGGACGAAGCGGGACGCGGGTCTCTCTTTGGCCCGGTAGTGGCCGCAGCCGTCATCTTGAACCCCCGCCGCCGCATTGTGGGCCTGGATGATTCCAAGAAACTCACTCCGGACCGTCGCCAAGAATTAGCGCCGCGCATTCGTGAATACGCGCTGGCCTGGGCGGTGGCGGAAATCGAAGCCAGCCGCATCGACGCCTGGAATATCTACCAAGCCAGCCGCCAGGCAATGATGGCAGCAGTTTCGCAGCTCTTTCCTCTCCCGGATTACCTCCTGCTGGATGCCATTGAAATTGATTTGCCCATTGAACAGAAAGCGTTGATTCATGGCGATGCCCGTTCGGTTTCGATTGCGGCCGCATCCATCCTGGCAAAGGTAGAGCGCGACCAATGCATGCGGGAATATGACCAACTCTATCCCCAATATGGGCTGGCGCAGAATAAAGGCTACGGTACTCCGGACCATCTAGAGGCTTTGCAGCGCCACGGGCCTTCGCCGCTGCATCGCTTTTCGTATTCTCCTGTTCGGGAGGCGGGTTGCTGGGCCGTTGGCGCAAAGCAGGACATGTTACCGCTCACACCTGTCACCGATGCCCTCGGCGCCAACGAAGACCGCGCGACGCTTTCGAAGTCATAGGCCTCTCCACCTGCTTGGCTTTTCCGCCCCCAAACCGGTCCCGATCTTGCCTCTCTGCCGGCACATCCGGGCTAGGCGCTTAAAAGACACTGTTATCGCCTATGGCACCAGGCTTCGCCCGGTTCATTGCCCCTTGTTTTTCGCGCATGCTAACCTTCTGACCTGAGCCGCCACTGTGGCCCAACCACGCCGCCCCGCCGTAGGTGAAGGCGAGGCAGGCGAAATTACCCATGGCCTTTAATAAAAGCAAAGCGCTGGAAAGCGCGCTGAAGTTCCTCAACCAGGGCAAGGTCGCCCAGGCCATCGCCGAATACCAGCAAATTCTGCGTCATGACCCCAAGGACCAAGCTACCTTGATGACCGTGGGCGATCTCTACGCCCGCCAAGCCGACCTGGCGCACGCCATTGAATATTTCGAGCGGCTCGCGCAGGTTTACCTGGATGACGGCTTCAACAGTAAGGCCATCGCTATTTACAAAAAAATTGGCAAACTGGCTCCCAACGAGCTTCCTCCGCTTGAGCGCCTCGCCGATCTTTACGTTCAGCAAGGAATCTTGAGTGAAGCGCGTCCGCTGTATTTGCAAATTGCAGAAGCACATCTGAAAGCCAATCGAGCTCCGAAAGCCGTGGAGGTGCTGCACCGCTTGTTGGAAGTTGAGCCGGAAAATCTCCGCGTGCAAATGCGCCTGGCTGAACTTTACAACGTCATGGGCCTGAAGAAAGACTCGGCTCAAACGTATCTGAATTATGCTCAAAGGTTATTCGATCGGGGCGAAAAGGACGAGACGGAAAAGCTAATCGAGCGCGCCTTGGAAGTGGACCCCACTAACGCGGCTGCGCTTCTTTTGAAAGCGAAAGCGCTTAACGCGAATAATAAAACTGAGCAGGCCATTCCAATCCTGGAGTCCCATCCGGAAGCGAATACGGGCGGCGAAGTCACCAATATGCTGGTGGATTACGAGCTGCGGTCGGGGCAGAGCCAGAAGGCCGCGGAACGTGGCCGCCAGGTGCTGGCCCGGGGCCATGCGCATTATGAAGTGCTTTACAAGGTTGCTGAGACCTTAATCGAAAGCGATCAAGCAAGTGCTGGGCTTCAGCTCTTGCGCGAGCTGCGCGGCGCCATGATCGAGGCGGGCGAGCAGGATAAGTTCTTGAAGTCGCTGACGGCCGTGAGCGAGCGCCTGCCGGGAAATCCCGAACCGTTGGAAATGCTGGTTGATTTCTGCCGCACTACGAGCGATCCGTTCCGGCTGAATGCCGCGCTGGGCCAACTCTCCGATGCCTACGCCGCTGCGGGAAACTTCCCGCGCGCCGAAGCGCTGTTGCAAGAACTCGTCGACCGCAATAAGGACGACGAACGCGTGGTTGCGCGGCTCAATCAACTTCGCGAACGCGCGGGCGGCGCGCCGATGGCGGCGCCTGAACCAACGCCGCTGCCTGAAAACAAAGAGGAAGAGGCCGAACCTCATGTTCCGCAAGCTTCTATCGCGGTGGCGCCGGTTATTGAAGAGACGCTCGATGATGAAACACAGCGGTACATCGCACAGGCCTTGACCGACGTCGATCTCTTTTCGAGCTACGGTCTGACGCAGAAGGCCACGCATCTCCTCGAAAACGTTTTGCAGCGTGCGCCACGACATACGCCCACGCTGGAGAGGCTGTTGGACCTATATCTTGGCGCCGGCAACGAAAGGCGCACCGCCGAATTGGCTGGGCAGCTAGAGCAAATTCATCGCGAGCGCAATGACCAGGTGAATGCCGACCGTTTTGCGGAACTGCGGCAAAGATTCCAGAAGGCGGCGGGAGTATCACCGGAAGAATTACAAGCTGCTCCACCCATGGCCGTGCCAGTTGAAAGCTTGCCTGCTGCCCCTGTAGCGCCAGAAACCCAAGCGCGGGCGAGCGTGGAAACTGCGTCCGAGGGCGCCGTACCCGTGGACCAAACTGCCGAGCTGAGCGCCGCCGAAATAGCCGCCGAATTCGGCATACCGCTGACAGTCGCTCCGTCGGAACCTGCTGTTGAAGAATTTGCAGTTGCTCCCATACCGTTGGAAGAGCCGGCGATATCCGTCGAGGCACTTCCGCCTCAGCAACCCATCGCACAGACTCCGCCCGCTGCGTCCGGGGAAGAGCTGGATCTATCCGACGAATGGGAAGCGATTTCACAGGAAGTAGTGGATGCTGAGAAAACCGCGCTGGAGGAGACTCCTGCCGCAGTTGAGGCGGAAAGCGAACCCGCTATCGCCGAGTCTGAGCAGGAAGCCGCGCCCGCGCCGGAGCCTGAGCCCGAGCCCGTCTTTATCATAGAGGAGACTGAACCAGAGGCCGTTATTGAAGAGATGGCGGTCCAGCCGGAGCCTGTCGAGCTCGAACCCGAAGCGCCGATCGCGCTGGAGATTGAGGCAGAACCAGAGGCAGTCCCAGCATCGGCCAACGATTCTTCCGTGCAACCGGATTCGTTCGAGATCCAGGAAAGCAGCGAAGAAGCAGACGAGATTCCCACGATCGAAATCATTGAGGAGCCGGACTCCGAAACTCTCGCCGCCGAGCCAGTTACTGCAGCCAACGGCGAATTTGAATTGGAGCTGACGCCGGAGCCCAGTTCTATCGCCAGCCATGCCGGCCCGGCGACCACTGAGGATTTCCTCAACGAGCTGGCGGCCGAGGTCGAAGATCTGGAAGCGCCCCCGGCGGATCGTGCCTTTGCGTCCGCTGCAAAGAATATTGATGAGCCGGTCCCCGTTTCCGCGGCGAGTTCAGTGCCTGCGGCTGCAATTTCGGAGAACGGAAGCTCCAAATCATCTGCTGTACCCGAGATAACGACCGAAAGCCTGAACGAGCTTGCCGAAGTTTTTCAGGAATTCCGCAGCGAACTAGGCGAACTTGGCGAGGAAGACGAAGACCTGGAAACACACTACAACCTCGGCATCGCCTACCGCGAAATGGGGCTGCTCGACGAAGCCATCGGGGAATTCCAGAAAGTGGCGAAAGCCGTTCAAAAGGGCAAACCCTTCCGCTACACCATGAATTGCTCGACCATGCTCGGGCTCTCGTTCATGGATAAAGGCGAGCCCAATATCGCGGCGCTGTGGTACCAGCGCGCACTGGAAGTTCCCGGGCTGGAGCACGAGACTATTCTTGCCCTGCGCTACGATCTCGGCTTGGCCCTGGAAGCCGGCGGAGATTCGTCAGCGGCGCTGGATTGCTTCCGTCAGGTCTATGCCGCGAACATCGAATACCGCGACGTCGCGGACCGCATCTCCACCCTTCAGAAACGCTAACTCTCTTCTTGGTTACGCTGATGCTGTGGTTGCTGCGCCTTTAAGGAACGCGAGCAAGTCGGCGTTGATCTGGTCCGCGTTGGTCGTGGGCATGCCATGAGGAAGGCCCTTGTAAACCTTCAGCGTCGCGTTCTTCAGTATTTTCGCGGACTTGGGTCCCGCAGCGGCGAACGGCACAATCTGATCGTCTTCACTGTGCATCACTAGCACGGGGATTTCGATTTTTTTCAGGTCCTCAGTGAAGTCGGTTTCCGAGAAGGCCTTGATGCAGTCGTAGTGGGCCTTCATGCCTCCCAGCATTCCCTGCAACCACCAGTGCTCGCGAATGCCCTCTGAGATCTTGGCGCCTGGACGGTTGTAACCGTAAAACGGCAGAGTAATGTCCCTGTAGAACTGCGGCCGGTTGGCTGCGAGTTGCGCCCGGAGGTCATCGAACACTGAAATAGGAGCCCCTTCGGGGTTGTTCGCGGTCTTCAGCATGAGCGGCGGAACTGCGCTGATGAGTGCGGCCTTCGAGACACGCTTGGAGCCATGGCGGCCCAGGTAGCGCGCTACCTCACCACCGCCCGTCGAATGCCCAACCATAATGGCGTCCTTGAGATCGAGATGTTCAAATAGCCCGGCCAAATCATCCGCGTAGGTATCCATCTCGTTTCCATCCCAAGTTTGGCCGGAGCGGCCGTGCCCGCGGCGGTCGTGAGCGATCACACGAAACCCCTTCTGGCCGAAGAACAGCATTTGTCCGTCCCAGTCGTCCGCAGTCAGCGGCCAACCGTGGCTGAAGACTATTGGCTGCCCCTTTCCCCAATCCTTGTAATAAATCTGTGTTCCGTCTTTGGTCGTAATTGTCGCCATGGATTGCGCTCCTTAGTCCTAGCTTATTTGATGCGTCGTGCTTAGGTTCCCGGGGATTTCCCTGCTGACCTCGAAACGCTGCCATTGTACGCCGAGCTTAACGGTTTGCGGTATTGCAAACTGAATCGCACTACCTGACAGCTCAGTTCCCTCATATAGCCCCGTTCGATGACACGGAGTAGATGTTGCGGCTGCCGGAGTAATCTCCCATAATCCTTATCCTGATGATGAACCGGGTTCTCCGAGTTGTGCTCCTGCTGCTTTGGCTCGAACTGGGGTTAGCGCTGATCTTGGTTCCATGGTCCGAAGTGTGGGATATGAATTATTTTCTTTACCAATACCCCGGGCTGGCATTTTTTGTAAGAAATTCCTTTCTGCGCGGCGCAATCACGGGGCTGGGTCTGATGAACGTACTTTTTGCGCTCGAAGCGTTTCGCCGCCGGACTACGATCGTTGAAACCCGCAGCTAACAGATCGCTCGTTTGCTACGTCACCGACCGGAAGTCTTTGACTGGTACTGGGATGGAAGTCTCCCTCACCTTAACAATACTGCAAAACATTCAGTTAGCCGTCCACGCTGGGGTCGATTGGGTACAGCTACGTGAGAAGGATTTGCCGGCCGGGCAACTGCTCGAACTCGCGCGCGCGACGATCCATCTCAGTAAGGAGCAAGCCGCCGGAACTGATCACCAGCCGCAAACCATAATTAATGACCGCCTGGACGTCGCTCTAGCCGCGCGCGCTGATGGAGTGCATCTCGGACGCGAATCCGCTCCGGTGCGCGACGTGGTGCGGTGGTGCCGCGCCGGAAATGCACCAAATGGGTTTGTGATCGGAGTTTCGTGTCACAGTTTGGAAGAGGCTCGCGAAGCGGAAACCGCCAATGCTGACTACATCTTCTTCGGCCCGGTCTTTGAGACACCGTCGAAGCAGGCGTTTGGCATGCCGCAAGGCACAGAAAGGCTCGCCGAAGTTTGCCGGACTGTACAGTTGCCCATAATTGCGATCGGAGGCGTGGATCAAGAAAATGCCGCGCTTTGCATTCGTGCGGGCGCCGCCGGAATTGCAGCCATTCGGATATTTCAGCAGTCAAGGGATGCGAAAGCTGTCACGGAGTCGGTCGCATCCATGCACAACCTGCGTAGAGAGGAACTGTAGCGGATATTGCAAAAAATTATGCGCTAAGCCAGCGGCCCACCGGTTGCCAGCTTTCCTTATGGTCGCAGATCACTTTGATAACGGCGGTAATCGGAATCGCCAGAATCAAACCCATTGCGCCCCACAAAAATCCCCAGAAGAGAAGCGACACGGTTAGCGCTAATGCATTCAGCCGCACCATGGAGCCGACGAGCGCTGGGACCAACAAATTTGCTGCAACGAGATGCAAAAAAGTAAGTACGGCGAAAATGCCGATGAAAGGCGAAACGGTGTGAAATTGTTTCAGGCCGATTAACATGGGCGGCATCCAGGAAAGGACCACGCCGAGATATGGGATCAGATTGCAGGTACCGGAAATAAGCGCGGTGAGGAACGGAAACTCAAGTCCGATCAACAAGAAAAAAAGCCAACTCAAAACGACAAGAATGACTCCCACCATTGCCGTCCCCACCACATAGCTGCGGAGAACCAGGGAGATATCTGTCAGGGTTTCTTTGACCAAGGTACGTTCGGTGGCCGGAAATAACTGCATGGTCGCGTGCCATACTTGGCGCTTCGCGGCGAGCATAAAAAACAACAGGAAGGGTATGAAAGTAGCTCCCAGCACTACTTCATATAGCCCACTCAGCCGAGAGAACACCGCCGCGCGAACGGGATGCGATTCGGCGACGGCTACTATATGTTCAGCCTGCTGGCCAACCTGGTCGGGAGAGCCAATCTCCGAAACGTGTTCCTCCACGGACGCCAGCTTTTGTTCTACGGCATTGGCGACCGCGTGCAAGGGTGCGCGGTACTTAGGCCAGTCCCTGCCGAACTGATCCACACGTTCGACCAGCGACCATGCTACGAACAGCAAGACTGCAATTGTAAAGAGAACAATGATGAGCGATCCCAACGCGCGAGGGATATGCCAGTTTTCCATAAACGTTACGACCGGATCCAAAAAGTACGCGAGCAACACCGCCACCAAGACCGTTACGAGAACAGAAGACGCCCAGTAGCAGAAAGCGACCACAATTCCCGCCGCAATGATCTTGGCAGGTGTGGAATTGTCGCTGACGATTTCAGTATGTTCCAGTGGCATTCCCGTACGATAACACAGGCTGCGCCGCGATATCCGCCGATGTGCTTACGCGTACACCCGCGAGCCCCGATTCGTTAAAATGCGCGGCAGGAACCAGATTCGCCGGCAGGACCACGGCCTCGCAATGATAGAATTGCTACCCGTTTTGCGCGGGATAAGAATAGGAGCAAATGGGCAAGGAACTTTTCGGGACGGACGGCATCCGCGGCATCCCCGGTGAATACCCGCTCGACGATGCAACATTGGATCGCGTTGGTCTTGCGCTGGGAAATTATTTGGGTTCGGTAGGGCGGGCCCATGGCGAAAGTCCCAGCGTTCTGATTGGACGCGACACGCGCGAGTCCGGCCCGCACATTGCCGAACGAATTGCCTGCGGGCTGGCTGCGGGCGGTGCGAGTCCGGTTTCCGCCGGAGTACTTACTACACCCGGCGTGGCCTGGCTCGTCAACCGCGAAGGGTTCGCCGCCGGCGTGGTGATTTCCGCCTCACACAATCCGTACCACGACAATGGAGTGAAGCTGATTTCGTCCACGGGAATGAAATTTCCGGATGCGATAGAAACGGCTCTCGAACAGTTTGTCCTTTCCTCGCGCGACGCGGTCTCAGCCGCAAAGACGCTGCGTCTTCACGACAACGAAAAGATTGATGATGATTACCTGGAGGGATTAGCCCAGGCTCTGCTACCAGGCGCGAAACTCGCTGGAATGAAAATAGTGCTGGACTGCGCGAATGGAGCGGCCAGCAATCTGGCGCCCCGCCTCTTTCGTTCGTTGGGCGCGGATGTGATCGCTATGAATTACGCGCCCGACGGAAAAAATATAAATGCGAATTGCGGCTCGCTGCACCCGGAAGGCATGCAAAAGCGCGTCGTGCAATCCGGCGCAGCGCTGGGTGTGGCATTTGACGGAGATGCCGACCGCGCGATTTTTTCCAGCGCCACCGGGAAGCTCGTGGATGGCGACGGAGTTTTGCTCGTCGCGGCGCGTTATCTGAAATCAGCCGGAAGTCTTAAGGGCAACGTAGTAGTTGGCACTACCATGGCCAACCTCGGGCTCGAGCGTGCACTGGAAGATTCCGGGCTGAAGCTCGCGCGCACCGCCGTGGGCGATCGTTACGTGCTGGAAGAAATGCAGCGCATCGGCGCGAATTTCGGCGGCGAACAATCCGGACATATTTTATTTCTCGATGACGCCACCACGGGTGATGGAATGCTCACGGCCCTGAAGCTGGCCTCGATCATTTCAATCGCCGGACCACTGGATTCGCTTGTCGCCGATCTCAAGATTTTTCCGCAGAAAATTGTCAACGTCCGCGTGCGGTCCAAGCCGCCTCTGGATTCCCTGCCCGAAGTTGCCCGCCTGCTTCGCGAAGCCGAACAGGCGCTCGGTAATTCCGGACGAGTGGTGCTGCGCTATTCGGGTACCGAACCGCTCGCCCGCGTGATGGTGGAAGCCGAGCGCGACGAGGACGTCCGCCGCTGGACCGAGTCCCTTGCCGGCGCTTTACGCTCTGCAATTGGCGCGTAATCCTCTGCCTCCTTCCCTTTGTTCCTGCTCCTGTTAAAAAAAACTGCAACCCCGGGAACTTTCTGCGTTCTCCGGACATTACAGATATAGAAGCATCTGAATCGGGAGGGCGTGACGCTCGGAAAAGCACGAACCGGGCTCGTGGCGAGCAATGACCAGCGATGAGCAATTGATCCTGGAACTCCAGCAAGGCTCGGACGAAGCCTTCACCGAACTCTTCTTGCGCTACCGCGAGCGGGTCTACGGATTCTTCCGGCGCCGTATGAACGATGCCGCGCAGGCCGAGGAATTAGCCCAGGAAACCTTTCTCGCCGTGCTGCGGGCCGCGCAACGGTATGAACCTCGTGCTACGTTTCGCGCCTATCTGTTTGGCATCGCTTTCAACATTCTCGCGGCGCATAGACGCAAATCAGTTCTGAACCCAACGCAGCCAGATAGAGCGCCGGACGAACCTTCGGATCCATCAGGCACAAATCCGGAGAATGTAATTTGGGTGAGGCAAGCTGTGGAACGGCTCGAGGCCGCGGAGCGGGAAGTTTTATTGTTGCGCGAGTTCGAAGAATTGAGCTACGAGGAAATCGCAAAGATATTGCGTGCGCCGGTAAACACCGTCAGATCGCGATTGTTCCGGGCGCGAATGGCGTTGCGCGAAATCCTGGCGATCGCGCCGAGAAATTTGAGAGGGCGGAAATGACTTCATCCACTCATCCTTTCGAGCAAGAAGAAGTGATGGCCTATCTCGACGGAGAGCTTTCCGCGAATCGCGCGGTGAGCGTTGCAGCGCATTTACGCGAATGCACGGAATGCGCGGCGCTGGCGGAGCAGATGCGTGGCGTCTCGTCTCAGCTTTCAAATTGGAGCGTGGAAGCCGCTCCCGCAAGCTTGACGAAGAACTTGGAGGCCGCGAGGGCCGATCATGCACTGGTGAAAGAAACAAAACGCGCAGGGTTCGCCGGGTGGCTGACAGAGAAAATTCCGTCTTTCAAGAACCGTTGGGTATTGGGAGCGGCTGGCGCTGCGGCTGGCGTCGTGTTGCTGTTCGCTCTCACATTGCCAACTCGACGAAGAGAGCAGCATTCGGAGGGATGGGCGCAATTGGCGTATACCGAACAATTGCGCTCGGCCGAAACCGCGCCGAGTAAGTCTGCCGCGGGCGAGGTTGAAGCATTCATAGCCCAGGCTCGACCGTCTCCTCCGCCCTCGCCTGAACCGACTCAGCCCATGATCGCCCGAACAGCCTCAGTTTCCTTGATCGTGAAAGACTTCGGGCCATTGGAAGCAAGTGTGAAGGCGGTTGCGCAACGTCACAATGGGTACATCGCCAGCCTGAATTCGGCTTCGCCGCAGGACGCTGCGCGTACTTTGTCCGCCACGCTGCGAATACCGTCGGCGCAACTCGAATCAACGATCGCGGAGTTGAAACAACTGGGGCGCGTGGAACAAGAATCCCAGTCAGGCGAAGAAGTGACCAAGGAGTTTACCGATCGCGCCGCCCGGATGAAGAATGCCCGCGCCACCGAGGAAAGATTGCTGGACGTTCTTCGCAATCATACCGGCCAGGTAAAGGACATTCTCGCAACCGAGCAGGAAATCGCACGAGTTCGCGGCGACATCGAGCAAATGGAAGCCGACCAGCGGAGTTTGCAGACCCGAGTTGATTTCGCCACTGTGGAGCTTTCGGTGCAGGAAGAATATAAGGCGAGCTTGCAGGGCGCTCCTACCGCGATAGGCACGCGGCTGCGCAATGCAGCGGTCGAAGGTTATCGAACAGTGGTCGAAAGCGTGATTGGATTCGGGGTCTGGGCGCTACAGTCTTTGCCCACCGTGCTGTTGTGGGGACTTGTTCTCTTCGCACCAGCCCGTTGGATCTGGAAACGGCTGCGTCGTCCTGCGGTATCGCAATCCTAGCTTGCGCGCAGCGTCTGAGTTTCGTCGCCCCCATCTAACTATTCCATTGCGGGGACTTGTATCTTCATGTATTCCTTTCCTTGATCTCAGGTTCCCAAATGCGCAACCGGAGAGTGGTTATGGCTTCGTCAAGAATCGCTCTGATTGTATTGATAACGCTCTTTACGGCCGGGGCTGCCTTCTCTCAAGAAGGGCAAAATGAGGCGCCGACACCACAAAGCCCCGTACCGAACTCGTCCACGCCGAAGCCAAGGCGCATTCGCGTAGGTGGGGCAGTCGCTTCGGCAAACCTTATTCATCAAGTTGCTCCGGTGTACCCAAAGGAGGCGAAGAAGAAGCACATCACGGGGGCTGTCTTGCTCCACGCAATCATTGGAAAGGACGGCACAATCGAAAATCTTGAGTACGTCAGCGGGCCTTCGGAGTTGACGCCTTCGGCCATGGAAGCGGTGAAGCAATGGCGATACAAGCCTACGCTCTTGAACGGTGATCCTGTTCAGGTAGACACCACGATCTCAGTGGTCTATACCCTTGGCAACCACTAGATTGCAGCCTTCCAAAGAACGTAGAAAACCCGCGAGAGCTTTTCAGAAAGCGGAGATGTCCGCGCAATTTGGAAATGCAAACGGGTGTTTCTCAGCGTAAGTCTTGTCGCGCCAAGAGGCGGATGGTTCAGGCGACGGCCAAGGCTCTTGGCAATCCGCGTGCAGTTAGAGTAAACGGCTGTCTCTTATCCCGGGGTGGGCCGGTTTCGCCGCGCCGAAACCGGAACTAGGGGTAGAGCAAAAAAAGGGGACTCGACGGAGTCCCCTTTTTTATTCGCCCTGCTTTAATTCCGCTGTTCTTGCCGGGTTTAGCTGCAGCCCGATGTGCTGCCGCAGTTGGAACACTTGTAACAGCTGCCGTTCGGCGTCATGAGCATGCCGCACTCGGAGCATGATGGCGCATCATCAATCGCCGCTCGCGGACGAGTGGAGGCTTCAGGGTCCGGCACTTTCATCACCGTAACTGGAGCCAGGGCCTTCGTTTCCGCCGTGACGGCTGCGATCGGGGCTGTTGGGTCCCCCGTGGCAACTTCACCGTCGAGATAGTCCGGTGAGATAAATTTCCCGCCCAACCAGCGCCCGATGTAATCCACAACTGATTTTGCGTAGCGAATTCTCGGATTGCCGGTGTAGCCGGAGGGCTCGAATCGCGAGTTCACGAATTTGTCCACCAAAGCGCGAAGCGGGACTCCGTACTGCAGCGCGACCGAAACGGACAGCGCGAAGGCGTCCATGATGCCGGAGAGCGTGGACCCTTCCTTAGCCATCTTGATGAAGATCTCGCCCGCGGTGCCATCGTCATACTTGCCTACTGTGAGGTAGCCTTCGTGGCCGCCAATCGAAAACTTGTGGGTGATCGAGCTTCGCTCGTTAGGCAGCTTGCGGCGCCTGGTTCGGTCAAAAAGTTCCTGCTGCTCGTGCGGAGGAATCTCGTCCTTGGCAACGGGAACTTCGACGGATGCCGTCGCGGGCTTCTCTTCTTTCTTCTTGCCCGAGACAGATAATGGCTGTGAACCTTTCGAATTGTCGCGATAGATGGCCACGGCCTTGAGTCCGAATTTCCAAGACTCGGTGTAGGCTTCCATGATGTCTTCCACCGAGGACTCTTCCGGCATGTTGATGGTCTTGCTGATCGCGCCGGAAAGAAACGGCTGAGCGGCAGCCATCATGCGTAGGTGGCCTTTCCAGGAAATTGAGCGCCCTCCGGGAGTGGCCAGCGAGCAATCAAATACCGGGAGGTGTTCTGGCTTTAATCCCGGCGCCCCTTCGATAGCGCCATTCGCATCGATAAAATCCACGATCTGCGCAACCTGCTCCGGCGGATAGCCCAGATTCATCAGCGACTGCGGAACGGTATTGTTCACGATTTTGATTACACCGCCGCCCACCAGCCGCTTCTGCTTCACCAGCGCGAGGTCAGGCTCGATTCCGGTGGTGTCGCAATCCATCATGAAGCCGATGGTCCCGGTGGGAGCCAGAACGGAAACCTGAGAATTCTTGTAACCAAACTTTTCGCCTAGCTCGAGGGCATCGTCCCACGACTTTTGCGCCGCATGAAGCAAGGACGGTTGCACGTGCTCTTCCTTGATCGGCCTCAGAGAATCGCGATGCATGCGAATTACGTCAATCATGGCTTCGCGATTCCGCAGGTAGCCGCCAAAAGGTCCCATACGCTCCGCGATGCGTGCCGACTGCGCGTAAGCCTCGCCGGTCATCAGAGCTGTAATCGCGCCGCAGAAGTCTCGCCCCCTATCGGAATCGTAGGGCATGGCCAGCGACATCAGCAGCGCGCCCAGATTCGCGTAGCCGATGCCCAGCGGACGAAAATCGTGCGAGTTTCGCGCGATTTTCTCGGTGGGGTAGCTAGCATTGTCCACCAGGATTTCCTGCGCTGTGATGGTTACGTCCACCGCGTGGCTAAATCCTTCCGTATCGAACTGCCCATTCGAACCCAGGAATTTCAAGAGGTTCAGCGACGCCAGATTGCACGCCGTGTCGTCCAGGAACATGTACTCCGAGCACGGATTTGAGGCGTGAATACGATCCGTGGCCTTGCAAGTGTGCCAGCGATTGATCGTCGTATCATATTGCATCCCGGGATCGCCGCACTTCCAAGCGGAATCGGCCATCTCGCGGAGCAAGTCTCGAGCGCGAAATTGTTCCACTGCCTTGCCGTCATTGACGTTGCGCGTCCACCAGTCGCGGTCTTCCTCTACAGCGCGCATGAAGTCGTCGGTGACGCGCACGGAATGGTTGGCGTTCTGGAAGAAGACAGAGGAGTACGCTTCGCCGTCGATCGCAGGATCGTAACCTTGCTCGATCAGAACATGCGCCTTGCGCTCTTCCTTCATCTTGGACTCGATGAATTCCATGATGTCCGGGTGATCCACGTTTAGAATCACCATCTTGGCGGCACGGCGCGTCTTGCCGCCGCTCTTAATCACCCCGGCGAATGCGTCAAAACCCTTCATGAAGCTCACTGGGCCGGAGGCGATCCCACCGCCCGAAAGCGACTCGTGGCTTCCGCGCAACGACGAGAAGTTCGTTCCAGTACCAGAGCCCCACTTGAATAGCATGCCTTCAGTCTTCGCCAGGTTCATGATCGAGTCCATATTGTCCTGGACCGAGTTGATGAAGCACGCGGAGCATTGTGGCTTAGCCTGAACGCCGACGTTGAACCATACCGGCGAATTGAATGCCACTTTTTGTTCCACCAGCAAATGCGCAAGCTCATCGCGAAATATGTTCTTGGATTCCGGTGTGGCGAAATACCCGCCCTCTTCGCCCCAGCGAACGATCGTCTCCACCACGCGGCTGATTAATTGCCGGACCGAAGTTTCGCGCTCGGGCGAGTTCGGCTTTCCGTGAAAATACTTCGAAGCGACAATATTTGTCGCTGTTTGCGACCACGATTTCGGGACTTCTATGTTGTCCTGCCGAAAAATTACTTGGCCCTTATCATTGCCGATGATTGCGGGACGGCGCTCCCACTCAACTTTGTCATATGGAGATATTTTCCCGTCGGTGAAGCGGCGCTGGAATTCCAGGCCGGAAGCTCGCCGGGTAACCTGATCAGTTTCGGATTTGCTTTGCAGGGTCA
Organism: Acidobacteriota bacterium; assembly: GCA_003153585.1. Classification (GTDB taxonomy): domain Bacteria; phylum Acidobacteriota; class Terriglobia; order Acidiferrales; family UBA7541; genus Palsa-295. Next base: position 5,468 of record PLZZ01000088.1, on the reverse strand, counting down.
TTCTCGGTTCTGCCATCTCTGCCTCCGCGCTGGGTGTGAAGCCGCCGTACGTTGGCTGGGCTGCAGTGAGGAGTAATCCATTCTACTCCCAAACCACAGGAACCAGGCTGTCGTTGTGCGTATCGAGAAATACACGGAACATCGGGGAAATTGGAGAGCACCGCCGGCCAAACGCTCGCGTGGCGCCTTCCCAGCCGAAAAAATAGAAAAGCCTAGCTAAGCCGCGCTTGAAAATCCGATGCGCGGTGCGAAGTAGGATTCTTCCCCTCTAAATTTTCGGTATTGCCGGGCCCGTTGCTCTGTTGATCGATGCCAGGAAGCGAGTCGTCACCGATTCAATTTTCCCCCGGGTCTGGATGGGCAGTATCGTGGGTTGTGGAAAACTTGTCAAGAAAAAATCGACACGTAACCACAAAATGTTCCGTTCGAGTTGTCGAAAGCGTCTACTGGTGGTGTTATCTGCGCCGACAGCCGCAAATTCCACCCAGAAGTTTTTGCGCTTACTGAAAGTCTTCTGCCGCCCATAAAATCATTTGGTTTCTCTTATTTTCTTTTTTACTCGAAATCTTTCGCTCAAGGTGATTTTTCGATACGTTCGTCCCCTCGTGCGGGAACTTCCTCCACGCTACTCAGGTTATACTTGCTGGCCGCATCGTTATGAGGAGCGATCGCCCGCCGATGGCTGGATCACATGATTCCAAATCTGACGGGCGCATTGCTTTCACTTATCCCGCTTTTGTCTTCTACGAGTTCGCGCGATTTTTTGTTGTCGCTTCCCTGGAAATGCAATCCGTCGCGGTGGGCTGGCAGATTTATGAGCTCACACATAGTACATTTGACCTAGGCCTCGTTGGACTTTGCCAATTCCTGCCGGGAATTCTTTTGTTTCTTGTTTCAGGCCACGTGGCCGACCGTTTCAATCGCCGCAACCTGCTTATTTTGTGTTACGTGGGTTTCGCAACATGCTCTGCCCTGTTGCTCTTTTCTACGCATAGGGGCGAACCGTCGGTGAGGCCGATTTATGCGGTGCTGGTTCTGCTCGGTGTGGTCCGCTCGTTTAATGGGCCGGTGAGCCGGGCGTTACTGCCGCAATTGGTTCCAGAAGAACATTTTCCGAATGCGGTGGCCTGGCATTCGACCATATTCCAGGCTGCCACGATCCTAGGGCCGTCGATCGGCGGGCTCGTGTATGCGGCGTTTCGCGGAGCCTCGGCTGTTTACGCCACGGCCGTAGCTTCCGCTGTAGTCGCGGTAATTTGCACGACGATGGTCCGGCTAAATGTAGGAGCGCGAGTGCGGGAACCGATCAATCTCTCATCGGTTCTTGCCGGGCTTCGTTATATCTGGCAGCGAAAAGTGGTGCTTGGCTCGATCTCACTCGATCTTTTTGCAATGTTGTTGGGAGGGGCCGTAGCGCTATTGCCCGTGTACGCGCGAGAGATTCTTCACACTGGCCCGTGGGGACTAGGATTGCTGCGAACTGCTCCGGCGGTTGGTGCGGCGGCTATGGCAGTTTTGTTGGCCTATCGTCCGCTGAAACGTCGCGTCGGTGCGACCATGCTTTGGTGTGTAAGCGGCTTTGGCGTGTTTACTATAGTTTTCGGAATCTCGCGGAGCCTGACTGTATCGTTGCTGGCTCTGGTGCTCGTGGGTGCGACGGACATGGTCAGCGTGGTGATTCGGGCTACTTTGGTCCAACTGCTGACCCCGGACCAGATGCGCGGACGCGTGAACGCCGTGGACATGATGTTCATTGGAGCATCCAACCAGTTGGGTGAATTTGAGTCGGGGGCGACCGCCCACCTGTTTGGAACAGTTCCCGCCGTTATCCTCGGAGGCGTCGGAACCTTAATCGTCACTGCGATTTGGGCCTGGCGCTTCCCGGAGCTCCGTCGCGCAGACAAGCTGACGCCTTCGGGGAACTAACTCCTTTCAAATCTTTGCAACCACTTTTCACGAAAAACATGCCGCAGCTCGCCTGTGCTCTCCGAAGCAACACCTGGGTATTGACATGAACGGCAGAGTTAAAAAAAAATTAGAATGACAAGGCCATGGGTACGCCCGCAATCGAGATCGAGGGACTCACCAAGGACTACGCCGTTGGGTTCTGGCGTAAGCGGATGCGCCGCTCGCTCGACAATCTGACTCTTCAGGTCGAGGAAGGCGAAGCCTTCGGGTTTCTGGGGCCGAACGGCGCGGGCAAGACCACCACGTTGAAGCTCCTGATGAGTCTGGTATTTCCTAGCGCCGGAACGGCGCGGGTTCGTGGGCGCTCGATTGACGATGTGCGAATGCACCGCGAAATCGGCTACCTGCCGGAGCAGCCTTATTTCTACGATTATCTGACCGCGCGGGAATTGTTGGATTACTATGCACGGTTTTTTGGTTACCCTCTGGCGGAGCGGCGCCAGCGCGTAACTCGCTTCCTTGAACGTGTGGGATTAGCGGATGCCGGCGACGTTCAGTTGCGGAAATTTTCGAAAGGCATGCTCCAGCGCGTGGGCATAGCTCAGGCTATCGTTCACGATCCGCAAGTAATTTTCCTGGACGAACCAATGTCCGGCCTTGATCCAGTCGGACGGCGCGAGGTGCGCGACATCATTCTCGATCTTAAACGTCAGGGACGAACTGTTTTCTTTTCCACCCACATTCTCTCCGATGCGGAGATGTTGTGCGACAGAGTGGCGGTGCTGCTCGGCGGAAAATTGCAGGGTGTCGGTGCGCCCGGAGAAATTGTTTCAATGGAAGTGTATGGAATGGAAGTTTTCTTTGAAATGCGCCCCGGGTCCTCGCCCCCAACTGCGCTCGCCGGATCTGCCACAAAAATCGGGGAACGCTATCGCGTGGAAGTCCCCGAGGTGCAGTTGTATCCCGTCCTGGAGCAACTGCGAAACTGCCAGGCGCGAATTCTTTCGGTTGCGCCGCTGCGGCCAACGCTCGAGGATTATTTCCTCAAGTTGGTCGCCCGCGATAAGGCTGCTCCTCATCCAGCCGGGGAGGGCGCGCGATGAGTGTGATACCAGCTGTCGTCGCGATCAACACCTTCCGCGAAGCCGTGCGCGACCGCGTGCTCTACAACTTGATTTTCTTCGCCCTCATGATGATCGGTGCTTCGATCCTCGTCGGTGAAATTTCGATCGGCATCTCGCGGCTCGTGATCATTAATCTGGGTCTTTCAGCCATCTCGATTTTCGGACTGGTGATGGCGATTTTTATCGGCGTCGGACTTGTTTCAAAGGAGATCGAGAAGCGCACCCTATATACCTTGCTCTCAAAACCTGTGCGGCGATGGGAATTTCTGGTTGGAAAATTTGGCGGGCTCCTGCTGACGCTGACGGTAAACACCATCTTGATGACTCTGGGTCTCGCCGCCGCTCTTTACTACGTTAGCCGAAATTTCCTGCGCGCCGACGCCTCGGTCCTGGTGGCCGTTTATTTCATCCTGCTCGAACTGGCGTTGGTGACCGCGCTGGCGCTTTTCTTCTCGTGCTTTTCGAGCCCCATGCTTTCCACGCTGTTCACGCTGGGAGTTTATGTCTCCGGTATTTTCTCCAAAGACATTCGCGATATCGGGATGTTAACCCGGAATCCGGCAATGCAGGCCGCCGCTCAGGTTCTCTATTATGTGCTGCCGAACTTTCACAATTTCAATACCATCACGGCAGCCGCTCATGGCGAATCTATTCCGCTTTCACTGATTTGGCAAAATACGGCTTATGCCGCCTTGTATGTGATGCTGGTGCTGATCGCAGCTTCCGCGGTGTTTTCCGGCCGTGATTTGAAATGAGCGGCCAAAGCCACACTCGCTCGGTACGCCTTGCCCTGCTGGCGGTCCCAGTGCTGTTCCTAGCTATTGCCTCGCTTCAAACACGCATTGATGCCCAGACGCGAACGATCGCGCAACAAAAAGAGGAGCTCTTGCTGCGTTCCGGGCCGCTGCTGAAAAAACTGAGCCTGGGATACGACTCGTTGCTGGCAGATATTTACTGGACGCGTTCCGTCCAGTATTACGGCACCAGGATTGGAAGTCCGGGCGAGAAATTCGAATTGTTATGGCCCCTTCTTGACATCACTACTACGCTCGACCCAAAACTCATGATTGCCTATCGCTTCGGCGCCATCTTTCTTTCGGAGCCCATTCCCACGGGGGCTGACCGCCCCGACCTGGCTGTCGAACTTGTGAAGCGTGGCGTCGCTGCAATTCCCGACGACTGGCGGATGGAATCCGATCTTGGTTTTCTCTACTACTGGCATCTGAAAGATTACGCGCAAGCCTCCGCGACGTATTTGGATGCAAGTAAAAAGCCGGATGCGCCGTTGTGGTTGAAGATAATAGCAGCGCAAGTTGCGGC
>PLZZ01000088.1:0-1034 GCA_003153585.1 Acidobacteriota bacterium | reverse complement strand
CCTTATATTTTCGGCCCGGATGGAAAAGCACAACTCGATCCCAATAGTCCTGTCATTATGGAAAAGCCTTTGGCTCGGTCACCGCGGTAGGCCGCTATTCGTAACGAAGGGCTTCGACGGGATTGAGCCGCGCGGCCTTGGTGGCTGGCCAGACTCCGAAAATCAAGCCGATACTTACAGAAACCGTGAATCCCGTAATTATGGCCCACGGCGGGACAATCGCTTTCAGCGGGCTGACCACCGGGACTAGTAACACGACACCACTGCCCACCAGAATACCGATCAATCCACCGGTGCCGGTTAACGTCATGGCCTCAAAGAGAAATTGCCAGGTGATATCGCGGCTACGCGCGCCGATGGCCTTGCGCACCCCGATTTCGCGCGTCCGCTCCGTAACGGAAACGAGCATGATGTTCATTACGCCCATGCCACCAATCAATAATCCTATAGAGCTTAGAACTATAACGGCCAGCACCACGCCGCCGATAATGTCATTAAACTGACGCACGACTTCCATTTGAGTTTGAATCGAGAAATTGTCCGGAGCGCTGTAGGCTACGTTTCGGCGGCGGCGCAGAACTTCGCGCAACTGGTCCACCGCGGCGTCCAGCTTGCCGGGATAAGCAAGGAATCGATACCCTATTTCGTAGCTCGACGGATACAACTTCATGAACGTGTAGTAGGGAATCACGGTGCGGCGGTCTTCGTCATTTGTGCCGAAGCCGCCCAAGGGCTTTTCAAACACGCCCACAACCAAATAGGTCGAACCGTCCACCAGAATTTCTTTCCCGAGCGCGTCATTTATCGTCGGGAAAAATGCTTTGGCTACGTTTTCGCCGATCACCACGACATTTTCGCGGTGCTCGTTTTCCGCTTCCGTGAAAAAACGGCCCTCCTTCATCGTGGCGTTTGAATAAACTTCCAAATACGCCGGAAATGTTCCGCGGAAGTCTGTCCCTTCCACCTCATTTTTCTGATACCGCGCCGTATGGGTAAGCTGCCACTGGAACGCTGAAACTGCGATCTGTTTGATT
>PLZZ01000122.1:3471-5492 GCA_003153585.1 Acidobacteriota bacterium | reverse complement strand
GATGGACCGCAATCCGGCGTTCTTGAGCAGGTGACAAACGGCTTGGCCATTCGCATGGCTCTTCTTTACCATCTCGTGGGCGGCGCCGCATTAGAGGCGGCTCCAGCTCCGGGGACGACAGGCAAGGAATAAACGATGCTGCTGATTAAAAATGGCCGCGTACTGGATCCGTCAAGCAACACCGACGCAGCACTCGATGTCCTTGTTGACGGCCCTCGAATTTCGAAGGTAGGAGCAAGTCTGTCAGCGTCCAATGCAGAAGTTTTCGACGCGGCGGGGATGATCGTCGCGCCCGGTTTCATCGATCTGCATTGTCACCTGCGCGAACCCGGCCANNACCGCTGTGTGTACCATGCCCAACACCCAGCCCATAAACGATAACGCCTCCGTTACTCGTGGAATCGTTGAGCGAGCCGCGGCCGCCGGAGCAGTGCGTGTCTGGCCCATCGGCGCCGCTTCCGTGGGCAGCAAAGGCGAAGCGCTCGCCGAAATCGCAGCGATGAAGGACGCAGGCATCGTTGCCGTGAGTGATGACGGCAAGCCCGTGGCGACGGCTCGTCTGATGCGCCAGGTGATGGACTATTGCCGCGCTCTTGATTTGCCGGTAATCGATCACTGCGAGGATCCTTCCTTATTCGCGGGTGGCGTCATGCGCGAGGGGCCGCGTTCCATCCGCCTCGGCCTAAAGGGAATCCCTGCGCAATCCGAATCCATTTGCGTAGGCCGCGATGTGGAGGTTGCGATGCTCACGGGCGCGCGGCTTCACATCGCCCATATGTCCACTCGCGCTTCACTCGAATATGTGCGAGCTGCAAAAAAACAGGGTTTGCCGGTCACCTGCGAAGTTACGCCGCATCATTTCACGCTCATTGACGAAGACGTCCGCTACGATTCGCATTACAAAATGAATCCGCCGCTCGCTTCGCGCGAAGATCGCGCCGCGCTCATCGAAGGCCTGGCCGACGGCAGCGTGGACGCCATCGCCACCGACCACGCGCCGCATCACCCTTCGAGCAAGGACGTCGAATTCGACCGCGCTCCCTTTGGAATCACCGGTTTCGAAACGGCTCTCGCACTGGGCCTGAGCGAGCTCCTGCATCCGGGGAAAATTTCGCTCAAGCGTTTAGTCGAATTGTTTACTACCGGACCGGCACGTGTCCTCGGCATCGAACGAAAAATTGCCGCCGATGAGCCGGCCGACCTGACGATTTTTTCTCCCGACGTCGCTTGGACGTTCCGCGCCGCCGACTCTCCCAGCAAATCGCGCAACACTCCTTTCGACGGACGCAGTTTCCGCGGCGCTCCCATGGCCACCGTCGTGGCCGGGCGAATTGTCTATCGCCGCTAGTTTTTGCCAAGACGCGTTGTCAGGGTACTGATAAACTCGCGCTGGAACCGTCGCAGACAAACCTCAGACATGAAGCGCGCAGCCATCGGCGTTCGAATGCATTCTGGTTGGGGGGCGCTCGTGGCTGTCTCAAACAACGCCGGCACTGTGGAAGTTATTGACCGGCGGCGCATCGTTGTCATTCCGCCCGGAACCCCCGGAGCGAAACAGCCCTATCACTTCGCGGAGAATTTCGAACTTCCTAAAGCGGAGAAGTTTATTGCTTCCTGTTTTACGGCTTCCAAACGCCTCGCCGTGGCAGCTGTCCGGGAGGTTCTGGACGAACTGCGTGGTCGCCAGTATCGTGTCGTCGGTTCTGCCGTCATCCTGGCTTCCGGTCGCGCTTTGCCGCCTCTTTCAAAAATCCTAGCCTCACACCCCTTGCTTCATGCGGCAGAAGGTGAATTCTATCGCGAAGTATTTTCGAAAGGATGCGAGGATCTGGACCTCTCCGTCACCGGAATTCGAGAGCGCGACCTCGACGAGTCTGTCCGGGCATCGTTTGGCAAAGCTGCGACTCGGATCGGGAAACAAATCTCCACGCTGGGACGTTCTCTCGGACCGCCGTGGACCCTGGATCAGAAAACGGCAGCTCTTGCCGCGCTGTTAGTTCTGGCAAATAAGCAGAAGTAAT
>PLZZ01000122.1:0-3457 GCA_003153585.1 Acidobacteriota bacterium | reverse complement strand
AGCGGGCCCGCGCCTTTTCCAATCTGGTACGACTTCTCGATCGCTTTCGTGACATACGCCTTCGCCAGGATCACAGCTTCGCGGAGCTGTTGTCCGCACGCAAGTTGCGCCAGGATCGCTGACGAAAATGTGCATCCCGATCCGTGCGTGTTCGGGCTCTTCACATGATCGCCGCCGAAAGTTTCTACTTCCGTTCCGACGCAGAACACGTCGATCGGTTTCTCCAGATGTCCTCCGGTGACCACCACGGCGTGCGCGCCCATCTCGATCAATTTCTGACCGGCTGCTTTCATCGAGGAGAGGTCCTTCACTTCCATGCCCGTCAGAAATTCCGCTTCAGGCAGGTTCGGCGTGATTACGCTGACGCGCTTCAGCAGTTCATCGCGCACAAATTTCAGGCCGGAAGTGTCCAGCAGTTCCGCGTCCCCGGCGGTCGGACGGAAAACGGGATCGAGCACGACGTGTGTGAACTTGTGTTTGTCGAGAAATTCGGTGACCGCCGAAGCATTGCCGCGATTTGTAAGCATGCCTATTTTCACGCCCGCAATCACTACGTCATCCACCAACGCGTCGAGCTGCGCTCGCAAAGTAGCCGAGGGCGTTGCGTGCACCGATATCACGCCCTGCGTGGATTGCACTGTGAGCGCAGTGACTGCCGCCACACCATAGCAATTATGCGCGGCAAACGTCTTCAGATCAGCAGCTACGCCCGCTCCGCAGGACGGATCGAATCCGGCAACGGTGAGAAGAATCGGTGGAGCAGGAGTCGTGTGATTATTCAATTCTTAATATCCCTCGCGCAAGTCTCGCAGACAAATATGCCGGCGCCGCCCTTTTTCGCGTGAGCGCACCGGCTAAACAAAAATGTACGCGTGTTGTTGTTCGCTGCGCAAGAGAAAATTTTTCGGTGAAGTTATAGCTGACGGCTTTGGAACAGTCGGGGCGCGCCCGGCGCTTTATGGAAAGAGCCCGCGAACCAGCGTAGCATCCGCCACGCGTCCAACGGCGAGAACGTAAGCGCCGGTGCGCATGTGCGTGCGATGTTTCCGCGCCGTCTCGTGCACTTCGTGAAACGCACGGCGCATCACCAGTTCGAGCTTCGCATTCACTTCGCCTTCAGACCAGAAGAAGCTCTGCAGATCCTGCACCCACTCGAAGTAGCTCACCGTAACGCCGCCGGCATTCGCAAGAATGTCCGGAATCATGGTCACGCCCTTGCGCGCCAGAACCTCGTCCGCATGGGGAGTGGTCGGCCCGTTTGCCGCCTCGGCAACGATTTTGGCTTTTATCTGGTCGGCATTATTCAGCGTGATCACGTTTTCCAGCGCGGCCGGAATCAGAATGTCACATTTCATCGTAAGCAGATCGTCATTCGAAATGCGCGATGTCCCCGGCATGCCCACCACAGTTCCGGAGCGCTCTTTATAACGCGCCGCTTTCATCGGATCGATTCCGCGCGAATTAAATACACCGCCGCGAGAATCGCTGATCGCGACCACGCGCGCTTTCTTTTCCGCGAATAAACGCGCCGCGATTGATCCCGCATTCCCGAAGCCCTGGATAGCCACGGTTGCGCCGCGCAGCGACATCTTCTTTACTTTGCAGGCTTCTTCGACCGCAACCAAGCAGCCTCGAGCCGTCGCTTCGTGGCGCCCTTCCGATCCGCCAATGGAGATCGGCTTGCCGGTAACGACACCGAGTGACGTGCGCCCCTTGGTCATGGAGTACGTGTCCATGATCCAGGCCATGGTTTGAGAATCCGTGTAAACATCCGGCGCGGGAATATCCTGATCCGGCCCGATGATGGGAAAAATCTCAGACGCGAATCGCCGCGTCATCCGTTCGAGCTCGGGCTTGCTCATCCTCTTGGGATCGCAAATCACTCCGCCCTTGCCGCCGCCGAACGGAATATTCACCGTCGCTGTCTTCCAGGTCATCCAGGTGGCTAGCGCTTTCACTTCGTCCAGCGTTACGGCCGGGTGATAGCGAATGCCGCCCTTCGCCGGGCCACGCGCGATGTTGTGCTGCACACGAAAGCCGGTGAAAACTTTGATCTGTCCGTTGTCCATCTTGGTGGGCACGGACACTTCNNTTCGCAAAATCTGGCGCAGGCCCGGATCCAGTTTTAAATATTCAGCCGCTATATCAAACTGAATTTGCGCGATGCGATAGGGATTCAAATCCTCGCGCGGTGCAATTCGCGGGATCGGCTGCTGTGCGGCTTTGGCGACGGTGGCCATCGTTACTTCCTTCCTGTCGTGCTTTCTTGGCGCGGCGAATCGTCATTTTCTTCGCCCGCCTGAAAATTGTTCGATTAACTGATTGCCGTAAGTCCTACGCGAACCGAAGTTTAGCCAAGCCGCCAAGGATGTCAATGGAAACCACTGACAAATTATGCGCTCGTCCGGGCCAATTTCAGCCATTTCTAGCGCCAACCCTCGCTGGCGTATCTCTAAGAGCCTGAAGTTAATAGACTTACTGTCACCTGATACGTGTCTTGCCAAGGGTTTCGCGCAAGCACCTGGATCACGGAAATACCCCCCAGAACCTAGTTGACGCTCTAGTTCCGGCAAGCTAGGCTGCGCGTGTCGCTGCGGCCCTTTCGCGATTCTCGCGAGCTACCCGAGGTGGGTGACCGGCGCGGCCGACATCCGGGGAGCTTTCTCGCGCGTACTTTAATTAATGGAGTCGCCAGAACCTGGTGAGTGGAAATACGGGAACACAGATGAGCACTTCGGACGCGGCGCTCATCCAAAAAATTGTTCAGCGGGACGAGTCGGCGCTTGCCGCGCTGTACGACCGCTACGCCTCGCTGCTCTCGTCTGTCCTGAACCGTATTCTCCGCGACACGCAAGCGGCCGAAGAAATTTTGCAGGATGTCTTTTTCCAGCTTTGGCGCAACGCCGCGCAATTTGATCCGGGACGCGGTTCGCTGCCGGGATGGCTGGTGGTNNCGCAGCAACAATTGCTCGGGCGCGTGAAAGGCGCGTTGGAGAATCTCTCCACCGAACAGCGCGCGGCCATCGAACTGGCATATTTTGAAGGTTTGACGCACAGCGAAATCGCAAGCAGAACGGGCGACCCGCTTGGCACGGTGAAAACGCGGATTCGCACCGCGGTAGAAAGTTTGAAACGGACTTTATCGCCATGAACGGGCATCCAACTCGGCCGGAAGATTTCGACCTCTACGCCCTCGGCGTTCTGGAGGGTGAGGAGAAAGCTGCGTTCGAAGCGCACGTGCCCACGTGCGCGGCGTGCGCCGAAAAACTCGCGGAGGCGCGCGGACGCATCGCTCTGCTCGCGTTCTCGGCTCCCCGCGTCGCGCCTTCCGGCGCTGTTAAAGAGCGTTTGATGCGCCAGATTCACTCCGCCCCGGCAGGCGCCGGCGTGCAGCGTGAGCGCGCGCCGCGCGAGCGCGAACGCGCCGAGGGTTTCTTCGGCCGTTGGTGGCCCGCTG
>PLZZ01000071.1:1084-21718 GCA_003153585.1 Acidobacteriota bacterium | reverse complement strand
TTGCGCGTCTCGTCCTTCTGCCCCAAGCGCGCATATACATAGCCGAGCGCCGCAAGGGCCGCCGGATCTCCGGGACGGAGTTCGATCACCTTCTTGTACTCATCGATTGCCTGCTGCAACAAACCTTGGTTTTCATACACCGCGCCAAGTGACAAATGCGCGGGAACGAAGCTGGAATCCATCTCCAGCGTGCGCCGGTCCAGTTGCATTGCGTCTTCGTCCCGGCCCGCGTGGTGATATCTCGTAGCCACGGAGGTGTTGATCGCTAATGAAAGAGGATCGATTTGCTGCGCTGTCTCGGCTTGCTCCACCGCTTCCGGAAAGCGCAACATGGCTGTGAGGTAGTAGCTGTACCACTGATGGGCTGTCGCGTAATTCGGATTTAGCTCGATGGCGCGGCGAAATTCTTCTTCCGATAGCTTCCAGTTCCAGTCGTAATAAAATTCGACTAACGCCAGCGCCGCGTGTCCCTCTGCAATTGTAGGGTCCAGTTCGATGGCCTTGGACGCGGCGGCGCGAGCCTTCGAACTCGCCACATCGGCCGGCAGCACGTCCGATCCTAGAATCGAATAGCTGTCTGCCAAACCGGCGTAGGCCGCCGCAAACGACGGGTCTTTTGCTATGGCTTGTTCGAAATATTCGATGCTTTTATTCAGCCCCTCCGGAGTGCGCTTGTTCCAAAAATAGCGCCCCTTCAAATAAGCCTCGTAAGCATCGGGATTCACGGGAGCCGGATTTGCCGGATGCAGGCTAAGCTGCGGCGAGCCTACTGACCCGCGGACCTGATCCGCGATTTCTCGCGCTGCTTCGGTCTGCATCGACAGCACATCCTTCAGGTCACGGTCGTAGCTTTGCGCCCACAGGTGACGGTCCGTGGCGCAATCAATCAACTGCGCGCGAATCCGCACGCGGTCGCCCACACGTTCTACTGAACCTTCCACGATCGCATCCACGCCAAGTTCTTTTCCAATTTGCGGAGCGGTTTTGCTGCTGTCCCGGTAATGCATGGCCGAAGTCCGCGAAATCACGCGCAAGTCGGAAAATTGCGCCAAATCGGTAGTGAGCTCGTCCGTCATTCCATCAGCGAAATAATTTTGATTGGGGTCGGCGGAGAGATTCTGTAGAGGAAGAACCGCAACGGAGCGGCGCGATTTCTTCGCCATGCCTGCCATCCCCGCGCCATTTTTCGACGAATGCAGAATTCCCATCAAACGATCCCGCGTCTTGCCGGTATTGAATGCGACCGCCGTTCCCGCAATCGCCGTCGCCGCGAGGGCAAGGCCCAGGAACCAGGTGAACGAGTGTCGGGGGGACGACGCTTCGGCCGTGGTTCCTGGGATGCCGTCTACTGGGGAAGGGGCCTGGAGGGGAAGCGCAGCGATATCGCTGGTGGATTCTTCTACCACTGTAACTGGCGCGATAAATCGGTATCCGACCCGGGGCAGCGTCTCGATATATCGCGGCTCTGCCGCGGAATCGTTCAGCGCGTGACGAAGTTTTTTTATCGAGGTATTCAGGCTGTGCTCGAAGTCAACAAAAGTGTCCACCGGCCACAGCTTCTGCTGCATCTGCTCCCGTGTAATCACTTCGCCGGGAGTTTCTAGCAGCATCAGCAACATCTCGAAGGGCTGCCCTTGTAGTTTTATTTTTGATCCGTGCTTGCGAACCTGGCGTGCGCGCACATCTGCTTCAAAATCGGCAAACCGGTAGAGTTGAGAGGGCTTCGCCATGTCTCCAGGCAGAGTGAGCGAACCCACGATTCTAGCATCCGCTGATTCAGGATGCCAAACAGCCAGCGGTTCACCGCAACGGAGCCAGTCGAGCGGCCAGCCGGAGACGAGCGAAATGCGAATTGTATCCGCCGTGGACATTTGTTCAGGCAGTGCAGCCGAAGTCCTCGATTACGTAAACTGTGCGGCCATACTGATCTGGCTCAACCAGCAAAATCACTTCATTGTTCGAATTTTCCTGATCGTAATCCAGGTCCTGGATCGAGCGATAAAGCTGCAGCCCGAGCCGTCTTCCTTCCAGCCAAGCTTCTGTCAGGAAATGTCGAGTACCTTGCTGGTGGAAGACCAGCTTGGATCTGTTGTGCCCACGACTTGCCGGCGACGATACGCTAACGGCCAGCTTGTAAACCCGTTCGTCTGCGCCTCGGACCGCAAGCACGCAAACTCCGGGAGTCGGGCTGTGCAGTGCCTCAAATCGGTAGGTGCCGGCCAAAAAGCTGCCCGTACCAACAATGAAGTCGAAGGGTACCTCGACGACAAATCCGATGGCTGGCGGTTCGATGACCGCCGAGCGAACCTTGTTTGCCCACAAAGCCAATAAGCTAAGACCGGTGAACGCTTGCATCTATTTTCTCCTTATCTCGGTGGAGGAAACCTGCCCACCGAGCGTCTCGGAGAACTGGGCTTGATCCCCGAACGAGCGCACTTTGGCTGATCTAGGCAGGGATAACAATGCACCGGCGGTGAAACGATTATGTCCTGGAGGTGAACGCGTAAGTGATTGAAACTAGATATCGTAGTCGGAGGCTTTGCTGCCTATCCGGGTGCTTGGCGTCGGGGTCAGAATATTCTATGATCCGTGCGACGCTGTCCCTAAAAGGATTCGCTCCGATTCTCGATTCCAGGCACCCGGTCCAGCCGTTTAGTTCGAAATTTTGGGTTGCTTCCTCGCGGTATCCGGTCAGTTGACGCCTTTGCTTCTCCTGACCAGGCTACTGTACCTAAACTGTACCCCGGCCACCTTGACCCCACTTCGCATCGGACGTATGGTCTAGCCCATTATTCGCAGTGAATCTGAATTTCAAAGGCATAGCGCAGCCCACAGCTACGTCCGAGATTCACAAGGTTAACTCACCCGCCAGGTTAACTCCCGAACGTCACGCTTCTGCGTGAATCATCCCTAACTGTGCTCAGACTTGGGCCACGGGGGAAAGGAGTAACAATGAAACATATCAGGGGTTACACAATCGGTTCAGTTTGCTTATTCTTGTCGTTGAGTCCGTCTGTTTTTGGCCAAGGGCAGCCAGGCGGTCGAGGCCCTGGTGGGCAAAATTCGGGCGGCGGCGGCCAAGGCAGCACGGCTCAGGATCCTGGTGTCCGTGCTTCGAACAGCGGTCTAGGCCAACCCCTCACGACACTCACACCCGAGCAAGTCCAATTTTTCAACGACGGCCTGGCCCGATTCGTTCAAATCGATTCGGTGAGCGGCGGTGCGCCCAATGAGCCTGGCAGCGGACTTGGGCCGGGATACAACTCGAATAGTTGCGGAAGTTGCCATTCGCAGCCCATCACCGGCGGATCCAGCCCGAGCCAAAATCAATATCCGTTTGTCGGTCCCAATCCCCAAATTCTGGCGGGCACGGATTATGGCGCCTCGAACTCCATGCCATTCTTTATTACGGCGGATGGGCCTGTGCGTGAAGCGCGATTTCCATACATGATGAACGCCAACGGATCTGTAAGCCAAGTCGCGGACGGTGGAGTTCACGACGTCTTCACCATCGCCGGGCGGCAAGATGCGCAGAGTTGCGTCATGCCCCAGCCGAACTTCGAACAAATGCAGCAGCTCAACAACCTGATTTTTCGAATTCCAACGCCGGTTTTTGGCGCTGGCTTGATCGAGTCCATCCCGGATTCCACGATTCTTTCCAATATGAGCGCAAACGGTCAGACCAAGCAGTGGCTCGGTATTACCGGCCACCCTAACTACAGCGGCAACGACGGAAGCATCACGCGATTTGGGTGGAAGGCGCAGAACAAGTCACTCGAGATTTTTGCGGGCGAGGCTTACAACGTGGAAATGGGCGTCACCAATGAGTTGTTTCCAAACGAGCGTGCCAACCCGCCTGCCGCGTGCCTCTACAATTACACGCCGGAAGATTCCACGAACTTTACTTTGTCCGGCCCTCAGATGTTGAGCGATATAGTCGAATTCGCCAACTTTATGAGGTTCCTGGCGCCCCCGGCGCAGTCCAGCCAGGGAATTCCGGGCAACCCGTCCCAGCAGTCCATTCAAAATGGACAGGCTGCATTCTTGAAGGCGCATTGCGACATGTGCCACACGCCCTCGATGCAGACCGGTACGTCCGCTTTCACTCCGGGGCTGAGCAATCAAACCGCTCAGCTATTTTCGGATTTGCTGGTGCATCACATGGGATCGGGCCTGGCGGACAATGTTTCGCAGGGTTCGGCTGCAGGCGACGAGTTCCGCACCGCTCCTTTATGGGGAGTGGGGCAGCGGATCTTCTTCCTGCACGATGGGCGCGCTACTCCGGCAAATGGCGGCCTGCTCCGAGCGATCCAAAATCACGCGAGCAATGGTTCTGAGGCCAATCGGGTGATCGGTCTATTCAATCAACTCTCGAATCAGGACCAGCAGGATTTGTTGAACTATTTGCGGTCTTTGTAGCCCCTGGCGGGACCGGCATGCAAGCATCGGGCGTGTTTGCATGCCGGCCTCATACTGACGCTCTGCGTTAATACGGGTATCTCAGAGCACGCGACCGCGCACTTCTCGCTGCTTCCCGGCCTATTGCGGTTGTGCAGGCGGGGCGCCGCCGATCTGCGTGCCGATTACCTCGCCGGAAATTATAATTTCCACGCGGCGATTCTGCTGGCGTCCCTCATTCGTGTCATTGCTTGCAACCGGATTGGATTTTCCAAAGCCTGTTGCCGTGATCGAGCTGGGATCCACTCCTTGCTGAACCAGGTAATCGCGAACTGCGCCGGCTCGTTTCTCTGAAAGCGTTTGGTTCACTTCGTCGCTCCCGATGCTGTCCGTATATCCTTCCACGGAAAGTTTTAAGCCCGGGTGACCCAGCACGATGCCGGAAAGTTTGGCCAAAGCTTCGCGTGCCGCAGGACGAAGATCGTACTTCCCGAACGCAAAGAGCACATCCGCCATGTTGACTTTCAGTCCTCGCGGAGTGTCCGTCGTGGGCAGGATGCGATTGAATTGCTCCAGCAATTGCGCGCGAAGCTGCTGTTTTTCGAGTTCGGACTGCGCGGCTGCGTCCTGCGCTTGTTGCGCCTTCAGGCGTTCTTGTTCCGCATTCTGCCGTTCGCGTTCCGCCTGTTGTTGAGCCGCCAGGCGGTCGGCATCCGCGCGTGCAGTGGCTGCCGCAGACTGTGCAGCATCGCGCTCTGCTTGCAGTCTTTGAATTTCCGCCTGTTGGCGCGCTGCGGCTTCCTGCTGCTGGCTTGCCGCGGCGGCGTCGGCGCGAGCCTTCGCATCAGCTTCACGCTGGGCGGCGTCGGCGCGTTCCTGCGCCATGCGTTCGTCTTCTTGGCGCTGTACGGCGATATGCCGCGCATCTGCCGCGTTCTGCACTGCGTCGCGGGAAGCCTGAATGATCAGCTTGCTGTTTCCGTTGCGCGCCAGCAGGTCCTGCGCCTGCGTCAAAGAGGTTTGAGCTTTGTTCAACGCGTCCGGCGCGTACTTTTGGGCCCCTGCGTTTATCGCGATTTGCACCGCGTTTTGCGCCTCGAACAGCTCCAGCGGCACCTTGTTGTCGGATCTTGAGAGGTTGCCGCTCGTTTTTGATACTTCGTAGCTGTACGCGCCGCGATCCAGCAATTGGTAGCTCGCCGGCGCCTGGTCGATTGTCCCGCTCGTCTCAGGCAGCACCACGTTTTGCAACACCACCACGTTGCTCGGCTGCGATACCGCGAAATACGGTTCCGCCGTCACGATCAGCCCGAATGTCTGCAGCGAAGTGGTCACGTCGATTTTGCTCTTGTCCCCGTCTAAAAGAATCTCCCCGAGATTATTTGATTTGCCTTCGGGCGTAATGGCCCACAACACATACGTCAGATATTCGTTGCCGAACTTTTGCGCCGGCTCCAGTTTGCTGAACTGAGCGTTGATTTGGATGCGGCCCACTTTCCCGTTTACTTTTGCCTGTCCCTTTGCGAAGGGCAGAAGTGGCGAGCCCTGGAATCCGATAGTCGTGGATCCGCTGCGGTGCTGGTAATTAATGGTGACGATGGTGCCCGGGGTCATCGTGACGTGATAGGTGGGCTGGTTCTGCGCCGTGTTGTTTCGGGCCCGCGCTGCATTCCCCAGCGACATCGCTAAAAATGCCAATACCAACAGCAAAATTGCTCCTCTTCTCATAATTCTCCCTCTATCCGCTTATCGATTTTACGCCCCGGGGAATTCCTAATTTCTGCATCGTCTCTCAGCCGATTCCAGCCGGATAGGATTTTCCATCGCATCGAACACGGCGTCAATACCCGAGCTGCCGTACTCCTCGGACTCTGCTCGACACGCAACTTGCCGCTAAAAGTGAAAAAATTAAACGCGGAGGAACATTCAATCCGGGAAGGGTATGGTACGTCAGCGGGCCTGCATTGTCCTCATGGAAATGGCGGGATTAACACTCACGGCGTCACAGTTAGCGTGAACTGCTGCGTGTGAGTGGGGCCGTTCGCAGCGGACGCCGTAACCGTAATCATGTAGCTTGTCGGCTGTACTGTATTTTGGTGGATGTATCCCGCGCAGCTTGCCGTGAAAAGCAGCCCAACGAACATTGCTGATGCCAGGAATGTGCGCTGAAATCTCGCAGCCGCCGTAACTGGTCGGTTGTTTACTCTCACAAGCCCCGCGAGCCCCATCGCCAAAATAAATAAGGGCATATTGGCGGATCCGGGGAATGAGCCTCTCGACGGGACTTCAGTTCCGCTGGCACCCGGCGCTTGTACCGTTAAAGTTGCCGCAACGGCGCCCCCTGCTGGCGTCACGCTCGGCGGATTAAAGCCGCAATTTGCCCCCGCCGGCAAGCCCGAGCACGCAAGCCCCACCGCCAGTTTAAATCCGTTTTGGGGCGTTACCGTGATTGTCAAGGTCCCGGAAGCCCCCTTCGCCAGAGTAAGAGACGAATTGCTCATCGTCAGCGAATAGTCCGCCGTCGGCGGAGCTACGACGTTCACGCTCAGCGCGGCAGAGTTCGATGCTGCGTAGTTTGAATCACCAGAATATGCGGCCGTGATCGTATGGTTTCCAACTGAAAGACTGATGCTGCTGAACGCAGCCGAGCCTGCGCTTAACGTCCCCACGCCAATCTGCGAAGAACCATCCAGAAACGCGACGGTGCCGGTCGGCGCTCCACTTCCGGATTGCGGCGCGACCCGCGCGGTGAACGTGATGTTTTGCCCGCTCGTCACTTGCGTCGCAGACGCAGAAAGGGAAGTGCTAGTTCCGACCTTTGCCAGAGCCGAAACAGTGACCGACGCCGCGGAGGATGTGGACGCGGAGAAATTCGTGTCACCTGAATAGACCGCCGTCACCGAATGCGACCCAACACCGAGACTCGATGTGCTGAGTGTCGCTACTCCGGACGAATTCAAAGCGCCGGTTCCAATTTGCGTCGCGCCGTCACTAAACGTCACAGAGCCCGTAGGCGTGCCGGAGCCCGACAGCGGAGCGACAGTCGCCGTAAACGTGACGGCCTGCCCCAGAGTTACTTGCGCGGATGATGCGCTAAGAGACGTCTTTGTTGCCGCCGGTGCAGAGCTCGCCGGCGTAAAAACAAGAACCGTCGCGGAATATGCCGGAAAATTGTAACTCACGGCGTTGGACGCCACTTGCACCGGCGTCCCGGCAACAATCTGCGTCAGGTTCGCATTGCTGTAGGTGTAAACCGCAGCCGTCCCGTTCGGATTGAAGTTCGCGAGCGTCAAGCTGGTCTGAATCGCGGTCGTAGTCTTGTTGATCGCCACCACCGTCAGCGCCCCGTCGCTTGAGCGCAGCGCACCGTACACCGAGAGCTGCCCTTGATCGGTACTCGTCGAATTTACTGAGGTGTCTCCGAATTCTCCGCCTGCCCCGTCATAGTTGCGGTACAAGCGAAAACTGTACGCCACCGCATCAGTCGGCTGCGGCACAGTCCAGAAATTCGCAAAATCCAGCCCCTGGCGGCCGTAAATTCCAAGCACGTCAGCTTCCGTCAGCGCGTCCACCAGCGGATTCGTCCCGCTGCTGAAGCTGTACTCCGAAATCGAAAGCTTCGTCCCCGGATAATAAGTCTGAATCCAATTCTCAAATCGCGGCAGCAGCATCATGGGCCCATCGAAGTAATATTGCTCCACCCAGCTCCCCGAATTGAACGTGGGGTCCCATAACGCGCGTGTCGAAGCCAGCTCGGCGGCATCCGTCGATCCGCCTCCATAGTAATGCTCGTCAAAATAATCGAGGATGCGTTGGTTGTTGGCCTGGTCGTAGGCTGCCATCTTCTGCAGATAGTATTGCCCGGCGTAAAGATTGTTTTGTTCGCTGGGAGTTCCGATCCATCCGCCCAGCGTGAAATCCACCGGCCCGAATACTTTCGCGGAAGGGTCGGTCTGTTTGATCATCGCGGCGTACTGTTGGCCCAGGGAAATAATCGTGTCGTAGTCGGGCTGGTTCGGTTCGACGTCACGGTGCGTGTTGCTCCATCCTCCGGGTTCGTTGTCCAGTTGGTAGTAGGGAACGCCTCCGTTTGCGGCTGTGCCGAATGTCGCCAGCAAATGCTGCACCCAGCCTTGCTGCAGCGCGACGGTGTTGTCGATGTGATTGGCGTAGATGTTGGTGTCGATTAATTGCGTCCCGTTCGTCGCAATGCTGTTGCCGCAATCGTCCCCGTTCGGGTGCACGTAGGGGTTCGTCGATTGCTGCGCGCCATACACCGAGACGGGAAAGCTGCAGTTCCACGCCGCCATTTTGTTCACATAAGGAATAATCGGAATTGTCAGCAGAGTGTGGGCGTTGGAAGCTGTTTTATATGTATTGATCATCAAATCAGCCGAAGCGCTGGGAACCGGGGTCGCCTCCCCGTTTCCGCCCATAAAATACCAATCGAAGCCCGAGTTGCTGGAGTCCACTTGCCAGTTGTAGCGCGTCGTTCCGTCGCCGCCCCACCGGATATTGGGTACCTGAATTTCTTGCGCGTAACCTGCATTTAATCCGTAATTCGCGATGCCGTAAATGTCAGCGTTGATCGGATGTGGATTTCCCGCCGCGTCAACGCTCAGTGTCGGAGTTGACTGTGCCAGGGCGCAATGAGACGCCCCGGCAACAAGCATAATCGTGACTGACACATAACAGACCAAGCGAACCCAAATTCGACACATGAATCGCTCCCGAATTCGGAAAAAATTGAGGAATTACCTTAGAAATCAAACACTAGCGGCGCTCCGTACTGGGGTCAATGGTACGAAAGGTCAGGCTCAGATATTCGTNNCAGCGCTTCTTCGGCCTGTGCGACCGTGTCGTACGAATCAAACAGAGGAGCGATTCCGGTGAGATGCAGCACATTCTGCACTCGGTGATTCATTCCCGCCAATGCAAGTTTACGTCCCGACTTATGGCAAGAAACAAACGCCCGGACCAGCGCGCCGATGGCCATCGAGTCCATCATGGGGACTTCCGAGAGGTCCACGATGAGCCGCGGAGCGGCCACGGCTACAACGGCGTCGTTGAATACCGGCGACGATGACGATGTGAAGGCGCCCTTCAGCACCAGGATGTGCAGTCCTTCGCGGCTGCCGGGTGTCGTGAGCACTCGAAATGGCTCGATTGCCATGCCGGGCATTCTAGTACCGTTCCAATAAATGTTCCTAACGTTTTCGCCGCCCCCTTCCGCCCTGCGTCATTCATCCGACGCCCGCTGTCACATCGCAGCGCCGTAGGGCTGAAACAGCTTTCTGCACCCAACACAACGTGGATTTTGCGCATAAACGTGTTAAGATAGAGCTGGCCTTCCTGAAAGTTTTACGTGGCTTTATCGCCTTGTGGGGCGCGGCTTGCGACCTGTTTTGCCCGACCTCTCGTGTTTTGTTGCGCTTGGTCCCTTGCCGCGGTTACTGATTTTTTCAGGTGGCGTGTCCGTCCGGCGGCCGCAAAATCCTTGCAGCAGGCGGAGTAAATCGTTCAGGGAGAGAAGAGCATGAAGAATCTTTTTGTTGGCAACATGAGTTTTCAGACCACTGCGGCGGATCTACGGACACTCTTCGAACCGTTCGGGCAGCTAGCGCGAGTTCATGTGGCTACCGACCGCGAAACCGGCAAAGCGCGCGGCTTCGGCTTCGTGGAAATGGTTAATGACGCGGACGCGGCCAAGGCTATCGCCGCGCTCGACGGCAAAGACCTCGGCGGCCGCAATCTCAAGGTCAACGAAGCTCGGCCCAAGTCCGAATCCAGCGGTCCACGTGGTCCTCGCAGCGGCCCCGGCAACGGCGGTCCCGGCGGCAATCGGGGCGGCGGCGGAAACCGCGGTGGCGGAGGCGGCGGAGGCCGCGAGAGATTTTCGAACGAGGATTACCGCGAGGTGGCCCGTCAGCCTCGCGAGCCTCGCTGGTAATTTGTAGCGCCAACGTTAGCGTCGGCGGTTGCCGTGCTGTTGCCCCTTCGCAAACCCATCCCAAGGAGAGGCTATGACAACGACATTCAAGAAGCGCCAGAAAGAAATGAAGCGCATGGACAAAGCGCGTATGAAGGCTGAACGCCGCGCGCAAGAAAAGCTTGAGCCTCGTGAAGGCAGTCCATCCGTGGAAGAATTTGACACTCGCATCGAGGACTTGCAGCCGCTGGCTTTTGATGATTCCGTAACTCCCTCGGACCAGAAATAGGTGCGTCACACTATCCTCGCTCGAATTTCGGAACTCGAGTTTTAAGGTGCGCGCGNNTACCGCAACCGTCGAAGCTTTAGCGGGTTAGAATAGGTGTTATACTGAGCGTTCGTCGCTTCCGTTCAGTGATTTTGGCGCCTGCGAAACTTCGGCGCGACCCTAAGGAGTCCGAGGATGGGTATTCAATTCATAGAGTTATATAGCTGGATTCGGCACCGCAAAATTTTTGCCACCCTCCTCGTCGTCGCCACCCTCGGCATCGGTATCCTGATCGGCACGCTGATTTCAGGCCGTGCTCTGGCCACCCGCGATCAAGGAGCCAACGGCGCCGCGCTCCTGGCCATTCCGGACCCGGTCAATCTCTCCAACGGCTTCGCCGCCATTTCTAAAAAGCTAGGACCCGCTGTTGTGAATATTTCGACCACGCAGATCGTCGAAAAGCCCAAGGGAGGCAAGAAGCCCCACGCCCTGGGCGATCCTTTCCAGGACTTCTTCGACCGCTATTTTGATACGCCCGATACCGGCCAGGACGCCGAGCGCAGCCTTGGCTCCGGCGTGGTCGTCAACAAAAATGGTTTCATCCTCACCAACGATCACGTGATTGACCAGGCCAGCAAAATCCAAGTCACCATTGACGGCGATCCCAACCATTACAATGCTCATGTAATTGGCATCGACAAAGATACCGATCTCGCCGTAATTAAAATCGACGCCAGTCACGACCTGCCCGTGGCAAAGCTCGGCAATTCGGACGGCGTACAGGTCGGCGACTGGGTTCTCGCCTTCGGCAGCCCCTTCGGATTGAATTCCACCGTCACCGCCGGAATTATCAGCGCGAAAGATCGCTCGAACATCGGCCATCAATTCCAACGATTCATTCAGACCGACGCCGCCATCAACCCCGGAAACTCNNGGCGTTGGATTCGCCATGCCTTCCAATGTCGTGATCAACGTTTACAACCAGCTCATCACCAGCGGGAAGGTCGTCCGCGGTTCCATCGGCATCACGTTCCAGGATGAGCGCAGCAATAATCCCGTTCTCCTGAAGGAACTTGGCGCCCCCTACGGAATCGTGGTAGAAGCTGTCGAGCCCAACAGCCCCGCGGATAAAGCCGGATTGCAGCCTGGCGACGTCATCACCGACGTGAACGGCCAGCCTATTCATACCGGCGCCGATCTCGTAAATCCGATTGCGCAAACCGCTATCGGACAGTCCGTGCAAATCCGCGTGGTTCACGGCAAGCAGACCAAAGATGTTTCCCTCACCGTCGCCGACCGCTCAAAGATTTTCCCGCAGTCCGCGCAGACTGAGGAAGATCAACCGGGCGAGGAAGAGGCGCCCGGCCAGTTTGGTCTCCACGTGGAGGAATTAACGCCCGATCTTTCGCGCAAACTGAACATGGGCAAAGTGACCGGCGTAATCGTCTCCGAGGTCGAGCCCGCCAGCTTCGCCGAAGATATCGGCTTCAACCGCGGTGACGTAATCATTGAAATCAATCACACGCCCGTGAACAATCTGGCCGACTATCGTCGCGAGATGGCCCAACTTAAGCCCGGCCAGGACGTGCTCTTCAAGGTTGCGCAGCGCGGAGCCAACGATCGCGTATTGACACTCTTTCTGGCAGGGGCCGTGCCCGCCGCGCAATAACGGGCGGTCTCTGAACTGAATTTGTAGCGGCGGCCTTTAGGCCGGCGTCTTTAAGCAGCTAGATTACGCGCGGCTATCCCATTTCATTCATTGTCTAATAAGCGCTCACCCGTTCTCCACGCCTTGTTCTGAGACTTGATTGCGCGATAATAGGGCAGGGAGCCTTTCGATGACGCGAACCATAAAATGTTTGGCAATTGCCGCGGCTCTCCTGGTTGCATCCGCCCAGGCATTTGCATACCAGCAACAATCGGCTTCGTCTTCATCTGCTGCTCCTTCCACTACCACTACCGCCAAGAAGAAAACAGTTTCGAAGAAGCATCATTCCAGGCGCGAACCCACGCAAAAAGCTCCCACCCCCGCACGCATTTCTGAAATTCAGTCGGCGCTGGCACGCAATGGCTATTACCAAGGCCAGCCAAACGGGAAATGGGACTCGAACACTGTCTCCGCGATGCAGAAATTTCAGTCGGGTAACGGCCTCGAGCCATCCGGCAAACTCAACGCGCTCAGTTTGCAGAAATTGGGCCTTGGATCAAGTGTCGCCGGCGTGTCCGCGCCCAAGCCCGTACAGCCCGCCGGCAGCAAGCCTCCGGCATCACCTACTTCGTCCACCGCTCCCGCATCTGCCCCGCAATCCCCGAACTCAGGCGCTGCTTTGTCCCCCGCCTCCAGCTCGGCTTCGGCCTCAACAAAGCCCCCGCAGCGCTGATTNNGCGAATGGGGTAGTTCCGATGTGATGAACGCCGCATCAAGCCCTAGGTTGACTCGTCCGAAAATAACGAATCAGACCAGATAGGCTACCCAATAACGGACACCCAATTTCGCAATCGGACGGCGTGGTGTCCAACAAAACAGGCTCTCCGCCATTTTGGATCAATCTTTTTAGTAGCATAGCCGTTTTCGACTTATGGACTGAATTTTGCTGAAGCGTACGGAGTAGCACAACGTCTAACCGACGTCTTAAGCAGGCAGAGGGCCGGGAGGAAGCGTCCACATGTGGAGTTTACTTCAGGATGTTCGCTATGGTTTGCGCATGCTGGTCAAGAAGCCCACATTCACGATCGTGGCTGTCCTGACGCTGGCTCTGGGCGTGGGAGCCAACACGGCCATTTTCAGCATCGTGNNGACGTTAGGTTTTCCAAGCCCGAACTGGATGACCTGCAGACGCGAGCGGGTGTATTTGAAGATGTGACCCCGATCTTTGAGGGTAGCGAGAATGTGACCGGCACCCAACAGCCCGAGCGTGTGGAGGGGGTCAATACCAGTTTTAGCTACTTTTCCATGCTGGGCGTGATCCCGCAAATTGGACGGTTGTATGGTCCGCAGGACTTCGCGCCTGGTTTCGCTGCCGAGGCCGTGATCAGCGATGGCCTGTGGCGCCGTGCCTATGGCGCCGATCCGAACGTTATCGGCCGTACCATCCGGATCGACAATGATCCCCTTACAATTATCGGGGTTCTGCCACCCGGATTTCGCCATCCTGGACCGACGATTTCCGGCGACGCAGAAGTGTTTGGCGCCGGCGGATTCAGCGGAGATCCCTTCCCCCCGCCAATGCGTGGTACCCGGATTTTAGTAAATGGAATCGGACGACTTAAGCCTGGCCTGACACTGGAGCAAGCTCAGGCGCGGCTCACTGCCATGGCCCACGAATTGCGCCACGACTTTCCCGCCGATTACCCGCCGCAGGCGCAATGGACAATTGAGATTCAATCATTGCAAGAAACTTTGGTGGGCAAGGTCCGGCCCATGCTGCTGGTGTTACTGGGTGCGGTAATCCTGATCTTTTTCATTGTATCGTTGAACATTGCCAATCTCCTCTTGGCGCGCGCTTCGGGGCGACAACAAGAGATGGCGGTGCGGTTAGCGCTGGGGGCGAGCCGCGGCCGCATAGTGCGCCAGATGCTGACCGAGTCCATGCTGCTGTCGCTCATCGGCGGTGCCGCGGGAATCGCAACCGCAGTGGGTACTTTGGGTTTCATCCTGCGCTTTGTGCCATCGAACGTTCCCCGGCTCAACGAAGTACGAATCGACTGGGTGGTGCTGGCCTTCGCTCTGCTGATTTCCATTCTTACCGGCTTAGCGTTTGGACTTGCTCCAGCGCTTCATTCGGCAAAAGNNGCCGTCATACTGATGGTCGGAGCCGGCTTGCTGCTGCGTACGCTGCGGGATCTGTTGCAGGAAAACCCAGGCTTTAATCCAACTCAAGTTGTCGCGGCAAACATGCAGCTCCCGAATCCCAACGATCCAAAGACGGATCCGTATCTCGATATTCCTGGCAGAGCCACCTTTGATCGTGAGTTGCTGCGGCGCATGAAGGCAATTCCGGGAGTGGAACTTGCCGCAATCACCTCAGCTCTACCGACCACCAATACCAACCCCAACGCGGTCGGTGGTTTAGCGAATGAAGGTTTAGTGATTGAAGATAGACCGGTCGAGTCCTTGCAGGATCTGCGTGCCGAGAGAATTCGGATAAGCCCCGATTATTTTAAGGTGTTACAGTCGGCGCTCCTACGCGGCCGCTCATTCACCGAGGACGATGAAGACGGCAAACCGCTGGTGGCCATCATTGATGAAAGCACCGCTCATAAGTTTTGGCCAACCGGCGATCCGCTGGGCCGCCGAGTGCGGTTCGCACGAGACCCTACCAAGCCGTGGACGACCGTCGTGGGTATAGTTCAGGATATTAAGAGTGACGGTCTCGACATCGACGGCGTTCCCCACATCTACGTTTCAACCTATCAAGATTCCAGCAAGCGACTGAGCGTGGTGTTGCGGACGTCTCTGCCCGCGGCCGTGCTCGAACCACAGATTCGGCATGAAATCCAGAGCATTGATCCCGGCTTGCCGGTATTTAATGTTTCTTCTATGAACGACGTCCTTGATCGGTCACTGGCTTCACGCCGTTTCTCTGCCGATCTGGTGGGCGGATTTGCTGGACTGGCGGTGCTTCTGGCCTCCATCGGAATTTACGGCTTGTTGGCTTATGTGGTCGGCCAAAGATCGCGCGAGATCGGTATCCGCATGGCCCTGGGCGCGCAGCGGGACGACATTCTGAGAATGTTCTTACGCAAGGGGGTCGCGCTTGCTGGCGTGGGCATCGTTGCCGGATTGGTCTTTTCTGCATCCACTGCGTCCATGATGGCAAGTTTGCTCTATGGTGTTCGCCCCCATGATCCGGCTGTGTTTCTGATCGTACCGCTGCTTTTGTTTGCGGTCGCCGTTCTAGCCAGCTACCTTCCGGCCCGGCGCGCGACGAAAGTGGACCCCATGATTGCCCTTCGCGAGTCATAATCTCGCCGTGTTTACGTCCCGTTGATACGCCGAACTACCCCCAGCGAGTGCAGATCGATCACCGCGACATTCGCTCTCGGCAGGCGCGTCGGCCTTACGCTGGCAACTATTGCATGGGTAAAGTGTAGAATACCGGGCATCGCTGGCGGAAATTCAAGACACGGAGGCTAGTCATGGAAAACGCTCAGGCCGCGCAACCCGTTCGCAAAGCCCTTGCCAGTCACATCAAGCCGAGTGAGCTGCCATGGATCCCCTGGGCGCCGGGACATTTTATAAAACTCATAAAACTGAATCCCGTCACCGGCCAGATTGTTCTTTTCATTCGGTCCGAGTTGGGCGCGGCGCTCCAGGTCCATTTTCACCCTGGGACGGTTGTCGTTTACACCGTGCAGGGCGCGTGGACCTATGACGAGGGCTGGACTTCCGAAGCTGGCGACGTTGTCTTTGAAGTGGCCGGGTCGACGCACTCTCCGCGCATGGTCGGCAAAGTAGAGACTATCGTTTTCGCCGTGATCGAAGGAGCGCTCAATTTTCTCGACGACGCCGGCAACACGATTGGCGTCGAGAACTGGCAAACGTTCCTAAAGCGCTACCACGATCACTGCGCCGAAAAAGGCCTGACGCCGGTTGACATCACGAAATTCTGATTAATCGCGTATCTGTTCGCAGGTATCGGTATGGAAGGGAAGTCGGCTCACTCTTTCGTCTTCAGTTTTAGCCGAGGTTTGTTTTCTTCCAGGAACGCGCGAAGCCCATCGGACACATCCAACAGGCGAATCCACTGCTCGTAATATAGTGTCACCGGAAATCGGCCCAGCCCGTACACGCTGACGCCACCCTTCTCTCCCACCCGAAACTCCAGCGCCCCGCTGCGCTTGGNNTCCCCCTAGTGGCAACTCCCATCGTCGGCGAAAGTGCCGCTGACGATCATGGCGTTCAGAAACTGGCCGCAATTCCGGATACTCGGCAGAAACGGATCGTTCTTGAGCGCGTCCGGATCTATGGTGGTCGCGCCGTTAAGCGCCTGTCGCGCCCCGAGCACGGTGTTCCACCAACTCGCCAGCTTCCCGGCTTCGTTACGAAGTAGATCGAGAGCTTCGCGGTCGTCGTCGGTTCTCGCAGCCACTTCCGCTTTCGCAAGGCCTGCCTGCACCTGATCGTTGTAGCCCTGCGCCCACCCGTCGCTGATAGCCAATCCGTGCGTGATCATTGCCGCGATAGCTCCGCGCCACTCCCTCATATCCGCCAACTCGGCGATCGCCGCGGTTGCAAACGGGCGAGAAATCCCTGGCGGCGGTTGAACGGGCGCGGCAGCGGCCGGAGGAGTTGCGGCAGCGGGCGTTGCGGGCTCGGCTGCGGCGGCGCTGGCCGCAGCGGCAGTGGACGGGACCTCAATAGGCGTGACGGCAGCGGCAGCGGTATTAACTTCGGGTGCGGGGACGGCGGCCGGCTCGGCGGCAGCCGGCGCAGCAGAGGCGGTCGTAGTAGCAGCGGACTTCGCAGCAGGTATCTTCAGCACGACTCGAGTGGGCCCGATGACGACGCTGCCGTTCGTGAGTTTGGCCAGAGTTTCAACATCAATGTAAGCGTGGCCATCGATCTCCCGTAATCCCGCGTCGACCGTCTTCCCATTCACGATCAGCGTTCTTTCCGGCGCGNNGTTCGTGTTGTGCGGTGTATTCATGATGTGCGTTTCACCGGAGTTTCCGCCAAGGTTTTAGAAGCAGCCATTATTGTACACCCTGCTTTTGCGCCCGCCGCGCTCGCGCAACGTCTTCGCTTCCGCATCGCAGCCGTCTATTTGCCGAACACCAGTTTCACGGACTGCACCGTATTTTTATTCTTGTCCCCGCTCAGCCCCACGGTCACGAACGAAATGGGCACGTTCGCGCCCAAATTTCCGTCCCACTTGACGCCGTATTGAATCGTCACCGTAAGCTGGCTGAATCCCAGCGGCCCCAGGCTTCCCGCCGACTTCACCGCCAGAGCCGCAGCCTGAATCGTGCTAAGCAGGTCCTCTGTCAGCGTCGGTGGATTCGGCTTCGAGTGCGACGTCAAACCCTTCGGCGGCGGAGGCACCGAGTATTTGAACGTGACGTCGTTGCAAACGTCCTTCTCGTGCGACCCGCCGATTTTGAAAATGAAAAAATTTATCGAGCCGCCCACGGTCGTGGCCGTGGACGTCTTGAAATCGAACTCCGCGGAAGTAAGCGGAGGCAGCGCATCGGGCCCGCTCCCCAGGCTTTGCTGGTACTGCTCCAGCGCCGCTTTCACTCGCGGAATAACCAAATCCAGCGGCCCTGCGTCCGCCGCCGGAGCCGTGTCTCCCACTAACGCCGCTTTCGGGTCCACTTCATTCTCCTGCGCGCGCGCTACACCCGTTCGCCCCAACGTCGCCAGCAGCAAGCAGCAACCCAGCAGCAACGTTCGCCTAATCATAATTCCTCCTCTCGGCAACTATAGATCGCGGTCTATTGTATATTTCTTCGGGCAAGATTCGTTGCTTGGCTTTCAGGGGAACTCGATGAACAAACTCACGATTGCGGCAGCGTGTATGACTCTGGGGCTTGTCCTCCTCGCGACTCAGATGGTCGGTGAGACACCCAACGGAGATATCATCGCTCGCAAAATAAAATCCGAGGTCGCATCTTCGGCTGTAACATCCCATCCGGTAAGCGGAGGAGCCCCCGTGGACAAAGCGGCGCTGCGTGAAGAAGTCGACCAACTCAGAAAAGCCTGGAATGCGGCGTGGCTTGAAAACGACAGCGCCACCGTGGACAAGCTGATGGCCCCCGAATACGTTTACATCGGGCCGAACGGCCAAGTCTCCGGCCGCAGCGTAATCATGGGAGTGATCCTCTCGCCCAGCTACAAACTTCACCACGCCGAGTGGACGGAGGTTCAAATCAATCTGCTCAGCGACTCCGCCGCGGTTATTATCGACCACTTGCAAGGCTCCGGCACGCTCAACGGCAACACTTTTACCGACAACAACCGGTGCTCCCGCGTCTGTCTGCGACGAAACGGCGCCTGGCAGATCGTCTTCGAACAAGCCTCGGAAGTTAGGGCCGCCCAGGTCGACGGCGAGTCGAGCCTGGGGAAGAGGCCACGAAGTGGCCGGAACAATGTCCGTTGAACAATTCACTTCGGCGTTGATTAATTCAACGCCAAGCGGCGCGCGCCGGCGCGATGCAGCAACCTGCGCCCCTACGCATCTGGCAGACCTGTAAGGAGTTAAGAAATCTTCAGCTTGCTCGCGAGACTTGGCACTTAAGGTGCATAGTATCCTGCGTCTGCCAAGCACGGGGGCCGACCAAAAAACTGGAGGAAACAAGACCATGGCAAAGAAAATCCTGAAGAAGGCCAAGAAGCTCGAAGCCACCAAGCCGTTGACCGTATTCCTAAATCGCTAAAATTTAAATCCGGCTGCAAAAGTTTTTATTAATGGAACCATCTGGACACATCAAAACTGGAGGAAACAAGAACATGGCAAAGAAATCACTGAAGAAGGCCACGAAGCTCGAAGCCACCAAGCCGTTGACNNTTTTTTTTGTCTTGGCAACACGAGATCCGCTCCTAATCGGCGGGGTTGGCGGTCGCTTTCCCCGAGAACGTAATGGTGATCAGGAAGCCATTCGTTCCTTTGTAATCGAACTCATGGCCCTGTCCGGAGTAGCTTTCCTCTTTCGTTTTCCACATGCGAAAACCGTTGTTGGATTGCGCCTGCCAATACTGCAGATTGGGAATCACGACCTCCTGGTCGGGCTTGGTCCCCGCGACGCGCTCCAGTATCACTTCTCCNNGCTTGCGTGTCCATCGCCGCTTTTTCCCACTTGAAGGGATATAGCTGCCCGAGGATATCGGTAAGGGCGGCCTTCTGTTCGGGCGTGTCGCTGGGATCAAACGTCATGACCACCCAGGAATCCTTTCCGGTGGCCCAATCGCTGCCGAGATCGGTGGAGAGCCACACCTTTGCGCCATCGAGTTTGGTGGACTTGTAATAGCCGGTGTCCACTTTCAGCACCAGATTGGCCCGGCAGAATTGCTTGTCCATGTGCATGGTGGAGTGATTGTTGAAGTAGCAGGGGCAGAACATGTCGCAGCTGCAGGCTTCTATATAAGATGCAGTCATCGAGAAGTCAGGTTTCGCGCCCTGGGATGCATCGGCAGGTTTGCCGTATTGCGCGAGCGTGGCACTTGAGAGGGCGCAACAGAGAGTGAACAGAAGAAATACTTTTCGCATCGGCTTCTCCTTCGCAGATTGTAAATAGACTGAGGCCCGGTAAAGCAGCGCCGAAATTGTAATCCTCAAGCGCGCGCGCCGCAAGCTCGTAGGCTCGGCCTATAGCGCAGGCGTGGACAAACTGACGCTCCCGAATAACAAGCTTCGGCGATGAGCTCGTAATTCGCGCCCTCGTTGCGGCGTGTTAGATGGGCGCCTCGATCGTGACCTTCTCCCCATAGCTACAAGTTGCATCCTCTGTCCACCTGATCGGCACCGCTCCGGCTACCGTCGTCGTGACCGTCAGCATGTGCGTTCTTCGAGGCAGGCCGTCGTTCGCGCCCACCCAAATATCGATGGTCCTGTCCATGTCGCCGGCATGAATTTTATGTTCGTACCGAAACGTCGGCTCTCCCCCGACGCTTTCGCTCCCCACCAGCGTCAAATCCCCGGCGTTGTAGCCAAACATCAGCACATCGGGAATCAGCGCGCCCGCTGACCTGTCAAGCTGGGCCTGATTCGGGTCCACTTTCTGCCAGGGTTCATTTCCTTTTCTGCCGTACACGTCGTCGCCGATGATAATCAGTTCGTAGCGCCCTGGATTCGGTCGCGACTGGCTCGTGACGATGTGGAAGCGATTCGGCGCGGCCGCTTCCGTCACACGGTCGTCAGCGTAACCGGGCCCGCTGTTGTTGACGGTTTGCCGCCGGCAGATATGCGCCGTGTCGTGAAGGAGTTCGTTGCGAGCTTTGTTCACCACCGCCACGGGATCATCCGTAGCCGCAACCGGTGACGGCGGAGCAGGCTTAAAATCGTCTTCGGTCACCACTTTTTTCGCCTGCGGCGATTCA
>PLZZ01000071.1:0-965 GCA_003153585.1 Acidobacteriota bacterium | reverse complement strand
CACCGCTTTCCTTCGGCGATCCTGTGTGTCATCATCTCCGGTAAGTGATCGTTTGGTGACCGTGCCATTGATTGGAATGAGGCAGCAACCGAAAGTAGCGACGGAAGGTGTTGGAGCAGATGATGAAGACAACCTCGGTGGCTATCGCGTTCTTGTTGATTGCGGGGTCAGCTTTCGCCCAGCAGAGCACGACAAACACGGACTGCAACATCAACGGTCAACAAGTGAACTGCAAATCGACTACGACGACCTCACCGCCCCCAAGTAGTGGAGCGCTCACAGGCGTCAACAAAGCCATGGCCGACAATCGAGAGCGGGCTGATGCCAACCGGGCCCTCCGTGCTCAGCAGGCCCAACAAGCTAAGGCGGATGCCGAGTTAAAGCACGCTCAGGAGAACCGCGCTGTGGTCAATATCGTCTACTGCAGACAAAACGTGACAGGCAGCGTGACGACGGGTGACGGACAGGTCAAATCCTGTACCGATGAACTCGCCTACGCAAAAGCTGAATGCACCGTTAATCCAGCGATAGATTTGTGCAAGCTCTTCATGTCTCGCGCTGAAATGGAAAAAACCTTCGCGGATCTCGCCGAAGAGTACAGAAACGACCACCCTAACAGGCATAGTAACCAGATGTACTACGACTCTCTGTTCCAGACTCAGAGGAAAATGGGCCTGCTTAAGTTTCCCGGAAACAAAGTGGCCGCTCCGCGATGGAACTTATCAGCCATGTCCAAATGCGCCCGCCGACTCTGCTAACCCGGTCTCACAGATGAAGCAATAGGTTCCAGACACTAGAATCCGCAGCCATCCTTGGCACACAAGGCCTCTCAGTGCCGCAGGCCGACACCCACGAGACATGGTAATTCAGGAGACTTGACACTACGTTGGAAAGGACCGAAAGTAGTTGTTATGCCGAAGAAAAACTTGTCCAAAGCCCGGGCGGCCAGAATGCTCACCGATATC
>PLZZ01000085.1:14619-14746 GCA_003153585.1 Acidobacteriota bacterium | reverse complement strand
AAACATATCACGGAGACAAGCATCGTGAACGCGGATACGTGTTTCAGCTTCACGCCTCGCACACGTTTTATCTCCGCAGGCAAATCAGCAACTTGCAGTTCCATCTGCCGCGCGATTTTCCCGCGGC
>PLZZ01000085.1:0-14594 GCA_003153585.1 Acidobacteriota bacterium | reverse complement strand
TCCAGAAACGGCATGAACTGTTTCAATGACGCCGGCATCAGGAAAAGCACTCTTCCGGCAAGCCATTGCGCTCCCGCATCTCTCGCGCCGCGGGCGAGGGCTTCCAGATCTTCTTCACCGTCTGTTATCCCCGGCAGAATCGGCATCGCCAACACGCCCGCTGAGATTCCAGCCTCTCGCAGTTTGCGAATAGCCTCAAGCCGCAGATCCGGCCTCGGAGCGCGAGGCTCGAGCAGCCGCGCCAAACGCACACGCATCGTCGTGATACTCAGGTTCACCGTCATGGAGGATCGTTCCGCGATACGCTGCAGCAAATCGATATCGCGAACTACCTGATCTGATTTCGTCGTGATCGAAAGCCTCAGCCCCTCGCGCAGCACCATTTTTTCCAGTATCGCGCGCGTAGCTCCGAACTCGCGCTCCGCCGGTTGGTAAGGATCGGTAGCCGTTCCAATTGCGATATGTTCTCCCCAGATTTTCTCCGTGGAGAGATCGCGATCCACCAGCGCTCCAGCATCCTTCTTTACGTAAATTTTCGACTCGAATTCGCCGCCATCAATGTCCATGTATTCGTGCGTGTACCGCGCGTAGCAATACTTGCAGCCGAATTCGCAGCCGCGATAGGGATTCACCGTCCAGCGAAACGGCACCCTCTCCGAATCGCAGTAGTTCAGGATTGACCGTACAGGCAGAAGAAAATACTCGGTCCCGCGCTTGGCTTCAGCGCGGAGAGAGGAAGCGGCGAGGCGCGCAATGCCGACCAGTTCCGTAGCGGGCTTCGTTCGGAGCGGTGATCCCGACTCTGTCGGGACCGGCTCCGGGGGCGCGGAAGCGTNNAGACTGGTCTGCTCCGGACCTTGCCTTCGACGCCGTAGCGTCGTTGGGGCTGCCCGGAGTATGGGAGAAGTGGCCATTGGAGCCTCGCCGTCACGTGTTGCATCTTATTCGCCTTTTGTTCGCTATGTCAAGGACTTTTCTTCGCTTTGTTTTCGCCTGTTCCGGGAGCCAAGGCCGCCTTGGAAACCCTGCACTTGACCGAAACTCCCCGCAAACTTCTCCCCCGCTATACTGAAGTTGCATTCCCCCGGAGAATCCCCGTGGCAGAGGTCGGAATCCTGATCATCGACGACGACATCGGCAGCCAGCGCGCGCTTAAGAACGTCCTCGATTCCGAGGGCTGGCGGGTCCGGTTGGCCCCTCTCGCCTCGGAGGCGATGTCCGAATTGGCCAGCGGTCAGTGGAATCTCGTCATCGTCAACATCGCGCTTACCGACGTTCGTGGCCAGCTTTTCTCCATACTCAAGGAACTCGCCCAGACGGAGTCTTATCCGGCGCCGCAAGTCGAAAATGAAGCTCCGCCGAAACGGATACGCGTGCTATTTCTCGTTCCCTTGCTCGCCGTGAAACACGCGCAGCCGATCCTCGAGCAGGAGGGTCTTCCTTATTCACTCAAGCCTTATCACCTCCACGATTTTCTCGAGAAAGTAAGCGAACTTCTGGTCGAGTCCGGCGCCCTCGCCGAACCCATCCGCAGCATGGGAGATTTTTCCGCTCTCAAAAAGCGGCAGCGCAAGATTCTCAATTCGCGCGACAGCCGCCGGGGCACCATGTTCGCGTCGCGCGAGGATTATCAAATGTCAGAGGAAGAATTGCTCGAGTTCGAGAAACAGGAAGAAGAACAGCGCAAGAAGCGCGAGAAAGAATTGCACGACCGCCAGCACCTCGGATAGCTTTCGGTACACCCACAGAATATTGTTACTCCGTCGATTTATTCTGAAATAGACGAACCTCGCTCCGGTCCGGTGTCTCCTCCAAAAGTTCCGCAATCGTCTTCTTAAAAACAGGATGCCGCGCGTTGGGAGCAATCTCGGCAAACGGNNCAGCACGAATCGCCTTTCCGCCATGCGCGCATGCGGAATCTCGAGTTGTCCTGAATTCACCACGCGATCCTCATAGAATAAAATATCCATGTCGATGAAGCGCGGTCCCCGCCGCACGCGTCTTCGCCGTCCCAGCTCGCGCTCGATATCCAGCAGTGTGTGCATCAATTGCGGCGGCAGAAGATTTGTTTCCGCTTCTATCACGCAATTTAAGAACCAGCTTTTCGAAGCTGTTTCCACCGGTTCGGTTTCGTACAGGGACGACCTACGCCTGACACTCACTCCATGCGCACCGAGAGCCTCCGTCGCCCGCGCGATATATTGCGAGCGGTCTCCCTTATTCGAACCCAGCGATATATAGATTGTCGCCATAGCCGCAGGAAAATCAT
This sequence comes from Acidobacteriota bacterium, assembly GCA_003153585.1. Lineage (GTDB taxonomy): Bacteria > Acidobacteriota > Terriglobia > Acidiferrales > UBA7541 > Palsa-295. The sequence continues at coordinate 12,325 of PLZZ01000085.1, read as the reverse complement.
GATAACCGGGAACAGTCGTATCGCGGAATTACTCGTTAGCTGAAAAGGCCTGGCTGCCGGCGGGGCTCATCCATGCCGAAGTGTTTGTAGGCCAGAGCAGTCGCCACGCGCCCTCGCTGCGTGCGATCGAGCAAGCCTAGTTGCATCAGGTAAGGCTCGTAAATTTCCTCGATGGCGTCTTCTTCTTCGCTCAGCGAAGCCGCAATAGTATTCAGCCCCACCGGCCCGCCGGAATATTTCTGAATGATCGTCAGCAACAAATTGCGATCCACTTCGTCCAGCCCGTGTTCGTCCACTCCCAGCATAGCGAGCGCATCGCGAGCCACCGTGACATTGATTTGGCCCTTCGCCCGCACTTCCGCAAAATCGCGGACGCGCCGCAACAGCCGGTTTGCAACCCGCGGCGTCCCGCGGCTTCGCCGCGCGATCTCGGCGGCGCCTTGCTCATCCATGGTGATGCCTAGGATTTTTGCCGAGCGCTGGACGATCTGCAGGACATCTTCCGGAGAATAAAATTCCAATCGGTGCACGATTCCGAATCGCGAACGCAGCGGCGCCATAATCAATCCCGCACGCGTAGTTGCTCCGATCAAAGTGAACTGATTAAGTTGATAGGGATGCACTCGCGCGCCGGGCCCCTGTCCAATAATCAAGTCCACGCGAAAATCTTCCATCGCGGGATACAGGATCTCCTCCAGCGAAGGCTGCAGCCGGTGAATTTCGTCCAGGAAAAAGAAATCGCGCGGGTCGAGTGAAGTAAGCACCGCTGTAACATCGCCTTTTTTCTCCAGCAGCGGGCCAGAAGTTATTTTGATCGCCGAGCCCATCTCATTCGCAAGAATCTGCGCGAGTGTGGTTTTTCCCAGCCCCGGCGGCCCGTAGAGCAGGACGTGATCCAGCGCTTCGCCGCGATTTCGCGCCGCGTCCACCGCAATCTTCAGGTTTTCCTTCACACGCGACTGGCCGATAAAATCTTCCATGCGCTTCGGCCGCACGCTCGCGTCAATGCGCGCGTCTTCATCCAGCGCCTTCCCTGAAATAATCCGGCTCCGCCCGTCCGTGATCTTCTCTGCCAACTATCCCTCGTCTTTGCCGCTGATTCAGACTGCGCTCTTCCCAAAAAAAGTTTAATTATTCATCGCGCCCGGCGCGAGCCGTTTTCTTCATAGACGCGCCGCCGAGAATTTGAAGTGCCGCGCGCAGCAGCTCCTCAAAATCGCTCGGTGCCTTCACGCCCGCCTTTTCGATCGCGCCGTCTACCGACCGCGTGTCGTAGCCAAGGTTCACTAGGGCAGAAGCAACATCCGATTCAAGTTGTGAACGCGTCGTGGGTTTCCCAGCTTGCGGCACATCCACAACTGCGAGTTTATCCCGTAACTCCACCACCATGCGCTCTGCGGTCTTGCGGCCCACTCCAGGAATACGCACCAGTTGCGCCAGGTCCCCTTTACGAATCGCGGGAATCAGTTCTTCCAGGCTCATGCCCGAAAGAATTTTCAAAGCGAGTGATGGTCCCACGCCNNAGCGCGAGCTGATCCTCGCGCACGTGCGTGTAGATCAACAGTGTCGATTCGCTGTGCAGCGCCCCCAGGCTGGTAAACGTCGAAAGCGGAACCACCACCTGATAGCCCACGCCGCCCACATCAATCAGCACCAGATTTGGCCGCTTCTCAATCAGCTTCCCGCGCAGTGATCCAATCATATGAAGCGATTATTGATTAGCGCCGCGGGAGTGTCAACGCAACCCGGAGGACTAGACGAGGAATTTCTTTAGCGGCTCTCCATAGTGATTGTTCCATCCCCATTCGAGGTGGTCGAACTCACCTTCCGGAAAACCGGTGTGATCCAGAACAAGCATGGTTTCGGGATCCCGCGGTTTCAGCTCGAACCTTACAATTGAGTACACTCCAGGATCCCAATGCGTGGGGCGCCAAGCCTGCACCACTCGCTGATTTGGAACCAGCTCGACGTTCCGTCCAACGATCATTCCGCCGAACATCGAAAAAGCTCCGCCCTCTTTAGGATCGATCTCAGCCGGCATGCCGGAGAAAGTAGCGAACTGCCTTGAATCCAGGAGCGCCTCATAGATGTGCTGAGGACTCGCTTTATATTCGAACTCCAAATGCAGCGAAGTTCGCTTCGCGTTGGCCGCGGTGCTGGGCATTTCCTTCATTGCCTGTTGCTGGGTTTTTCCCCAAATGTGGCCACCCGCCAGACTGCCAAATGCAACGGCAACACCGGCGATCATCTGCCGTCGTGTCGTCGCGTGCGATAGCGTGCTCAGACTCGTTCTCTCGCTCATCATTCCCCTCCCGACTTTTATTCTCCACGCCGTGCATAACAACACGAACCTAAAATATGTTCAAGATCATATTTTCATGGAAAGTAAACTGCCCTTCGAGCCATACTGCGCCGAAATCCGGAGGACTTATGCCCTACGCCGCTGGCCACCGTACCGAGATAAAAGGGAAAATCGTTCAGAGCGCGCGCCGGCTCTTCAATCGCCACGGCTTTGATAATGTCTCCATCGCTCAGATCATGGCCGGGGCGGGCCTCACACACGGAGGCTTCTACAGCTATTTCAAGAGCAAGAGCGAGCTGTACACGGAGGTATTGGGGTGCTTCTTCACCGATCCAAATTGGAAGAGCTGCTGGGAAGGCGTCGAAGTGGATCTGGCATCCGCGGACGTCGGCCCGCAAGTCGTCCGCGCCTATTTGTCGCGACAACACTTCGAGGATGTGGAGAACTCATGTCCGATGGTGGCGTTGCCGACGGACGTCTCGCGCAGTAGCCCACATGCAAAGCGCGCGTTCGAAACTGTGTTCGAGGCAATGGTCAGCGTCTTGGAACGTAGCTCGGTCGAGAACGGCCGGCCTCGCCGTGCCAGAGCCCAAGCAACTGCTGCTCTGTGCGTGGGGGGTATGGTCGTGGCCCGCGCCATACTGAACCGTGTTCGCGCGGATGAACTGCGCCAGGCGTGTATGTCCGTCGCGCTCACGCTGGGAGGCTGGCACGACGAGAGTAAGTTGCAAAATGGCAAATCCAAGCGATCCCATCGGCTCCGCGCGGAAAAGGTCTAATTGCCGTAAACCTGGCCGTCACCCGCAACACCTTTGTAGAAACCCGACTCGCAAGCCGCGATACTGGGAACAAAAAACTGCGACATTCCGTATCACACACAGCAAGCGATCCTCCATATTCTCGCGCACCATAAAGCTCAACGGTTAGATTTGGTGAGCTGCGCATTTCNNTCATCCTTATTGCTTGTTTCCCGTTCCGCTTGACACCCCGGGGGGAGCGCGCTCTCGTCTACTCCTTAATCTCAGTCTGAAACAGTTTTACATTACGAACTCGCACAAATATTCATACAGTCGCATTCTCGCAACAACTAGTAACCGAGACTGTTCGCTTTAGGGAAATACACTGTTCGTTTTCGATGCAGAAATATTCTGCATGCACGTGATGAAAATAATTTTCTGAATTTCTTGCTATCCGTGCTTTCGACAGGATTACCGCCGCGTCTAAGTGGGTGCAAGGGGCGAGTGAGACTTTCAGTCAGATTTAAGGAGGAACTAAAAATGTCGCGTCGCAAAATGAATGGAGTGTTAACAATCCTTGCAGCATTGACCCTCGCGCTATCGATCGCAGCTCACGCGGCTCCGGCGAAGGACGCTAAATCAACCGTCGCTCCGATTGTGAAGACGGATTTGAGGTTGCTAAGCCCAGCCACCTTGGGCGGCACGGACCTGAAAGCTGGAGAATATTCGGTGACTGCTGACGACACACATGCGAGGTTCTCAAAGGGTGGAAAAGTCATGGCGGAAGCATCCATCCAGTGGAAGGATGAAAGCGCCAAGCGGCAAGACACCGCTGTCGTCGTCGACGGCAATCAGATCAAGGAGATACACTTCGCCGGCAAGATGAAGTACGTCGAAATCACCCAGTAACGAATCTCAACTTGTGAAGCGGGCGGTGATCGCCACTCGATTGCTGCCCGCTTTTTTTGCAGATTGGAGTTTTCGGGGAAGACTGCATTTCCGGGAACCTTTGCGATCGCAACAACAGTCGTCGCATCACCGCCGCGAGCGATCCTGCTTCACTGCTTCGTCCACCAGCGATTCCAGCTCGCGCCGCGTCAAATTGATGCGCTCGGTTTCGGCGCCTTCCGACGTCACCGGCGACACCGGGCCCAAATTCGAAGCGGTCTGCAGACCGTAGCGCGCGCGCGCCGCGAACAATTTCTCGACGTCGCAATCCGAGAGCAGTACTTGCTTGCCCAGCATTTGCGTCACTAGCGCCACGCGGGCAAAATGTTCGGTCGTCTCCATCCGGAAAAAAGCTTTCAGCAGATCCTGTCCGTAGGTGACCACGCCGTGATTCGCCAACAGGATTGCGTCGTAACCTTCCACCAGCGGCTCGATAGCGTCCACCAATTCTGATGTGCCCGGCGTCCCATATCGCGCTACCGGCACGCATCCCAGCGAGAGCACCAATTCGCAAAGTAGCGCCTTGTTCAACGGTATTCCTGCCGCGGCATAGCCCGTTGCCACTGGCGGATGAGCGTGGCATACCGCGTTTATCTCCGGACGTAGGCGGTAAATCAGAAGGTGCATCCCCAACTCGGAGGAAGGATTCCGCCGCCCGCTCACTTTGTGGCCCTCAAGATCGGTGACTACTAGATCGTCCGGCGTCATCATGCCTTTGCAGATTCCCGTGGGCGAAGTGAGGATATGCTGAGGGTCCAGGCGCAGGGAGATATTCCCATCAGTGGAAGCAACGTAGCTACGGTCGTGAATCCACCGGCCAACAGCGCAAATATCCCGGCGGTGCTCGTCTTCCGTCTTTAATGCCCCGGGCGAAATCGAATCAGGATACATAGTTTCCTCCCTGGCAAATCCGCAACGAATCTAGGCGTAGATTCCGCGCAGCCTGAGCGCGCGAGCTACGCGATCGATCGCCACAATGTACGCAGCGATCCGATTGTTCACTCCGTGCGTCTCCGCGTAGCGAATCACTTGCTCGAAGCTGAGGTCCATGACGTCTTGCAACCGTTCATTCACTTCGCTTTCGCGCCAGAAAAAGCCCTGGCGGTCCTGCACCCATTCGAAATAGCTGACGGTCACGCCGCCCGCGTTTCCGAGAATGTCCGGAACGATAAAAATCCCTTTATTCTCGATGATCGAGTCCGCGTGCGAAGTGGTGGGTCCGTTCGCGCCCTCGCAGAGAATTTTGCAATCCACGCGGCCAGCGTTTTCACTCGTGATCTGGTTCTCAGTGGCGGCCGGCACCAGAATATCGCAGGGATGAAAGAGGACCTCCTGCGCGGTCATCTTGGCCCCGCCGCCGGGGAATTCTGGCAGAGCTTTGCGCTGGCCGTAGACCCAGTCCACTACTTTGGGAACATCGAATCCTTTTTCGTTGTAGAGACCCCCGTGAATATCCGCTATACCGATGATTTTGTAGCCTGCTTCGTGCATCAGTATCGCGGCTTGCGAGCCGACGTTGCCGAAGCCCTGAATGATCACGCGGCAGCCCTCGCGCTTCATCTTAAGTTTCGTCAGCGCATTATTGCAGCAGATCATCAGGCCACGTCCGGTGGCTTCTTTGCGCCCTTGCGAGCCGCCCAGCTCGAGCGGTTTGCCGGTGACTACCGCCGTGGTCGCCTGCCGCACGTGCATGGCGTAAGTGTCCATCACCCATGCCATGGTCTGTTCATTGGTGCCGATGTCCGGCGCCGGAACGTCGCGCTCGGGGCCAAACCATTCGCTCAGTTCAGCCGTGTAACGCCGCGTGATACGCTCAAGTTCGGTTTTCGAAAGCTTGCTGGGGTCGCAAATGACTCCGCCCTTTGCCCCGCCGAACGGAATATTTACCACCGCGCATTTCCACGTCATCCACGCGGCGAGCGCGCGCACTTCATCAATCGAAACGTCCGGCGCGAAACGGATCCCGCCTTTCCCCGGGCCGCGAATCGTCGAGTGCAGGACACGATAGCCGATGAAGACTTCGAGCCGTCCAGTGTCCAGCGGTACCGGGATATACACTGTGATTTCTTTGCTGGGATGCTTCAGATAACGGTAAAGGCCATCTTCCAAGCCTAATTTCTTCGCGGCGATTTCAAAGCGCGCTTCGGCCGATTTATAAACATTCAGTTCATCCTGCGTAACCCCGGCCATCACAACCTCCAAAATTGCTCAAAGTCTATGAAGTCTTATTAAAGCCCGCGACTAGCCCTAGCGACAGGTTGCTCTACACCACAAAGCCTTCGGTACAGCGGCGGTCAGTATACGAACACCGGCAAACCGGCGCAAGAAAAGCATTTTAAATTCGGGTTCCGCGCCCGATGGTGAGCCGCTCAACGGGCCGGGCGGCGTTTTACGAACTCATCCAACAGAAGCCGGGTCAGTCGCTTCTGGTCGTGGCGAACAACTCCGCGATGATGTAAGAGGTCCCCTGTAACGTAGCTCAGTTTCATGCGGTCTAGTTCATCAAACGACGGATTCACCGGCTCGGCGTCCTGAGCCCGGTAGCGCCGCAGCACACTCGCCGGAGCGCGCGAGCGGTTGATCACCACGAAATCGAAAAGATCCTTGTGCGTATGGCCGTAAATCGCGCGGATGTGATCGGCCACCGAGTAATGCTGCGTTTCTCCCGGCTGGGTCATCAGGTTGGCGATGTAAACGCACGTCGCGCGCGAGCGTTTGATCGCTTGCACTACTTTCTCGATCAAAAGATTCGGAATAATGCTGGTGTAGAGCGAGCCCGGTCCCACCAGAATCAAATCGGCAGAGTGGATTGCTTCCAGAACTTCCGGAAGGGCGCGCACACGGCGCGGCACCAACCGGATCTTGCGAATCGGTTTTCGCGAGCGCGAAATATTTGTCTCTCCGTGCACCACGGTTCCATCCACCAGCTCCGCTTCGAGCGTCACGTTCTGCGCCGTGGAGGGAAAAATCCGCCCGCGAATGGCGAGCACTTGCGACGACACGCGCACCGCTTCCGGAAAATCTCCTGTAACATTCGTCAGCGCGGTGAGAAAAAGATTTCCGAAGCTATGGCCGCCAAGACCGCGCCCCGCGGGAAAGCGGTACTGAAAAAGCTTTCCAAGCAGGTGCTCGTCTGTCGACAGCGCTACCATGCAGTTGCGGATATCGCCCGGAGGCAGGACGCGGTACTCGCGGCGCAACCGTCCGGAGCTGCCGCCGTCATCGGTGACGGTGACTATCGCCGCGAGATCCGCGATAGGCTGGCGTTCTTTTTCTTTTTTTGACGAGGCGACATATTCTTTCAGCCCGCGGAGAACAGTGGAGAGGCCGGTGCCGCCTCCGAGAGCGACAACGCGAACGGGCCGGGAACGCTGCTGCGAAGAATTTTTCACGGGAATCGCGGAGAGTTAGTTTGCCGAGCCGTCTCGCTCCGGATAGAGCAACTCAGTGAAGCGCGGGTCTTCCTGCAAAAAAGAAAAATCCTCGTCGTTGCGTGCATGGTAACGATTCTCGGGGCGCAATTGAATTGCGACTTTCAAATTTTGCATGGCGGATTCCGCTTCGCCGGTCAGGCAATCGAGCGCGGCCATGGCGTATACGATGTGGTCTGCTTTCGGGGCGGCTTTGCGCGCGCGGTCGAGATGCTCGCGAGCTTCGTCCCAGCGGCCAAGATTCATCAGCGCGATGCCTTGCGTGTAATGCTCTTCGGCGGATTTCACCGCGGGAACCGGAGGTCGCGTGATGCGCTGTTCGCAAATGCGCAGATGAACATGCGCCCGGTCGCCGAGTTCTTTGCTGGGACCTTCCAGAACGCGTTCGAGCGACTGTTTGGCGCGGAGAAACTTTTGCTGCTGAAAAAACTTGAGAGCCTCTTCGTAAAACTTCATTTGCGCCTGCTTGGCGGGCGCGTCGGGGTCGGGTGGCAGAACATTCTTCTTTGAGGAGGCTCTTAACGTCTTCTTTTTCAATAGCTTGTGGCTATTTCGTGCCGCTGCTGAGGTGCGGATCGTGCGACGCTTCACTGGCAGCCTCCAAAAAACTTCATGCGCGAACATAGCAAAGTCGCAGAGGCGCGTCAATGTGTTGAAATTGTTCCGGCTTAGAGCGAGCGCTGGCCCGGACTGCTAACAATGTCGAAGCGAATGAGTCGCAATATCCCGATGACTGACATGCGATCATGGCTCGGGCAGAAATGCCCCCGCCGTTTGTTTTGAGTGAGTTACAGCCATTCCCGAATACAGGGCAAAACCGGTTCGAAACGCCGGATCGAGGCTACCGGTACTTGCTGGCAGTGATGCCAGAGCCCAGCGATTCGTGCACGGCCAGCATTTCTCCCTCTTGGTAGGGGCGGCGGGGCCAGAAGAAGCCGCGCAAACCGTCGCTGCGTTTGCGGGGGACGATGTGGACATGAAGATGCGGCACGCTTTGGCTGACGATGTTGTTGATGGCGACGAAGCTGCCTTCTGCTTTCATTACCTCCTGTACTTTTCGGGCGAGCATTTGAGCGTTAGTGAAAAACGGGCCGATCAAGGCGGCGGGGAGATCGGACAAAGTGGGGTAGTGCGCCTTCGGAATCAGCAAGATGTGGCCGGGGAAAAGAGGGCGAACGTCGAGGAAAGCTAAGGAGATTTCATCTTCGAAAATAATTTTGGCGTCGACTTCACGCGAAACGATTTTGCAGAAGAGGCAGGATTCGCCCTCGTCTGTATGTTTTTCTTCCGATTCTTTGCGGAGGCGTGATTTTCTCATGGGCATAAGATTAATACTTCGCGAGCGGCTTGAGAATAGCGTTAGAAAAATGTGCCTTCCTTTTGCTGCCAATGCAATTAGGAGCGAGAAGGCTGCTGTTGCGTGAGGCAGTGAATGGTGCCGAATCCCCAGACTAAATCGACGGAATGGATTCCGACTGCGTAGCGCGTAGGGAATAAATCACCCAGGATGCGAAGAGCTACGCGGTCGTTGGGATCGTTGAATGTGGGCACTAACACTGCGGAATTCGAGATGTAGAAGTTCGCGTAGCTTGCGGGGAGGCGCACGCCGTCGAAAAAAAGAGGAGACGGCATCGGAAGCGCGATGGCGTGTATTCTGCTTCCGTCTTCCAGCCTTGCGCCACGCAGACGTTCCCAATTTTCTTCGAGCGGGCGGTAATTTTTGTCGCGTGAGTTTTTCTCGCGGCAAAGGACGACCGTGCGTCGATTCACAAAGCGGCACAAATCATCGACGTGGCCGTGCGTGTCGTCGCCTGCGATTCCTTTGCCGAGCCATATTATATTTTTTACGCTGAGGGACTCGCGCAATGCCGTTTCGGTCTGATTACGACTGAAACCGGGATTTCGGACCTGGCGTTTTTGATCGAGAAGGCACTCTTCGGTCGTGAGCAGCGTGCCGGAACCATTCACGTCGATGCTTCCGCCTTCGAGAACTACGTCACGTTGGCCGAGATGGGCGCGGAAGATCTTCATTTTCAACCGGCGCGCGGCTTGTGCTGGAATCGCATCGTCCTTTTTCCAGTCGGGATAGCGCGCCCAGGCGTTGAAGCGAAACCGGGCGATGGCAACTTCCGGGCGGGGCTTTGAGCGTTTGACGAAGATGGGGCCAAAGTCGCGCGTCCATCCTCTATTTGTGGGGAAGCGCAGAAACTGAACTCTGCCCGAGCTGACGCCCGCGCTTTTCAAAACTTTGCGCGCTTGCGCTTCGTGCGCGGTTGAGTTCACCAGGATGCGGACGAGTTCGCCCGGAACAATTTTGCGGACGATCTCGCCGTAAACCCAGTGGATCGGAGCGATCTTTCCGGGCCAGTCAGTTTCGTTATGAGGCCAGCCGATCCATGTAGCTTCATGCGGTTCCCATTCGGCGGGCATACGAAAGCCGAGCGACGTCGGCGAATTTCCTTCCGTGGAGCGGGCGATGCGGCGAGGAGGTTTCAAGGTTTTTCGTCGAGGAAACGTTGTTCGAGGCCGGCGTAGGCGTCGATTCGGCGATCGCGCAGGAACGGCCAATTGCGGCGAACGTCTTCCAGGTGCGCGAGATCCACTTCGCCGTATAGGATTTCTTCGCGGTCGGTGGAAGCTTCGGCGATGACGACTCCCTGAGGATCGCAAAGGAATGAGCCGCCCCAGAATTCGAGCCCGGCCCCCCCTTCCGCTGGAGTCTCGTGTCCCACGCGGTTGACGGCAGCAACGTAGAGGCCGTTGGCGATGGCGTGGCTGCGCTGGATGGTGCGCCATGAATCGCGCTGCGCTTCGCCGTTAGATTCTTTCTCGCTAGGGTGCCAACCGATCGCGGTGGGATAGAAAAGTATGCATGCTCCATTCAAAGCTGCGAGGCGCGCGCCCTCGGGATACCATTGGTCCCAGCAGATCAACGTGGCGATTTTGCCGGCGCTGGTGGAAAAGGCGCGAAAGCCCAAATCTCCGGGCGTGAAATAAAATTTTTCGTAATAAGCAGGGTCATCGGGAATGTGCATCTTGCGGTAGACGCCGGCGATCCGGCCGTCGGCGTCAATGATCGCGGCACTGTTGTGATAAATTCCCGGCGCCCGGCGCTCGAAGAGCGGTGCAATGATAACGGTATTAGTTTTTTGTGCCACGCGACCCAATGCTTCCGTGGTGGGTCCTGGCACGGACTCCGCCAATTCAAAATTCGCGGTGTCTTCGCGCTGGCAGAAGTACTGCGATCGAAAAAGTTCCGGCAGGCAGACTACTTGCGCGCCCGCATGAGCGGCTTTCTCAATATGAGAGCTAGCACGCGCGAGGTTNNAGCGGTGTCGCCACGATACGAAAATCTACACGAAAAGCCGGTGCAAGACCAGACGCTGCGAGCCCGTCTTATTTTTCATCGCGCGAAAAAAAGTGAAAAAAGCGAACCGCAGGGAAACGCGAAGGGTCAAGGTTTTTCCTTCTTCAATTTCAGCGCTTTCTGGTCCTGATATTCTTTCCAGGTGAGGAATATCAGCAGGCCGTCAAAAAGAGTGAGGATAATAAGCGCCCACGAATGCGTATGTGTAAATCTATAGATTTGGTAGACCATGAAGGCGCCGAATACAGCAATCGTAAGCGGATAGGCCCAAAGCCTGTTGAGCCAAAGGCAAATTACAAGCACTACCTTGACGAGCCCATGCGAAAGAAGGTAAAGCGAGGCGAACATGGGACTTCCGCTGGCCAATTTTTGTGAAGCAGCGCTTATGTGGCGGAAAATAATATCGTGCTTATCGCGGGCGAGTTCGTGCTGGCATAGCGCCTGCAGCCAAGCGTTCAACGAGTTGACTTTAAACCACAGCAACACGCCGCCGAATGCTTCCAGCACGCCATCGATCCCCTTCAAGGTAATGCCTACACGAAAAGAATCGTGAAGCAGGATGTGGGTGAGCCGTTTTTTGAGCATTTGCTGCGGGCCCGGATTTACGTTCGCGGGATGCGCTGATCCATCATCGCATTGCCGGCAGGCATTCACAATTGTGCCGAGCAGGGTGAAGGTTTGTTCTAGAATCGCGTGGCAGCAATGAGGGGGTTCCGATGAGTTTGCGAGCGCTTATCATCTTCTCCGGCATTGTGGTTTGCCTGCCGATCGCGCAAGCGCAGGATAAGGCACCGAACGTTGTGAAATATCGCGCGACACTGGAGACGGTGAAATATGTTTACGGCGTAGCCCCACCTGTAGCACGGCTTGCGCCGGGAGATGTTCTCGAGACGAATACGCTTGACGCATTCGGCGACGCCATTCAGAAGCCCGGTGATACGCTCGCACTGGTCAAGGGCGACAACCCGCTCACCGGTCCTTTCTACATCGAGGGTGCTCAACCGGGTGACACGATTGCCATCGACTTCGTGACGTTGGAAGTGAACTCGACACAGGGAGTCGGTGCGTTTGCACCCGGCTTCGGCGCGCTTAACTCGACAAATTACACGCCGATGATTCAGGCGCCGCTGCCCGAGCGCATTTGGCTCTATCCGATTCATCCTGACGACAACACTGCGACTTTTCAGGCGCATGATTCGAATTACTCCGTGAAAATTCCGCTGCATCCTTTTCTAGGATGTATTGGTGTGGCGCCGTCCGACGGCGAAGCCCGCAGTTCGGTGGTTCCCGCTGAATTCGGAGGCAACATGGACTCCCCGGAAGCGAGCGTGGGTAACACTCTTTATTTACCCGTCAATGTGCCCGGCGCGCTGCTATACCTGGGCGACGGGCACGCGGCCATGGGCGATGGCGAAATTGCCGGCACGGCGATCGAGGTACCGTTGCGCGTTCGGCTGCGCGTGCACGTAATCAAGGGACAAAAAATTGATTGGCCGCGTTTCGAAAATAAAGATGAAATCATGGCCGTCGGCATCTACCG
>PLZZ01000189.1 GCA_003153585.1 Acidobacteriota bacterium | reverse complement strand
GGGCGACGAAGTGGCCACTCCCATGCGCGCGCAGGCGTTGCTTGACGCCTGGGAAGACGAGCTGCGACTGATTTACGAGCCGGGCCGCGGACCTTCACATCCGGTTCTGATCGCTCTGCGCGAAACTGTCCGCGCGAAAAATATTCCGATGCAGCCCTTCAGCGATTTGCTGCGCGCCTTCCGCCAGGACCAAAGAGTCCACCACTATCCCAGTTGGGATTCGTTGCTCGACTATTGCGTGTACTCGGCGAATCCGGTTGGCAGGCTCGTTCTTTATCTCTGCGGTTATCGCGACGAAGCGCGACAAAAACTTTCCGATTACACTTGCACCGCCTTGCAGCTGGCGAATTTCTGGCAAGACGTCTCGCTCGACCTGGAGAAAGGCCGCCTCTATATCCCTCTGGATGCGCTGGCGGAACACGGTTTAACTGAAGCCGATATCGCGGCGCGGAGGTTCGACGCGCGTTACGTGGCGCTAATGAAATCTCTGATCGTGCGCACACGCGCTCTTTTTCGCGAGGGGCTTCCATTGGCCCAGACCGTTGAACCGTTCCTGCGCGTGGACCTCGAAATGTTCAGCCGCGGTGGTCTTGCGATTCTCGACGCCATCGAAGCCTCGGGATACAACACGCTCGCGCACCGCCCCGCGTTGACGAAATGGACGCAAATGCGATTGCTGGCGGGCNNCCGAATGCGCGCGCATCGCCAGAGAATCCCGTAGCAGCTTTTATCTGGCTTTCTTCGGCCTGCGCAAAGAAAAGCGCAATGCGCTCTGCGCCCTGTACGCTTTCATGCGCCTGGTGGATAACGTCTCCGACGAGCCAGGCGATTTGGATTCAAAGCGTAACGGACTAGCTCGCTGGCGAGCGATGCTGGATGATGCGATTGCCGGCCGCGCCACGGCCAGCCCGATTCTTCCCGCGCTCGCCGACACCATTACGCGATTTGAAATTCCCTCGCGCTATTTTCACGATTTGATTCTCGGCGCGGAAATGGATTTGACCGTTTCGTCCTACGCTACATTCGACCGGCTGTCGGAATACTGCTATCGTGTAGCAGGGACTGTAGGCCTCACCTGCCTGCATGTTTTCGGTTTTAGCGATCCGAAAGCTCCGGATTTAGCGGAGCGCTTGGGCCTCGCATTTCAGTTGACCAACATCATTCGCGATGTCCGCAGCGATTTCGACATGGGCCGCGTATATCTTCCGGCGGAAGACCTCGAACGCTTTGGAGTCTCCGAATCCCAGCTTTCCGGGCCGCTTACTCCGCAAATTCGAGACCTGCTCGAATTCGAAGCGGATCGTGCCTGGGAATTCTATCAACAGGGCGCGGCGCTGGTGCGCCGTGTCGATGGTGACAGTCACGCAACTCTTTGGGCTTTGATCCGCACCTACAGCAGCCTTTTGGAACGAATCGAAGAACGTGACTTCGATGTTTTCTCTAGCCGCATTTCGTTGTCGAGTGCGGAAAAAATTCAATATCTCCTCACGGCGGGGATGAGCGGTTGGTGGAAGAAGGATGCCCTCGCAAAGCGTTCTAGTGATCGGCGGCGGTCTGGCAGGACTGTCCTCCGCCGTCGCGCTGGCTGAAGCGGGCCTTCAAGTCCGCCTGCTCGAAAAGCGTCCCCACCTGGGCGGACGCGCCACTTCTTACACGCTGCCCGACGGCAGCGAAGTGGACAACTGCCAGCATGTCACGCTCGGCTGTTGCACGAATTTGGCCGATTTTTACTCGCGCGTAGGCGCAGCCGGCAAGATTCGGTTTTATGACCGGCTCCATTTTGTTGACGCGCAGGGCCGCCGCTCGACGATGGAAGCGTCGCCGCTGCCTCCGCCATTGCATATGGCGCCATCGTTCCTGCTTTTCAGCCCGTTGAACTTGGCGGACAAGCGAGCGATCGCCGGCGCGATGATGGAAATCGCGCTAAACGGCGGAAATCCGCCGGGCATTGGCGGCATCTCGATGCTGGACTGGCTGCAGCGGATGAAGCAGACGCCGGCGGCCATTGAGCGTTTCTGGCGCGTCGTTTTGGTCAGCGCTCTCGATGAGGAACTTTCGAGAACGGATGCCCGTTACGGGATTGAAGTTTTCTGGAAAGCGTTTCTGGCGAATAAAGGCGGATATCGTGTCGGGATTCCGTCCGTGCCTTTGGGTGACTTATACGCGGGCTGCCGCGAAGCAGTTTTGCAACGCGGCGGCGAAGTTCGGCTTCGTTGCGGCATTCGTGAAATTCGAGTTCGGGAGAATCGCTTTGTGAGCGTCGTGATGGATGACGGCACCGAAACAACGGCGGACGCCTGCATCGTAGCCGTCCCGCACGACGTCCTGCTGAATCTGTTGCCGAAAGAAATGAGCGAAGGAAATGGGCCGCTGTCCGGGTTGCGCAATATCAAGACCTCGCCGATCACCGGCGTTCATCTGTGGTACGACCGCACCGTGATGACCGAGCCGTTTCTTACGCTGCTCGACCACACCACCCAATGGGTGTTTAACAAAACCTTGTTATACAAGACGTCTGAAACCGCCCGCACGAACGCGTGCCCAACTGGGCAGAGCGGCCTTTCTTCGGAAGGGGACGCGGACGGCCAGTATCTTCAACTCGTAATTAGCGCGTCGTACGATCTTGTGCCGAAATCACGACAGGAAATTATCGATCTGTGCCGGCGCGAGCTTGCCGATGTCCTGCCGGCGACCCGCGACGCGCAGTTGCGAAAAGCTACCGTGATCAAGGAAATCAACGCGACTTTTTCGCCCGAGCCCGGAGTGGACCGCTGGCGCCCTCCGCAGAAGATGTCAGTGGACAATCTTTTTCTGGCCGGCGATTGGACGCGCACTTCATGGCCCGCCACTATGGAAGGCGCGGTGCGAAGCGGCTATCTGGCCGCAGAAGCGTTGCTGACGGGATTCGGCGAACCGAAATCTTTTTTGCAACCAGACCTGCCGTTCGAAGGCTTGTCCAAACTGTGGGCCCACGGCAATAACGAGGCAGGCTTATGACGGGGAAGGGAATCGTCCTGTTGCTTGTGAGAGCAACGTTTGTTTCATTTTCCGAAGTAAATTGTGAATTCAAGTATGATTTGGCAACCCCCAGGAGGTCCGATGGACCGGAAGTATAGGCAGAGGGGCTACAGCGATCGCGATTCCCAGGACAAGAAAAGAGAAAGAGGTGACCGCCCCACCGGTGAGTCACGCCCGAAAGCGGAGCCGCGCCCGAAACAGGAATTGATGGGTCCGCGCACGCCTCGCATGGTGGGCACTGTGATGAGGGCGCGCTGTTCCAGTTGCGGCGCGGTGCTCATGCCCGGCTTCGATCCCACCGCTCAGTGCCCTCGCTGCCACGCCGAAATGCACTCCTGCAAACAGTGCGTCCACTTTGATACCGGGAAGCAGTTTGAATGCACGCAGCCGATTCCTGAACGCATTGCGAAAAAAGACGCGAAGAACGATTGCACCTTCTTTGAGTTGCGCATGACCGTGGAAAAAGATACGTCTCCGGTGAATTACGCTTCAGCCACGCCGATTGCAGCTCCCGCCGCTGGACGCCCCAACGACGCGCGCAAAGCCTTCGAGGATCTTTTCAAGAAGTAACTGCTCCAACGAAATCCTAATTTTACCGAGCGCAAGATGCAGTTGTGCGCCTGCTCGTTCATTGAAGCGTCCCTTATTTCGGCGGAAGAGGGAAAAGTGTTGGTTCTTTTGAAGGCTCCGTAGCGATGGAATCGAGTTGCGGATAATGGTGACGCAATGTTTCGGGGATCTTTACTTTCCCGCCATCGAGCAAATGGATGAGCTGAAGCGCGTTTACGATACCTTTGCCCTCGAAATGATTGTTTGTGATGACGAATGTCGTTCGCGTATTTTTCGATACGTTGCGAACCCTCGCAACCCACGGCTCCAGTTCCTTCTCCGAATAGAGGTAGTTGTATCGCTCCGCAGCCGGCGCGGATGGGTCGTCGCTGAACCAGGTATCGTACCGTCGCCCATGCAATCGCACATACCCGATCGGCGAGGTCACTTGTTCGCTGGGCTCGATGGACCGCCCGATTACCGGCTGATCGATGTTGCAAAACCCCACCCCGCGTTCCTGCAGCAATTCATAAAATTTCACGTTGGCCCAGGAGGAGTGCCGCACCTCCACCACCAGCGGATAATCACGGAAGGAATCAAGTACGTGCTTTAATCGCGCGAGATTGTCGCGTTCAAAATGAAAAGAAAAAGGGAATTGAAGCAGGACTGCGCCTAACTTGTCTGCCCCGCGCAAAAGATCGAATCCGGCCCGAACCGCTTTCTCGTCCTCCGCGTTCGTGCCACCTTCATGGGTAAACTTCTGCCAGAGCTTTGCGGTAAAGAGAAAACGCGGGTTCGCCGCGACGCGCCCCAGCCATTGCGCCGCATGCGCGGCTTGAAGCGGATGATAAAACGAAGTATTGATTTCGATCGTGTCGAAGAATTCCGCCAGGTACGTTGCTTGATGAAAGCCGCGCGGTCGCGGCGTCGGATACACGATGCCGTTCCAGTCCTTATAAGCCCATCCGGCTGGCCCGATGAAGAGGCCCGCATGCTGAACGGTAGTACTTGGTTTTTCGATTGCCATTCGCGGAGCGCTCATAAAATAACTTCCAGCGTATGACGCTTTTCTTGCGCCTGTCAATCGGGTGTAAACACCAGATCTCCCCGGACGCGACTCACCACTTTCCCCATCATCGGCTTGAAATATCGCCCCCAAGCCGGTTGCAACCCGACGCGTCGAGGGCTATCCTGAATGTGTCTTCCATGCGAACCCTCCTTCGTCTGTCTAAGCGATTTACCATAGGGTGCCAGAATGAAAATCACATACAGCCATATAGAACCGGAATTGCGCGAAGCAATCGAACATGAAACGGCCCACCGCACCGAAAAGTTAAACCGGCTGTTGAAACACTACCCTGAGGATTCGGTTTTGCTCCACGGATCGCTCGAAGAAAATCCTCACGAACATCAATTCAGTTACTCGCTGAACCTCACACTTCCCACCGGAACTTTGCATGCGACCGGCATGGGCGCCGATGCTCGTGCCGCCGCGAAAGCGGCGTTCGCGGAAATCGAGCGTCAGCTGAAGAAGCATCAGGAAAAGCTGCGCAAAGATTACCTTTGGAAACGAAAGCGTCCCCGCTCGGCCACGCTCCTGCCGCGCGAAGTCCCCTCGGCCGACTGAGCCCCCTGTTCATTCAAAATCAGGTTGGAGCGCATGTGCGCGAAGTTTTTTTCGTGTAAGATGTTGTGACCATTTTTAGGGGCGTAGCTCAGTGGTAGAGCAGCGGCCTTTTAAGCCGAAGGTCGTGGGTTCGATCCCCACCGCCCCTACCAACATCTTCTACTCTCTCCATTCTTCAACTGGTTCTAATAGGAACTGCGATGACCAAGAAGCAGGAAAAGAACGAGTTGCCTTCAGCCGAAGTTGCCGTCAGTACGCGCATCGAGAAAAAACAAGTCGAAGAACGCATTGCGATTACTGCGCATGTCGTTTACGAAACAATTCGCCGCGAAGGCGACGAAGAATTGCATCGGCCCGCTGCGGCGCTGGCATGGTCGGCGCTGGCCGCGGGCCTTGCGATGGGATTCTCGTTCATTGCCGAAGCGCTCTTGGCCTCATTCTTGCCTGTCCGGCCTTGGAGCCAGCTAATATCCCGCATCGGATACAGCGTCGGATTTCTTATCGTAGTCCTAGGGCGTCAACAACTGTTCACGGAAAATACCCTCACAGCGGTTCTGCCGTTCCTGCTCCACAAGGAATGGAAGATATTTGTGCGTGTTGCCCGGCTTTGGGGCGTCGTGCTCGGTGCAAATCTGGTGGGGACCTTCCTATTCGCTCTTTGCATCGCGCACGTTGCGATCTTCGATTCGCCGGTAAGGCAATCTCTGATGAGCATCGGCGCATCGCATCTCGGATCGAGTTTCTGGATTGTGTTTGTGCGCGCCGTTTTCGCCGGATGGTTGATTGCGCTGATGGTCTGGCTGCTCCCAGGCGCGGAATCCGCACGCGTGAGCATCATTATCATCATCACTTATCTGATTACTCTCGGCGGTTTTAACCACATCATCGCCGGCTCAACAACCATGTTCTATTTGGTGCTAATGAAATCCATTTCGTGGGGGACGTATTTCACGAATTTCTTCTTCCCTACATTGCTCGGGAATATTGTCGGCGGCGTATCGCTGGTAGCTGCGCTAGGGCACGCTCAGGTAGTGGGAGGCAAGGAATAGCGCTGGTCGGCGCCCAGAGTTCTCCCTGCGTGTAGTGCGAGGCGGGTGACGCAGCCCTGGGGCGCGGCAAGGGTGACAGTCGGTCCGGAGGCCCCGATTTTTTTTACATCGAGCTGATTTTTATGTAACGAACCAGATCGGGGAGAACCGCTACGCCTGCAACAACCACGACCAAGGCAACTGCGCCAATCACGAAATATCGCATGTGGGCTCCTGACATTCCTTCGATGGCTATTTTCAAGCGGCTGCAGGCCGATAATACCAAAATTTTAGAATGGGAATATACAGGAAGATGTGTATTTTTCTGCTTCCCGGCGGCACTGGGCGCGGATGTCATGGTAGGTCCTTCTCTGTCATGGTGAGGACGAACTTGCGGTGTCTTCCAGTTCGGCGATGCTCCAGGCCGTCTCTCCGCAAAGCAATATGCCTCGCAAGCTTGCTTCTGGTCTTGTGCTCTGATGTTTCGGCGGCAGGAGCAGCTCAGATTTCGGGACAGATTTCCGATCTTCAGGGTGCGCCGGTCGCGAATGTGCATCTCAAGCTTCTGAACTCGGCGGGAGCTGTAGTTCGCGAGGCAGCAAGCGACTCGAAGGGAAATTTCACTTTCGTCAATCTCCGGCCGGGACAGTATCAGTTGATAGCAGAGAGCGCGTCTTTCGCTCCCGTGGACGCCGACATTTCTGTGGCTGAGGGCAAGCCCACGGAAATTAACCTGCGATTCAAGCAGCTTGCTTCAGTGAATCAGTCCGTTACTGTGTTCGGGACATCCACTTCCGCTCTTGACCCGGATTCTTCGGAAAGGGTTGTAGTGCACGATCAGGTGCTCGATGCCAATCCGGGGCGGCCCGGCGCGCCGATATCCATTCCCGGCTTGCCAATTGAAACGGCATCCGGGGGGATTAAGGCTCCGCAGTATTTCGCTCCGGGCGTCGCGGGCGATCACGGAGAACCCATCGCGCAGTTTTATCAGATTGGAAATTTTCTCTATCCCAACAATCTTCCGGCGAACGCCCATGGTAACGGTTACTCGGATCCAAATTTTCTGATTGCTCCCACGATTGACGCGGTCACTGTCGACGGAGGAGCCTTTAACGTGCGGGAAGGAAACCACTCGGTCGATCTGGCAGCGGCATACGTTCCGCGACAACGCCTCGACAACTTCATCGAGCTTACCGGCGACTACCGCGACATCGATCTCGTGGCCGGATGGAGCCCTTCAGACCCGGATACAAACGGATGGATGGCGGCCGAGGCCTCGTTCGGAAATGGATACCTCGATCGGCTTGAGCACCGCCAACAATACAAATTGAACGGCTTTCGCGAGCTTAAGCCTGGTCACCACGACATAACTCTATTCGGCGTCGGCTACTACGGCTTTTCTTTTGTTCCCGGCCTGATTCCCATCGACATTCCAGTTAGCAACGATACCGTCGATAACCGCCAACTGGAGCGCACGAACACGAGTATCTTAGTGGCGACAGACACATGGAGTTTGAGTCCTCAGAGCCAGCTCACATTTTCCGGATTTTTTCGAGAATACAGCCTGGTACTTCGATCCAATTTCAGTCCGGATTTCACGCAGCAACCGTTCATCGGCGGCCTGATCCAGCAAAGCGAATTTCGAACGGTTGTAGGCGGCGGACCGTTATACGCACAGAAAATTCGTTCTTGGCTCAGCATCCTTGCCGGCACCGATCTTCGACGTGACGCGCCTCGAGGCCTGGACTTGCGAAGCGCCAACGCGCAGGGCATTTTTGGCCTGGTCACCAGCAACGATCTGACGCTTTCGTTCGTCGAGCCGTACGCTGCCGTGGATGGAAAGCTGAGTCGCTACATTCATTTTGACGTCGGCTTCCGCAGAGAAGAGATCTGGATCGACAATCAGGACAAAGTCAATCCGCTAAACTCGTTTGATAAAATTGCTGGATTAACGCTTCCCAAAGCTTCCTTGACCATTCTTCCGCCAGAAAACTGGTTTCTTCCCACCGTGGCGTTCAGTTACGGAGAAGCTTTTCACACCGAAGATCCGCGCATTGGAACGGGGACAGGAGAACCAACTTTGCTCGCCCCGTCGCGCGCCTATCAGTTGGTGCTCGATAAGACCGTCAAAAAATTCGAGTTACGAGTTACGCTCAAGCATGTCACCAACTCACAGGAACTCGCGAAGATCGATCCCGACACGGGCTTGCAGGAAGATGTCGGTCCTTCGCTCAATCGAGTAATCAGCGTATCCCTTCAAAGGACTTTTTCGCACGGCTCGATCTTCATTTCTTATGCCCAAGCGGACGCTAGGGACCTTCTGACTGGAGAACCTACGCCGGAGGCACCACGCCTGATTTGGGATGCAGTCGCAACTGAGAATCACCTTCCTTTTGGCCTTCGGGCGCGCGCCGAGTTTGAATACGTGCGCAAAAAACCTCTGGGCGAAGGCTGCGGGCCGGCAGCGAATGTCGTTTGCATTGGCGAGCCTGTTCCGGAATTTAGAGGAGTAGTCTTGAGGCCTTTTTTTGATGGCCGCATGGTTTTGTCCACTGAATTTCTGATTGCCAACGGATACACCGGGCAAACGACTGAAGTTTTCGCGTACCCATCCGATCCGACTTTCCCCGCACCGTTTCAACGCATCGTAGGCGTGCCATTGAAGTCCTACATTACGATGAGTTGGACCTACCATTTCCGTCAGCACAACCTCTAGCGGCCGCCCCCGCCAAAACCGAATAAAACCGCGACACGGCAATACGCGATTGGGTACAATCCCGCGAAGCGGCAAGCATTCCTCACGAATGCTCCGTTAACCGCAGGAGTACCCGCCACCGCATGGGCGCTCTAACTGAAATCGATGTGCTATGGATCACCGCGGGCCTAGGCTGCGACGGTGACACGATCGCTATGACCGCGGCGACGCAACCCAGTCTCGAAGAGCTTATGTTCGGGGCGCTCCCGTTTGTTCCCAAGATGAAACTGCATAATCCGTTTCTCGCCTACGAAAACGGCGAAGAGTTCATGCAGGTGTTTCATCAAGCCGCGGAAGGCAAGCTGGCGCCCTTTATTCTAGTAATCGAAGGCTCCATCCCAAACGAGAAAAACAAGAGCGAAGGCTATTGGGCGACGTTTGGCACGGACCAGAAAACGGGCCAGCCGATTCTCACCTGCGATTGGATCGACCGGCTGGCTCCGAATGCTTGGGCAGTCATAGCGGCTGGAACGTGCGCGACCTATGGCGGCATCCATGCAATGGAAGGAAATCCAACTGGTTGCATGGGTCTACCGGATTACCTCGGATGGAAATGGAAATCGAAAGCTGATATTCCGATCGTGTGCATGCCGGGATGTCCGGTGCAGCCAGACAACATGACGGAGACCATCCTGTATCTATTAAATATGGTGGCTGGAAGAGCGCCGATGATTCCTCTGGACGACGCTTTGCGGCCCTCCTGGTTGTTCGGCCAAACCGTCCATGAGGGATGTGATCGGGGCGGATACTACGAGCAGGCCGAGTTTGCAGAGGAATATGGCTCGATTCAATGCATCGTAAAGCTGGGCTGCTGGGGTCCGGTGGTCCAATGCAACGTGGGGAAACGCGGTTGGATGGGCGGAGTGGGAGGCTGCCCGAACGTTGGAGGGATTTGTATCGGCTGCACCATGCCCGGATTCCCGGATAAATTCATGCCCTTCATGAACCAGCCGCCGGGTTCGCTGCTTTCTTCGCATGCGGTGGCCACTTACGGCCGGGCGATTCATGCGCTCCGGCGCTTCACCCAAGCATCTCTTAATAAGGAGCCAAGTTGGAGACGTCGCGGGCAGGCATGATTACGTGGGGAGCTGCATGATGAGTGGAAATCCCATCACGGAAAACGATTGGACTCGGGACCTCACCCAGTCCTTGCTTTCGCACGATCCGAATTCCAGTGTAATGGATGCGGAAAGTACTCTCACGAAATTGGCCGCGGTGTTTCTGGAGAGCCGTTTTCTTGCGACGCAGTCGGCCGATGAGCAGGCCGAGCAGTCGGCGGCGCACGAGACGGATTCTGATAGCCTGCCTCACAGCGTGGAGGCGAGGTACCGCGCTCTGGTCGAACAAATCCCCGCCGTGGTTTTTATGGCTTACCTGGACAAGGGAATTGGCGAAGCCTACGTGAGCCCGCAAATCGAAGCCGCGCTGGGCTTTTCGCAGGAAGAATGGTTGGAAGATCCGGTGCGCTGGTACGAACAGATTTATCCGGACGATAAAGATCGTTGGAGCTCCGAAGCCGCGGAAATGTTTCTCTCGGGCAAACCGCTGAAGTCCGCCTATCGAGTGCTTGCGCGAGATGGAAGAGTCCTCTGGTTCCACTGCGAAGCCGAGATGATCCGCAAGGAGGACGGCCGGCCCTGGTTCATTCACGGCGTAGGCGTCGATATTACGGAGCTGAAACAGGCGGAGGAAGCGCTGCAGGAAGAGCGCAACGTGCTCTCTGCGATTCTCGATATCGTGGGAGCTTTAATTGTCGTGCTTGATCCGAAGGGACGGATTGTTCGTTTCAATCGCGCCTGCGAGCAAACGACGGGGTACTCGTTCGCGGAAGTGCGCGGAAAGTATGTGTGGGATCTATTTCTGATGCCGGAAGAGGTGGACAACTTCAAGGCCATTCTGGAGCAGCCGAATTCCGCACAATTGCCGGGAGACTATGAGACGTACTGGCTGACGCGGGATGGCAGTCCGCGGCTGATCACCTGGTCGAGCACGATTCTCGCGGGTAAGAAAGGCGCGACTTCGCATGTAATCGTCACGGGAATAGATATCACGGAACGCAAGCGCCTCGAAAAGCGAATACTGGAAGTAAGCGCACGCGAGCAACGGCGGATTGGCGAAGATTTACACGACGGGCTCGGCCAGCATCTCACCGGCATTGCGTTCATGAGCAAAGTTCTGGAAAGCGACCTGTGCGAAAAGGCGCTGCCGGAATCAGCCGACGCCGCAAAGATCGTGAACTTGGTGAATGAAGCAATCAACAAGACGCGGGAGCTTTCGCGCGGTCTTCTGCCGGTTGTATCCGATGCTCACGGGCTGATGTCGGCTCTGACGCGTTGCGCCGAAGAGATGCAGGATCTCTTCCGAATCACTTGCCGCTTCGAATGTGGCGCGCCGGTCCTGGTTTACGATGTGAGTGTCGCGACGCACCTTTACCACATCGCGCGAGAAGCCGTGAACAACGCGATCAAGCACGGGCACCCCAGCCACATCGTCATCGGCTTGTCCGCGGAGAATGGAGAGGGTACCCTGTCCGTTCAGGATGACGGCGAAGGAATTTCCGAAATCCCCGCGAACCACGCGGGAATGGGTTTGAATATCATGAACTACCGCGCGAATATGGTCGGCGGTTCGCTGGACATCCGAAAAAACTTTACCGGAGGGACTTCGGTGGTGTGTATCTTCCCCCTCCGAAGCCGCGCAGAATGATGGAGGGCCGAGCGTGAATGCGAGCCGCGTCAGTCCGTCGCCTTCGAAATGTAAGGTATTTCTTGTCGATGATCACCCTATCGTCCGGCAGGGCTTGGCGCTGTTTATCGACCGGGAACCGGATCTGATGGTTTGTGGCGAGGCGGATGGAGCGACTTCTGCCCTGCAGGCCATCCGGGACACGATGCCGGACTTCATTGTCCTGGACATCTCGCTTGACGGTCCAGACGGCCTCGAATTACTAAAGGTGCTTCGCGCCGAGCACCCGAATTTGCCTGTGCTCATTCTTTCCATGCATGACGAATCGGCTTATGCAGAGCGGGCCCTGCGCGCCGGTGCAAACGGTTACATCATGAAACAGGAAGCAACGGAGAAAGTGCTCACGGCAATTCGCCACATCCTGCGCGGAGATGTTTACTTGAGCGAACGTTTGACAAAAAGGATGCTGCAGCAATTTGTTCACGGCTCCTTTCCCCCGCGTGATCCGCTCGCGAAGCTCAGCGACCGGGAACTGGAGGTTTATCGGCTGATCGGCGCGGGTCATGGAACGCGCCAAATTGCCGATGAATTGCACGTCAGCACGAAGACGGTGGAGTCCTACCAGGCACACATAAAGGAGAAGCTGGCGCTTCGCAACGCTCGCGAGCTCGTCCAACATGCAATTGAATCTTCTGTGAATGAGAAGGGTATGTGAGGGGGTTCTTAGCTGGAGGGAACCTCGCTTTTGGAATCGCTTGCAAGTCCGATCTCCGCACACTCCCCAGATTTGCGAAGTACCTTCTTGTCAGCAATTTAGGTAATCGGGGAATCCCTGATGCCCCTTATCGGAATATTCCCGGTATATAAAACAGCAAGCACCCGCTTGAGCCAGATTTTTCTACGTTGTATTCCTCCTGTGCAAAGCTTGGGATCCTTCTGACGATCTTCGGCATTTGCATTTCTACGTAACCCAGAGCGGAGTTTTTTCATCATCGCTTAGTTCGCGGTGCGAAAACGCGGTGCACAGCGCGCTGCTCCAGAATTGTTTGACTGAAAAGGAGAAATAAGCCATGGCAGACGCGGTTCCTTACGGTCACAAGACTCAGAGAGCTTCACCCGTCTCCGACATCCATATTGTTTGGATGACATCCGGACTGGGCTGCGACGGCGATTCCGTTTCAATTACCGCCGCGACGCAACCCAGCATTGAAGATGTCATTCTGGGCGCCATACCCGGACTCCCCAAAGTTCATTTGCACAACCCTGTCCTCGCCTATGAAAACGGCGACGAGTTCTTGAAGTTTTGGTATCAAGCAGCCGAAGGTAAGCTCAACCCCTTTGTGTTGGTTGTTGAGGGCTCGATCCCGAATGAAAAGATCAAGAAAGAAGGATACTGGGCCGCTCTTGGGACCGACTCGAAGACTGGTCAGCCGATTAAGACGAATGATTGGATTGACCGTCTAGCCCCGAAGGCGTTAGCCGTGGTTGCATGTGGCACCTGTGCGACATATGGCGGCATTCACGCCATGGCCGGCAACCCAACAGGCGCAATGGGGCTAGCCGACTACCTTGGCTGGGGCTGGAAATCAGGCGCTGGCTTGCCGGTGGTGAACGTTCCAGGTTGTCCCGTTCAACCGGACAATTTCATGGAAACCCTCCTCTATCTCCTTTATCAGGTCGCTGGACTCGCGCCCATGATTCCCCTCGATGACCAACTGCGTCCCACTTGGCTTTTTGGCAAGACCGTGCATGAGGGTTGCGATCGAGCCGGCTACTACGAACAAGGTGATTTTGCGACGGAGTACGGCTCTCCCAAATGCATCGTAAAACTCGGTTGCTGGGGCCCGGTCGTCAACTGCAACGTGCCCAAGCGAGGATGGATGGCCGGGATTGGTGGTTGCCCTAACGTTGGTGGAATTTGCATCGGTTGCACGATGCCGGGATTCCCGGACAAGTTCATGCCCTTCATGGACGAGCCGCCTGGNNAACAAACTCAACACCGGCTACCAGCCGCAGTCCTACTAAAACCTAAAGGAGATCAGAGATGGCTACAATCGCCGGGGTAAGTAAGGACACGCCGACAAAGTCACGCAATTTGGTGGAAATGAACTGGGATCCGATCACCAGGATTGTAGGAAGCCTGGGAATTTTCACCAAGATTGACTTTGAAAATCGGCGCGTGGCCGAGTGCCACAGCACATCGTCGATTTTTCGCGGCTACAGCATTTTCATGAAGGGCAAGGANNCCTCCCGCCATTGCCGAGTGGATTGTGAATCTCGGTGAGGCCGCTGAATACATGTTTGACCACAATATATTTCAGGACAACTTGGTCGGCGTGGACTTCTGCGAGCAGATGGTGAAGGAAACGAACCCGAGCGTGTTGGCGAAGGCTGAGACCAAGCTGTCGCCGCACTCCAATCTCCATGGTTACCGCACCATTGCGGACATCATGCGAGCCCTGAATCCTTTTACCGGCGCGTTCTACCGCGAAGCTCTGCAAGTGAGCCGTATGACCAGGGAAATGTTCTGTCTGATGGAAGGCCGGCACGTCCACCCCTCCACTCTCTATCCCGGCGGCGTCGGCACTGTTCCCACGATTCAACTCTTCACCGATTACCTCGTTCGCCTGATGAAGTACGTCGAATTCATGAAGAAAGTTGTTCCGCTACACGACGATTTGTTCGACTTCTTCTACGAAGCGCTTCCGGGATATGAAGAAGTCGGGCGACGCCGTGTTCTGCTGGCTTGCTGGGGATCTTTCAACAACCCAGACGTCTGCGACTACACCTACAAGAATATGACCAAGTGGGGCCGCGGAATGTTCGTGACTCCCGGAGTGGTGGTTGATGGGAAGCTGGTGACCAACGATTTGGTTGACATTAATCTGAACATTCGGATCCTGCTGGGCAGTTCGTACTACGACGAATGGAAGAACTCTGAAACATTCGTCAAGACCGACCCGCTCGGGAATCCAGTGGATCAGAACCACCCGTGGAATCAAACGACGATACCGCGGCCGCAGAAGCGCGATTTCGCGGGTAAGTACACCTGGGTTATGTCGCCGCGGTGGCTGGACAAGCGTACAGGTGATCACTTGGCTCTGGACACCGGCGGCGGACCCATCGCTCGCTTCTGGGCCACGGCACTCGCGGGAATCGTGGATATCGGCTACATCAAAGCCACTGGCCACAGCGTCAAAATTTACTTGCCAAAAACTCAATCGCTTCCCGAAGTCGAGTTCGAGTGGAAAATTCCCAAGTGGAGCAACGCCATCGAACGCGATCGCGCCCGAACTTACTTCCAGGCATACTCCGCCGCGGCCGCGCTGCACTTTCTCGAAAAGGCGCTGGCCGAGTTGCACGCGGGCAGAACTAAAACGTGGACGGATTTTAAAGTTCCGGAAAGCGCCATCGGCTGCGGTTTCCACGAGGCCGTCCGTGGCGTCCTTTCTCACCATGTGGTGATTAAGGATCACAAGATCGCCAACTATCACCCCTATCCGCCCACACCTTGGAACGCGAATCCCAGGGATATCTACGGAACGCCGGGACCGTACGAAGATGCGGTTCAGAACACGCCGATCTTTGAAGAGAACGGCCCCGACAAATTCAAAGGTATCGACATTATGCGCGCGGTTCGCAGTTTTGATCCCTGCCTGCCGTGTGGCGTGCACATGTACCTGGGCAACGGAAAAGTGCTAGAAACACACCATTCGCCGATGTTTGGTCTTCAGCCATAGGGCAGGCATTGCGCAGGATCTAAGGCGCGTCCGGTAATTTCTGTATTGCGGCGGACGCCTCGAATCCGTATCTTGTCTCCGGCGGACGAGCCAGGGAAAGGTGTCCATGCCCACAAAAGAAGTTCAGAGCCAGTTGAAATCGATAGAGGCACTGGTCCATCAGATTGAAAACGTTCCCGATCCTGCGCTGAAGGCAACCGCGAAAGACCTGGTGCAATCGCTGATGGAGCTTCACGGCGCGGGCATCGAGCGGATGCTCGAAATCGTCCACCAGAGCTCGGCCTCCGGACCATCCACCATCGAAGCGCTTGGGAGTGACGAGCTCGTTCGGAGCCTGCTTTTAATTTATGGCCTTCACCCGGACAGCCTCGAAACTCGCGTGGCGCAAGCGCTCGAAAAGACGCGTCCCTATCTGAAATCTCACGGTGGAAACGTAAACCTCGTTGGCGTGGACGACTTAGGAGCGGTTACCTTGCGTCTGGAGGGCAATTGCCATGGGTGTCCCTCGTCGTCGGCCACGCTAAAACTAGCTGTCGAAGAAGCAATCTACGAGGCTGCGCCGGATGTAACAGCGATCATTGTTCAGGGCTCTATTGAGGAGAAGTCACCCGCCATCGCGTTTGTGCCGCTTTCACAACTAGGCGGCAACGGCCATGAATCGAAAACGGAGCCCGATCGGGTTGGATGGGAGGAGGTGTTTGGTCTCGACGCGATTCCCTCCGGAACTTTGCGAAGGGAAGAAGTCAGCGGCCGCGACATTCTCTTCTGCCGCCTCGAAGAAACTTTGTATGCCTACAACAACGCTTGTCCTGGGTGTGGCCAGCCGCTGGGGGCCGCTCGATTGCAAGGCACGGTTTTGGCATGTCCCATCTGCAGCCAACATTACGATGTTGTACGTGCTGGGCGCGGTGTGGATTTGGATAGCATTCATCTCGAGCCTGTTCCGCTATTGAGTGAGAACGGCCGGGTCAGAGTCGCGCTGCCACTTTCGAAAGCTCAGGGGAGCGGAATTTGAGCTTGCCATTTTCACCCGTCACCCAAAAAGATAGCCCGCTGGCGGCGCTGCGCCAGTTTGCCAGAAAGCGGCCAGCGGTAGAGTGCTGCGAATTGTGCAGTTCTGAGCTGTCTGCCGACCATCAGCACTTGATCGATCCTGCGGCCCGGAAATTAATCTGCGCTTGCGATCCTTGCGCGATTCTCTTCAGCAATCAAAGCGCTACGAAATATAAACGCGTGCCGCGGCGCATCCGATTTCTTCCACAATTCCAGATGAACGAGGCGCAATGGGACGGTTTGATGGTTCCCATCGAGCTGGCATTCTTCTTTAAGAGCGGCAGTCCGGGAAAGGTGTCTGCATTCTATCCGGGTCCCGCGGGCGCTACAGAGTCGCTGCTGTCGCTGGAGGCTTGGGACGACATCGAACAGGAGAATCCGTCGCTCAGAGAGATGGAACCTGAAGTAGAGGCGCTTCTCGCGAACCGCGTAGGCGCCGGGCGCGGCGTCGCCGCACAGTACTACATCGTTCCAATCGATGAGTGTTACAAACTTGTCGGTCTGATTCGCCTCAACTGGCACGGTCTTTCGGGCGGCACAGAGGTTTGGCGAGAAGTCACTAAATTCTTCTCCAGCTTGAAGGACAGAGCGGAAACGATCAGCGGGGAGTCGAATGCCTGACTTGAATTTCCAAATAGAGGAAGCGCAGGCCGTCCCGTATGGCGCGTCTCCTTTGCTTTCATTCAAGCTGCGCGTGACCAACACCGGCGCCGAAGAAGCAATCCACACGGTCGTCCTCCGCGCGCAAATCCAAATCGAGGTTACGCGCCGCCACTATAGTCGCGAGGAACAGTCGAAGCTTCTCGACCTGTTCGGCGAGCCGGACCGTTGGGGCCAAACGCTGCGAAATTTGTTGTGGACCCACGCAATTGTCGTAGTGCCGCCATTCGCGAAAGAGACGGTAGTTGATCTACAGGTGCCGTGCACGTTCGATTTCAACGTCGCCGCGACAAAATACTTCCACGGCCTCTCCGACGGAGACTTGCCCCTCAATTTCCTCTTCAGCGGCACGGTTTTTTACCCGGATCAGAACGACCATCTTCAGGTGGCGCCGATTTCCTGGGAGAAGGAAGCGAAATTCAAGCTGCCGCTGAAAGCCTGGAAGGGCTTGATCGATCACTACTATCCCAACAGCGCTTGGCTTTACTTGCGGCGGGATGTGTTCGACCGGCTTTATCAATTCAAAGTGCGCCACGGGATTCCCACCTGGGAGCAAGTGATCGATCGCGTTTTGGCAGGGACAGAGGAAACGGTGCAGCTGTGAACGCGAAACTTGTGGAAGACATCGCGAACGCCGTCCTATACGAAGGCTACATGCTGTACCCTTACCGGCCGTCGTCCGTTAAAAACCGCCAGCGATGGAATTTCGGCGTCGTGTATCCCAGAACCTACAGCGAACAGCAGAGCGGTTCGGATAACTGGTTCATGCAAACGGAATGCCTCGTAACGGGGGATTCCTTCGCGCAACTGAACGTTAAGGTGCGCTTTTTGCAAGCAGTCGCGCGAACGATTGGCGAACTCAAGTCACCGCTCGATGAATTGCCACCCGGCATCGATAAGAGCGACGATCCTGGTTTCCAATTTGTCGAAACGCTTCGAGTAGGAAACCAGATCCTTCAACCGTGGCAAGAAGCGATCGAGCGCGAGATCGTTCTCCCCACGTTCCCTCTGGCCGATTGCTTTTCAGCTCCTCGCTCGTCGGTTCTCGCTTTTCCGGGTGGGCGCGAGCTTGAACCGGTGCGCGGCGCTGATGGCCGCATCGCCGGGCTCATTGTGCGAACGAAAGACTCCGTCACAGGACAAGTGGAAGTCGCTGCTGAGTGCGTTGAAGACGGGCTCTTCAAAATCACGGTTCGCATTTCGAATATCACCGCGACCACAAATCCAAGTGTCCCCGGCCGTGACGAAGCCCTCATGCAGTCGCTGCTCTCCGCACACACCATTCTCCATATCGATGGCGGCGAATTCGTTTCGCTCCTCGACCCTCCTGCTTCGCTCAAAGAGATTGTTTCCGGATGCAAGAACGTCGGCACCTGGCCCGTCCTGGCTGGCGAAGAAGGACAGCGCGACGGCATGCTTTCGTCACCGATCATTCTGTACGACTATCCGCAGATTGCTCCCGAGAGCCCTGGCGACCTCTTCGACGGAACCGAAATTGATGAAATTCTCGCGCTGCGCATTCTCACCCTGACGGAAGACGAAAAACGTGAGATGCGACACGCCGACGAACGCGCCCGCCAGATTCTAGAGCGCACCGAGTCAATGCCGGTAGAACATTTCATGAAGCTTCACGGGGTCTTGCGAGGCTTGCGTCCTGCAGTCGAGGAAAAGCAATGAACGAATGGGAGTGGCGGCTGCTTGAAGATAAGGCCCCCACGGGGAGCTTGAGCATCGCGGGAGTTGAAGTGAAAGCAGGTGACCGCGTGCGTCTGCATCCCGGCAAACGTGGCGACGTGATGGATATTGCTCTCGCAGGAAAGACCGCGATGATCGAGTCCATCGAGCAGGATTACGAAGGCAAACTTCATGTGTGCGTCGTGGCCGATGATGATCCAGGCAGGGACATCGGAATCATGCGGCAACCCGGGCATCGCTTCTTCTTCGATCCCGAGGAAGTCGAGCCGCTTCCGATGGACGAAGCGGAACAAGACGCGAAAGCACAATCGCCGTCCATTCTGATCGCCGGCATCGGAAATGTTTTTCTCGGTGATGACGCTTTCGGTGTCGAAGTAGTGCAGCGATTGGCGAGCCACAAATTCCCCGGGCGCGTGAAAGTCATAGACTTCGGCATCCGGGGTTTCGATCTGGCCTACGCGCTGCTTGATGGTTCCGACGTGACGATTCTGGTTGACGCGTGCCCGCGCGGCGGGAAACCTGGAAGCCTCTACGTGATCGAACCAGACTTGAACGCTCTTGATGCTCCCGAAGCGGGACAAACTTCGGTCGATGCGCACAGCATGAATCCCATGAACGTGATTCGCACGGCGAAATCAATGGGCGGAGAATTGAAGCGAATTTTGCTGGTCGGCTGTGAGCCGGCGACGTTGGGGCCGGAAGAGGGCCAGATGGGCCTCAGCGAACCCGTAGCAGCCGCGGTAGAAGAAGCGGCGAGGCTGGTTGAGTCCCTGGTGGACAAGATTCAAAACGGCGAATGGCCAGAATGAAGTGAAACGATGAGCGCTGACAACGAAATCGAGTCTCCGCCGGGAGGATGTCATATGTGTCTAGCGATTCCAGGAAAAATCATCGAGATTGCTCCGGACAATCCGAATTCCGCGCTCGTCGATGTGGTCGGGATGAGGCGCAGAGTTGACCTCGGGCTCCTCGAAGACGACAAGCCTGTGCCGGGCGACTGGGTGCTGATTCACGTCGGGTTCGCCATGAGCAAAATCAGCGAAGTGGACGCGCTCGACCAAATGCGAACTCTCGAAATGCTCGGGGAGTGCGAAGCGGCAGTTCAGGAAGTGCGCGGATACGGATTGGAAGAAATCGAGGACAAAGCGTCGTAGGCGCTTTTTCGAGGGCCGAAATGAAATACGTGGACGAGTTTCGCGATCCGGAATTAATCACCAGGGCTGCCGAAGAGATTCGTCGTCTGGCCGACCCCAATCGGCATTACAGGCTGATGGAAGTTTGCGGCGGGCACACCCATGCCATTTACCGTTTTGGCCTGAAAGACGTACTGCCGCCGAATATCGAGTTGATTCATGGGCCCGGCTGCCCGGTCTGCGTCCTTCCCATGGGACGCATTGACGACGCCTTGTCCGTCGCGGCCGATTCGGACGTGATATTCGCCGCCTTCGGCGACATGATGCGAGTGCCGGGAACCAACGGCAGCCCGCTCGAGCACAAGGCGCGAGGCATGGACGTGCGCATCGTCTATTCGCCCACGGATGCAATCAAACTGGCGAAAATGAATCCGCAGAAGCATGTGATGTTTTTTGCCATCGGTTTTGAGACCACTGCTCCTTCGACTGCTTTGACCTTGCAGCGAGCGAAAGCCGAAGGCATCCATAATTTTTCAATTTTCTGTAATCACGTCACCATCATCCCGGCAATCCGTGCAATTCTGGACTCTCCCGACATGCGCCTGGACGGTTTCATCGGGCCGGGCCACGTTTCCACTGTGATCGGATGTAGGCCTTACGAATGGATCGCAAAGAATGAGCGCAAACCTATCGTGGTATGCGGGTTTGAGCCGCTCGATCTGCTCCAATCGATCGTGATGCTTCTCACCCAGCTTCAAAAAGGCGAAGCCAAAGTCGAAAATCAGTACCGGCGCGTCGTTCCGTGGGAAGGCAATCGCGCTGCGTTGAAGGCGATGGCCGAAACTTTCCAACTCCGCCCGTATTTCGAGTGGCGAGGCCTGGGCTTCATCTCGCAGTCGGCGCTCCGCATTCGCGAAGAGTATGCCGAATGGGATTCCGAGCAGCGGTTCCACGTTCCGGGTATTCGCGTCACCGATCCGAAGGCCGCGCAGTGTGGAGAAGTGCTGAAGGGCGTTCTGAAACCGGCGCAATGCAAATTGTTCGGCAAGGAATGCACGCCGGAAAATCCGGTGGGAGCGCTGATGGTATCGTCGGAAGGATCATGCGCCGCTTACTACAATTACGAACATCGTAAAGCCAATCTCTTGACGAGTATCAGTGCCTCAGCATGAGCGTCGGCGCCAAACTCGGAAAGCCTGTCCCCAAGATTCGCTTTCATGAGCCGCAGATTGAAATGGCGCATGGCGCCGGCGGCAAAGCCAGTCGCCGTCTGGTGGAAGGCCTTTTTGCCCCCCTCCTTTTCGGCGCGAGTTCCGAACCACTTGGCGATGCTGCCCATCTGAAAATCAACGGCGCGCCAATGGCGGTAACCACGGATAGCTTTGTCGTTAAGCCAATCGTTTTTCCCGGGGGTTCCATCGGAGAACTCGCGGTCAACGGAACTGTAAATGATTTGACCGTGTCGGGCGCAAAACCCGAAGCGCTTGTCCTCACGTTAATCCTCGAAGCCGGATTGCGCACGGACGTCCTGCAAGCTGAAATTCAGGCCATCGCCGATGCTGCTCAGAAAGCAGGAGTGAGAATTGCCGGCGGAGACACGAAGGTTGTCGAGCATGGCAAAGCCGACGGCATGTACATCACAACGACGGGCCTTGGTGCTCCGCTGCCGGGCGTCGAGATCAACCCGCAATCTGTGCGCTCCGGGGATAAAGTTTTGCTCTCCGGACCGATCGGTGATCACGGAATCACGATTTTGCTCGCCCGTGGCGATCTCGACATGGAAGGCGATCTACGCTCCGACACCCGTTCAGTTTTTCCGCTGGTTGAAGCCGTCGTCCAAGCCGCGGGACCCGGCGTTCGCTGGATGCGTGATCCCACGCGTGGTGGCGTGGCAACATCCCTCAACGAGCTCGCGAGAGATTGCGGCTTGGGAGTCATTCTCTTTGAGGAAAGTATCCCGGTGCACGATGCCGTGCGCGGAGCCTGTGAACTGTTAGGGCTGGATCCGCTTCACATCGCGAATGAAGGACAGTTTCTCGCCGTCGTTGCGCCAGAGTTTGCTGACGCAGCGCTAAACACGCTTCGAGAAGCACCGGGCGGCGAAGAAGCTCGCATCATCGGCGAAATTCGCGAACAACCCGCAGGTTCCGTTCTGGTGACGACTCTCTACGGCGGCAGCCGTATCGTGGATATGCTCGTCGGCGATCCTCTGCCGCGTATCTGCTAATCGGAAGGCAGAATGCCGGAAGCAAGAAGAAAAATGGCTACGGATTGCCAGCTCGCTACGCAAATTGAACAGCGCCTGCTGGCGCGAAATCAAATCCTGGAATCTTTCTTCGCGCGCGAAGCTAATCGGCTTGCTGTTGCGTGCCGCGAAATGTCCGACCGCTTTCTTCGCGGCGGCCGCTTGCTTGCGTTTGGGCAGGGGCCCTATGCGACGGACGCGCAACACGTCTCGGTCGAGTTCGTTCATCCCGTGATCGTGGGGAAGCGCGCGCTCCCGGCGCTCGATCTTTCCATCCTTTTTCGGCCGTGGCTCGAAGCGATCGCCCGTTCCGATGACATCGTAATGGGATTCGGCCCGCCCGAAGGTGACCCGGAGGTCTGGGGCGCGCTCGATGCTGCGCGCGCACGTGGAGCGATGACGTTCGCGTTTCCCGGCCTCGATGGTTCATACACGATTCCTCCGGCAAGCGCCGACCCATTCATTCAGCAGGAATTGGTCGAGGTCCTCTATCACACTCTCTGGGAGACGGTGCACGTCTTCTTCGAGCATCGCGAGCTGGGTCACGATGTCGGCGCAGCCGAATTTCTCTACCCCTTCCTCGGGCGCGAGAAGCAACCTACCGGCGATGTGATCGCAGAGGTAGCGAACTCTATCCAGATGAAAGTGGCGGATGACGCAAAACTACGCGCGCAGGTGGCTGCCGAACAGGCGGAACAGATCGGCAATGCCGCTTCCGCGATTTCGGAACGCATTCGCCGCGGCGGCAAGCTGATTATTTTTGGAAATGGCGGATCGGCCACCGACGCCAACGATTGGGCCATCGATTGCGTGTCACCGCCGGCGGGATGGAAGCCCATTCCGGCAGTTTCGCTCGCGCTTGAGCCGGCAAATATCACCGCGATCGCCAACGATGTCGGTACCGAGGTTATTTTTCTCCGTCAGATGATTGCGCAAGCTCAGCCGGACGATGTCGCAATCGCAATTTCCACCAGCGGCGGGTCCCGTAATCTGATCATGCCGCTCGAAGAAGCCCGGAAACGCAACCTTCTGACGGTGGCGTTGCTCGGCTACGATGGCGGCGAAATCAAGCGGCGAGGATTAGCCGATTTTCCGCTTGTCGTTCATTGCGATTACATTCCACGCATCCAGGAAATTCAAGCTTCGATTTACCACGTCATCCGCGAAGCTTTGGAGGTGTTCGGCCGTGGCGATTCTTGAACTCTTCGGAACGAAGAGCTGCCAATACACGCAGGAAATGCGCGAGTGGCTCGAATGGAAGGGAACTGAGTTCGTCGAATACGACGTGGAAGCGGACCTTGCGGCCCGCGAGCGAATGCACTCTCTCGCAAACGGGCAGCGCACGGTCCCTATGCTCGTTGACGGCGACAAGGTGGTTCAAATCGGCTGGCAGGGGCGCGGCTGCGTAGTGAGCGTGGAGTAATCCGGAATGGCGAGCGCGTGTTCCATCAAAGTTCGGGGCGTGGTGCAGGGCGTGGGCTTTCGCCCATTTGTGTTTCGGCTGGCTCGCGCGAACACGCTGGCAGGCTGGGTATTAAACGGAGAGCAAGGCGTTGAGATTTTCCTCGAAGGCGCGGATCAAGGCTTGAAATCATTCGTTCATACGCTCAAGAACGAACCACCGCCAGCCGCGCAGATCACGGATATCGAAGTCCATGCCTCGAATCCCGTCGGCTGCAACGAATTTGTAATTCGAGAGAGCCAGCGGAACGAGCGGCTCTCGGTCCGAATTTCGCCGGACCTGCCCGTGTGCGAAGATTGCCTGCGCGAGCTGCTCGATCCTGCGGATCCACGGTATTTCTATCCTTATGTTAACTGCACGAACTGCGGCCCGCGCTACACCGTGATCCTCGGATTGCCCTACGACCGCGCAAATACAACCATGCAGCCGTGGCCGCTCGACGAATACTGCGCACGCGAATACGACGATCCCGGCAATCGGCGCTTTCACGCCCAACCGGTTGCTTGTCCGCAGTGCGGCCCGGAATACTACCTGCAAGACGGCGACAAATCGGTTCGCGGCAATGAAGCGAGCATCCGCAATGCCGTGGAGATGTTGCGGGCCGGCAAAATCCTCGCCATCAAGGGACTAGGCGGTTACCACCTCGCATGCGATGCAGGAAATGCGGATGCTGTCCAAGCTCTGCGAAGCAGAAAGTATCGCAAGGAAAAGCCATTCGCACTAATGGCAAAGAATCTGGACGTCGCGCGAGGCTTCATCCAGGTTTCTGCGGAAGCAGAAGCGCTTCTAACATCAGCCGCCCGCCCCATCGTCATCGCGCCTGCAAAAATCAGCCTCGCTGGCGTTGCTCCCGACAATCGCGATCTCGGCGTGATGTTGCCCTATACACCGCTCCACTACCTGCTCTTTGCAGCGGGAGCGCCGGAAGCGCTGGTGATGACCAGCGCCAACCGTTCGAGTGAGCCGATTGCCTTCGATGACATCGAAGCGCTGGACCGCCTCTCCGATATCGCCGATGCCTTCCTGATCGGCGAACGCCCCATCGCGCGCCGAGTGGACGATTCCATCGCACGCGCCGGAGTTTTCGGCCCCGCCGTGCTTCGCCGCGCTCGCGGCTACGCGCCAAGCGCGGTGGCTGTGCTCCCGTCCAAGGAGCCGATTCTGGCGGTCGGTGCCGATTTAAAAAACACGATTACACTGGTTGTGGATGGACAAGCGTTCGTGAGTCAGCACATCGGAGACCTCGAACACTTCCAGTCGCTTCAATCCTTCCAGCAAACCATCGAGGATTTGGTTTCGATGTACGAAGTTCGCTGGGACGAGCTGCTCGTGGTGCATGATTGCCATCCGCAATACGCATCCGTAGCACACGCGGCGGCGCTATCATCTCCGGAGAAGCGAAGCATCCAGCATCACCGCGCTCACGTTGCCTCCGTGCTTGCCGAGCGCGGCGAATGGAAGAAACGGGTCGTGGGCGTCAGTTTCGACGGCACCGGCTACGGCGACGACGGCACCATCTGGGGCGGCGAATTCTTCGCTGGCAGCATTTGCGACGGTTTTGAGCGAGTCGCCCATCTTCGCCGGGCACTCCTCGCCGGCGGCGACGCGGCCGCGCACCATCCGGTTCAAGCAGCAGCGGGCTTCCTGGTGCAACTCGATGATCTGCCGGATGTAACCTCAGCTCCCTTCAATTTTCCCGAGCGCTACCGGCACGCGATGGAGCTAGTCTGCAAGGGAGTGAGGACGTTCACGACGACCTCGGCCGGCCGCCTCTTTGACGCTGCCGCGGCTTTGCTCGGATTCACGCGCGAAACCAGTTTTGAAGGGCAGGCCGCGATGTGGCTGGAGCAATTAGCTCGAAGCGCCCCGCCTATGGAGCCATACCCATTTCCGTTCGCAGATGGCGAACTCGACTTCCGCCCGTTGCTGACAAATTTAGCTCGGGATCGCTTCCTTGGACGCGATCCAAGCGAATGTGCTCGCGCGTTTCAACGGGGAATTGCACACGGACTTTTCGGCGCTGTGACTGCGCTTTGCCGCGCGCACATGACAGACACAATCGTGCTTTCGGGAGGAGTTTTTCAAAACGAACTTCTCTTGGAGAATTTGAAATCAATGTTGGACACCACTCCGTTCCAGGTCTGGACCAACCACGCCGTTCCGGCAAACGATGGAGGCATCAGCCTGGGGCAAGCAGCCCTTGCTTCGTTCGGCCAATTCGATTTCGTAGCGTCAGTGACAGCGAAGGAGGCAGCTTCTCTTTAAGGCGGCGATGCACGAACTTTCCATTGCGATGAGTATCGTGGACCTGGCGCAGGAAGAGGCAGACCGCAGAGGCGGTGTGCAGATTAAGGCTGTACATCTTCGCCTTGGTCTTCTGTCCGGCGTAGTGAAGGATGCTTTGCTCTCATCCTACGAAATGGCATGTGAGGATACGCCGCTGCAAGGATCCCGCCTCGTGGTCGAAGAAGTTCCTGTCCTGGTTTTTTGCCGCCAGTGCGATGCGCAGCGGCCGGTTCACTCCACGCAAATGTTCTGCTGCTCCGAATGCGGCACTCCCACAGGCGAGGTGGTGCAGGGCAAAGAGCTCCTGGTAGTGGGCCTGGAGGTTGAAGAATGAGCCCGAAGACTCGCATGATCGAAGTGAGACAGAACGTATTAAAGCAGAACGACGTTGTGGCCCGCGCGCTTCGGCAACGATTTCATGAAGCCGGAGTTTTTGTGGTGAGTTTGGTGTCGAGTCCCGGCGCAGGAAAAACAGCGCTCCTGGAGAAAACGCTGACCCTGCTGCGGCAAGAATTTCGCGTGGCCGCTCTGGTCGGCGATCTCGCCACGGAAAATGATGCCGCGCGGCTAGCGCGAAGTCAGGCTCCGGTGAAGCAGATCATCACTGGAACCGTCTGTCACCTGGAAGCTGCCATGGTCCAAAGCGCTCTCGAAGGATGGGACCTCGACGAACTGGATTTTTTATTCGTCGAAAACGTAGGCAATCTGGTTTGTCCGTCCTCCTACGATCTCGGAGAGGATCTGCGGCTCGTTCTCATGTCGGTGACGGAAGGTGAGGACAAGCCGCTCAAATACCCCACCATTTTCAACAGTGCAGACGTAGCTTTGATCACAAAGATTGACTTGGCCGCGGCAGTCGAATTTAATGCTGTCGTTGCAAATTGCAACATTCAGGCGGTGCGGCCTGGGATGATAGTCCTCGACGTATCGGCAAAGTCCGGCGGAGGCATGGAACAGTTTCTCGACCTCCTGCGCTCGCGCCGCAATGCCGCTCGTGTCGTGGCCGCCTCTCAAGGTGCAAAAGCCTTCGCGGCGCCCGATTAATGGCTGACCGCCGAGCGCGGGACAACTGCACTCAACGAAAATGATCGGCCTACTTTCCATCGTCGCGCTCGGCTTCTTCCTCGGAATGCGGCACGCCACCGATCCCGACCACGTAATCGCCGTTACAACCATCGTCTCGCGATACCGGAAGATCAGCCACGCCGCGCTAATTGGTGCAGTTTGGGGAGTAGGCCACACGCTCACCATCCTCCTGGTGGGAAGCGGAATTATTCTGTTCGGCTGGGTTATTCCGGCGCGCGTCGGTCTCTCCATGGAATTTTCCGTCGGCTTGATGCTGATTCTCCTCGGCGTTCTTAACCTGACCGGCACGCTCCAGTGGATTACCAACACGTTTTCTTCCACCGTGGGAACATCGGGGCCGGCCCATTCTCACCCTCATAGTCACGGCGACTACATTCATACTCATCCGCACCAACATGAACCCGAAGCCCACTCGCACGCGTCTGAGCAAACGCCACTGGGCTGGTTCGATCGCCATTTCGGCCAGATTGGTCTCTATCAAGCCGTGCGGCCTCTCATCGTGGGACTTGTCCACGGCCTCGCCGGTTCGGCCGCTGTCGCGCTCTTGGTCTTGACCACAATTCAGAATCCGAAATGGGCGGTTGCGTATCTTCTCGTGTTTGGGATCGGCACGATTGCAGGAATGATGCTTATTACAGGAGCGATGGTCCTGCCCTTTGCCTACGCGAACAAACGATTCTCGCGGCTTAATCAAGGATTGCGAATTGCTTCCGGACTAATCAGCGTGGCCTTCGGCCTTTTCCTCGTTTACGAAATTGGCTTCGTGAATGGACTGCTCACCAGCCATCCGCACTGGACCCCTCACTGACGCATCAAGAAGAATAGGCGCGTTGCGAACGAACACGCGTCAAGGCAATTAACCGAGTTGAGCATCTTTCCGATAGCACGGCACACCTGTTTGATATAGTGTCCCACTGTCATGGACCCTTCTGCTGCGAACGAAGCGAATCATCCTGCCTCGGCCGTGTCTCCATCTCTCACACGAAATCAGATTCGCGGTTTTTGGGCATCGTGGGGTGGCTGGACACTGGACGGCATGGATTCCTTTGTTTATGCGCTCGTCCTTGTACCTTCGCTGCGCGAACTGCTTCCGCGCTCCGGCATTGCAGCTACCAAGGGAAACGTCGGATTGTACGGCGGTTTGCTGTTCGCCCTATTTCTGATCGGCTGGGGACTTGCGTTTCTTTGGGGACCGATCGGTGACAAGTTCGGTCGCGTGCGCACGCTTATGCTGACCATCGTGTGGTATTCGGTGTTCACTTTTCTGAGCGCGTTCGTTACCGGCGTGTGGCAACTTGCTATTCTTCGCCTCCTCGCAGGCGTGGGTATTGGCGGGGAATGGGCCATGGGCGGGACGTTCGTCGCGGAGGAGTGGCCCGAGAGTCGTCGCCGCGTGGGCGCAGGTTTGATGCACACCGGTTACTACGTCGGCATATTTCTTGCCGCCCTGGCAAACTACGGCATCGGCAGCCGCTTTGGGTGGCGCTCGATGTTTATCGTAGGCGGTGTTCCGGCACTGTTGCTGGCCTGGATTCGCCACGGTGTTTCGGAACCGGCTGCCTGGAAAAAGAAAGAAAGTGTTGTACGGTCCTGGGCCGTGTGGCGTCCTTTCGCGACGCTGTTCTCGGCTGCCTGGCGCCGCCGCACAGTTGTGAATGCCCTGTTGATGCTGGCCTCTATCTGCGGTCTGTGGGCCGGAACCGTATATGTTCCGTCTGCTATTACGTCGCTCGCCGAAGCCGGCGGACGCAGCACGCCGCAAGCAGCGCAACTCGCTTCCTGGGGCATTATGCTGGTCTCGTTCGCCACGATTCTCGGCTGCCTGGCGATGCCGCGGCTCGCCGAGTTGGTCGGAAGGCGGGGTGCGCTCGCCATCTTCTTTACTCTTATGATGGTCTTTATTGCAGTCACGTTCGGCAAGGTTTTCTATCTGGGGCCGGGCGCGCTCCCATGGCTTTTCGTTTGCCTTTTCTTTCTCGGGTTGGGGGGTGCCAACTTCGCCGTCTATACACTCTGGCTACCCGAGCAATACCCCACGGAGTGCCGAGCGAGCGCCTTCGCCTTTTCCACATCGTTTGCCCGCTTTGGCGGCGCTGGAATTACCTTTCTGGTGGGAGCTGGCGTGCGGCATTTCGGCTCGCTAGGGATTCCGGTTGCGATGACTTCTATTGCTTTCGCTCTGGGGCTGTTGCTGATTCCATTCGCAGTGGAAACACGGGGAAAGCCGCTGCCGGCCTAGGTTACGCTACGCACTCGCTTTTATTGGGGGAGTTGCATCGGCAAGCGAAGCAGATTGCTCCGATTTTCTTACGACGCGGGCTGCCAGAGGCTTCAGCCACAGCAAAGCCATGAATGCCGCGATTACGTCGCACACAATCATGGCCCAAAAGACCTTCGACCAGGAACCGGTCTTGGCGAAGAGCCAGGCTGCGCCGGGCCCGGCGAAGGCCGTAGCCACGCCCTTGGCGGTGTACACGATGCCATAGTTTGTAGTGGCCCACTTGTTTCCGAACAGATCGCCGGTGATGGAGGGGAACAAAGAATAGATGTTGCCCCAGGCGAAGAAACACAAACCTGATAACGTGACAAACCAGACTGGATGGCTGATTAATTGGAGCAGCGCATACACCGCGAACGCTTCGAGNNGTCAACCCGTTCAAGATGCGGTCGACGGTGATGGCCAGCACCAGTGCGGTCATGCCCCAGAGCACCACCACTTTATCCACGTGGTATGAGGAAGCCATGGGGTTGAGTTGCACGGTGACCACGATGCCCCCAAAGGCCAACATGGTCATCATCAGGTAAATGACGTAGAAAGACGGCTGGCGCAGCATCTGCCACGGCGTCATGTCGACAGCCGAGGTTTTCACTCTGGCTTTGATCTTCGCTTCTTTTTCTTTCCAGTTTGGCGGTGTCCAGCCAGCCGGCGGCCTGGCAACGAAAAGCGAAGCAAACAGTACGACAACGCCCTGAATAATTCCCCAAAAAATGAAGGTGTGCTGGTAGCCCGATTTTTGCAACATAGCGGCAACGGGAGCGATCGTGGTTGCCGTGCCTATGCCGAAAGCTCCCGCAGTCAAGCCGACGCATAGACCGCGATGATCCGGGAACCATTTCAGCGCATTCCCAATCGTTCCTCCATAGACCGCACCGGCTCCGATACCACCGAGTCCGTACCAAAAATAGAGGGCGTGAAGCGTCTCGGCCTTGCCGGAGCCGATCCAGCCCAGTCCGGCCAGGATCGCGCCAAAACCCAGCATCAACCGCGGTCCGATTCGATCGACCAGATAACCTTCAAACGGCACGAGCCAGGTTTCCAGAGCGACGAATAAAACAATGGTCCATTGCACAGCTTCCAGCGAGACGTGCAGATGCGCTTGTATGGGCTTGGTGAAGAGAGTCCATGCATACTGCAGGTTCGCGACGGCCATCATCGCAACGATGCCCGCGGTCAATTGAATCCATCGATTTGGAATACGCGAAGGGTGAATCAGAGAAGCTGGAGACACAGCCATCGGCATACCTCCGCGATCAAGGCCTAAATGCTAGAGAAGCACTTCCAGATCAACTCTTTTCCGCAGAATTGCGACAGCCCATTCATGCGGCCCCTGAGCTTGGAAGTGCGTTCGTTAGTTGGGAACTTTGATACACTGGTCCACTAACCGAACCACTTGCGGAGCGGAATTTAGCAGCCTCGCCACGGGCTGTCAAGCACTGCCTGTAGTTCGCAACGGCGAGACTCGCCCTGGCCCGCGAGCTTAGCGGAATTTTGGCGAGGAGCGGGGGATGGAAGGTACGCGGATGGATGAGAACTTACGAACGCAGATCGAAACTTACCTCGCCCACCTGGATGGTTTAATTCGGCGCGGGCGCCAGGTTCGCGACACTTTGACGGCTGAGCCATCCAATCCATCGGCGATGGCGGCCACGCGCGCGTGGCAGGAAGACTGCGGGGTCACGGTCAATCAATTGTCCGGAGGCAGCAAGGCGCATTGGCTGGCACGGTCGTTCAGCGAATCGTTTTTGATGCGCTCAGCGGACGGCCGTGCCGCCACGGGGGCGGCGCCAACCGAGATCGTCACCCGGTTGATCGGCGTACTTGAACAAGCCGTTGCCACGCTCTCTGCAATGGGCGATGGCTCGGGCGTTCCTGGATCCTCGGTTGTATCCGCATCATCGGAGGCGCCGCCGCCCCGCCGATTTGAATTCGTTCACAACCCTGAGCTCCGGCCGGTTCTCGAGCAAGCCTACATCGACAGCAGACGCGCCCTCGAGCAAAAGGACTATGACTTGGCGTTGCGCACTTCCTGCGGAATCCTGGAAGCCGTTGTGACCGACGCGCTGGAAAACAAAGGGCCGGTTGCGCTGGCTGCCTCTGGTGCGCCCACGGGGATGATTGCCGATTGGTCTTTCGAGACGCGGCTCGCCGTTGCGGAGAGCGCTGGGCTTATTCGCAGCGGGTGCGCGCGGCTGCCTGCCGTCGCG
>PLZZ01000080.1:4072-7228 GCA_003153585.1 Acidobacteriota bacterium | reverse complement strand
GCCCTACCAGCGCTAGCGCGCCGGCTGATGAAGCTGGCGAGCTAATTATCGCCCGCGCTGCCGAGTTCGCGAACGATGTCTCCCACGAAAGATTTCGCGTCTCCGAAAAGCATCAGCGTCTGGTCCAGGTAGTAAAGGGGATTGTCGATTCCCGCGAAGCCCGGGCTCATCCCGCGTTTGATCACCATCACCGTTCGAGCCTTATCGACATCGAGAATCGGCATCCCGTAAATCGGGCTCCCCGGGTCGGTGCGAGCCGCCGGGTTGGTAACGTCATTCGCCCCGATCACCAGCGCNNAACATTCATGTGCCCCGGCATGCGCCCCGCAACCGGATGGATGCCGAACTTCACGTCAACCCCGCGCTTGGTCAGCGCGTCATACAACTCGCGCACTTTGTGCTGCGCCTGCGCCACTGCAAGACCGTA
Source organism: Acidobacteriota bacterium (assembly GCA_003153585.1). Classification (GTDB taxonomy): domain Bacteria; phylum Acidobacteriota; class Terriglobia; order Acidiferrales; family UBA7541; genus Palsa-295. The sequence goes on along the minus strand of PLZZ01000080.1, from coordinate 6,801 downwards.
TCCCGGGACGATCACAACCTTATTTGCCGCGGAAAGAATCGCGGCAGCCTCTTCGGCGCTGGCGCTCCGCACGTTGCGCGTTTCCTGCGCGGCAGCGCCTGCCGGCTGTTCCTGCCCGAACGCTCCAAACAGCACGTTCGAGAACGAACGGTTCATGGCCTTCGACATATTCAAAGACAGAATAAAGCCGGAAGCGCCATCGAGCGCCCCAGCCACGATCAGCAGTTTGCTATCGAGAACGAATCCCATCGCTGCCGCGGAAAGTCCGGCGTAGGAATTCAGGAGAGAAATCACCGTAGGCATGTCCGCGCCGCCAATCGGAATAATCATCAGCACGCCGAACAGAAGAGGAATCCCCACGATGAAAGGGAACACGTGCGGGTGTCCGGGATGAATTACAACGTAGGCTGCGAGTCCGACAGCGATCGCCAGAACGCCAAGGTTAACCACGTTCTGTCCCTTATAGGTAATTGGCCGCTGCGGCAAAACTTCCTGAAGTTTTCCCGCCGCCATCAGGCTGCCGGTAAACGTGAGCGACCCAAGAATCACTTCCATGCACAGAACGGACATGGTGAATCGCGAAACGTCCGTGCCGCGAAGATAAAATTCGGAAGTACCGACGAGCGTGACGCAAAGCGCTCCAAACGCGTGGCTGAGCGCGGTTCGCTGCGGCACCGCGGTCATTTGCACCATCCCGAGCGGAACTCCAATGATCGTGCCCAACACGAGAGCGATCGCAATCCACTTGTAGTCCACAATCCCGTGATTCAGCAGTGTCCCCGCAATTGCGAGAACCATCCCCAACTCGCCGGCCCACACGCCGTGCCGCGCGGTGCTGGGCGAGCTCATCCATTTCAGCGACAGAATGAAAAGCGCTGTGGCCACCAGATAAGTGATTTCAATAATGTTTTGGGAGGCCTGCATCTAGATCACGGTTTCTTAGCGCGGCTGGATTTGAACATCTTGAGCATGCGGTCGGTAATCAGGAAACCGCCGACAACGTTGCTGGTGGCTGCAACGATTGCGATCGTGCCGAGCACCGTCGATAGAGTGCTCTTATGCGCCCCGACGAGAAGAATGGCGCCGACAACGGCGATGGCGTCCAACGCGTTCGTCAACGACATCAGCGGAGTGTGGAGTAGAGGTGATACGCGCCGGATCACTTCAAATCCGATGAAAGCTGCGAGCATAAAAACATACAGATCCGTCATTAAATCTAATTTCATCTTCTAGTGTCCTCCTGGTAGCGCCGCGAGGGCCGGCAACGCGTAAAACTCGCGAACACGCGGGTTGACGATTTCACCTTGCCGGGTGACCAGCGTGCTGCGAATGATTTCGTCCTCAAGGTTCAGCCGCAGCTTGCCGTCCTGCACCAAATGCAATAGAAACGCGCTGAGGTTGCGTCCGTAGAGCTGGCTGGCATGGTAAGGCACGCGCCCGGCGATGTTGATCCAGCCGATGATGCTGACGCCGTGCTCGATCACCACTTCACCGGTCTTAGTGAGTTCGCAGTTTCCGCCGCGCTCGGAAGCCAAATCAACTATCACGGAGCCCGGCGCCATGCGCGCCACCATTTCCCCGGTGACCAGCACGGGCGACTTCTGGCCGGGAATCACGGCAGCGGTGATCACGACATCACTTTCCGCTACCACGCGAGCGAGAAGTTCCCGCTGGCGGCGGTAAAAGTCTTCTCCCTGCGCGCGGGCATATCCGCCGGCATCCTGCGCATCCGTTGCTTCGATCGGAAGCTCGACGAATCTCGCGCCCAGGCTATGGACCTGCTCTTTGGCAGCTGGCCGCATGTCGTATGCAGACGTAACAGCTCCGAGCCTGCGCGCGGTGGCGATGGCTTGAAGTCCCGTAACTCCCGCGCCGATTATGAAAACTCGTCCAGGCGTAATCGTGCCAGCAGCAGTCGTCAGCATAGGAAAGATTCTGGGCAGAGTGTCGGCGGCGATCAACACCGCTTTGTAGCCGCATATGGTGCCCATAGAGGAAAGCGCGTCCATGCTTTGCGCGCGCGTCGTTCGCGGCATCAGCTCCAAGGAGAAGGAAGCGACGCCCGCCGCGGCAATTTCCTGTACCGTTTCAAGGCTGCCAAGAGGCCGCAGAAATCCAATTAGAATTTGATCGCGGCGGAAAAGCGGAAGATCGCCTTTCCCGGACTTATCATTCGAGCCATAGCACAACACCTGAACGACGATGTCCGCGGTGCGGAACACTTCGGCGCGCTGGGGGAGTATCTTGGCGCCCTTCGAGACATAATCAGCATCGGGATAGCCGGCTCCCACGCCTGCGCCCGCCTCCAATACAACTTCAAGGCCCGCTTTTGCGAGACCTGGAACCACTGCCGGCGTTAGCGCCACGCGCAGCTCCCCAGGAAAGCTTTCACGGGGAACGCCGACAATCATTAACGAGTCTCCGACAAGAGCGTCTCAAGATTCGCAGCGAAGCGAGGCCCGGGCAAAAAACTCTTGATGTATGACGCAGAAGAATCCATTCGCTTAGACTTCGGACCAAATTTGAACGCGAAAATATTCTGACGAGGAGCGCCAGGCAGCAAAAAGAGTACGCACTCTAGAGCGCCGTTCAGAAGGCACATTCTATCTGCAAAGCCGCGAAAGTCCACCGACAATTGGGAGCTAGATTTTTCTGTCGATTCTGAAACCTTAGTGAGTGCAGAATCAGAGCCACCATGGTGACGCGAGTATGAGTCCAAAGGACCAAGC